>NZ_JBIAHR010000035.1:0-69266 GCF_042870695.1 Streptomyces sp. NPDC006384
CATGGCGTCCCGCAGCCCGAACACATCGGTGGCCACGGCCAGTTCACGCAACAGCCGCAGCGTCTCATCGGTCACCAGATGCTTGGAGTAGTCGATGCGCAGGTCGCCGACGCGCACGACGTACCGTTCGGCCCGGCCGGGATCGGCGTCGAACAGCTCGCGCAGGTCCGGTCGCGCGAGCGCGTCCGAGCGGTGGTCCTTCAGCGCGGCCCACTCGGGCCGGTCGGTGAGCTTGGGGGTGTCAGACATGGACGGGGGTCTCCTTGCCGGCCTCGCCGCGCAGGGCGATGGCGTACATCTCGTCCGCGTCGAGGCGCCTGAGCTCCTCGGCGATGAGTTCGGAGGTGGGGCGGACCTTCAGCGCGAGGGTGCGCGGCGGCTGGTCCGGCAGGGTGAGGGTGGCGAGCGGGCCCTCGGGCCGGTCGAGGACGATCTCGCCGTTCGCGGTGCCCAGGCGGACCGCTGTGATCACCGGGCCGTCGGTGACGACGCGCTCGACCTCCACGCCGAGGCGCGCCCGGAGCCAGCGGGCCAGCAGCTCGGCCGCCGGGTTGTCCGCCTCGGCCTCCACGGCCGCCGACGTCACCGGCACCCGGGCCTGGTCCAGCGCCGCGGCCAGCATGGACCGCCACAGCGTCAGCCGGGTCCAGGCCAGGTCGGTGTCGCCGGGCGCGTAGGTGCGTACGCGCTTCTCCAGGACCTCCATCGGCTTCTCGACCGCGTACAGGTCGGTGATCCTGCGCTGTGCCAGCGCGCCCAGCGGGTCCTTGGCCGGGTTGTCGGGGGCGTCCACCGGCCACCACACGACGACCGGGGCGTCCGGCAGCAGCAGCGGCAGCACGACCGAGTCGGCGTGCTCGGACACCTCGCCGTACATGCGCAGCACGACCGTCTCGCCGGTGCCGGCCTCCGAGCCGACCCGGACCTCGGCGTCGAGGTGCGAGCGGGTGCGTTCGCGCAGGTTGCGGGTGTGCCGCTTGATGACGACCAGGGTGCGCGAGGGGTGCTCGTGCGAGGCCTCCTCGGCTGCCTTGATCGAGTCGTAGGCGTTCTCCTCGTCCGTGACGATCACCATCGTCAGGACCATGCCCACGGCCGGGGTCCCGATGGCGCGGCGGCCCTGCACCAGCGCCTTGTTGACCTTGCTTGCCGTGGTGTCGGTCAGGTCGATCCTCATGGCCTGCGCCAGCTCCGTCCGTCTCGTGCGAGCATCTCGTCGGCTTCCTCGGGTCCCCAGCCGCCCGAGGCGTACTGCGCGGGCCTGCCGTGCGTGGCCCAGTACTCCTCGATCGGGTCGAGGATCCGCCAGGACTCTTCCACCTCCTGGTGACGGGGGAACAGGTTGGCGTCGCCCAGGAGGACGTCCAGGATCAGCCGTTCGTACGCCTCGGGGCTGGACTCCGTGAAGGACTCGCCGTACGCGAAGTCCATGGACACGTCCCGGATCTCCATCGACGTGCCCGGCACCTTGGAGCCGAAGCGGACCGTCATGCCCTCGTCGGGCTGGACGCGGATGACGATGGCGTTCTCGCCGAGTTCCTCCGTCGCGGTGGTGTCGAAGGGTGAGTGCGGGGCGCGCTGGAAGACGACCGCGATCTCGGTGACCCGGCGGCCGAGCCGCTTGCCGGTGCGCAGGTAGAAGGGGACGCCCGCCCAGCGGCGGTTGTCGATGTCCAGCTTGATCGCGGCGTAGGTGTCGGTGGTGGAGGCCGGGTCGATGCCCTCCTCCTCCAGATAGCCGGGCACCTTCGCGCCGCCCTGCCAGCCGGCCGCGTACTGGCCGCGCACGGTGTGCGCGCCGAGGTCGTCGGGGAGCCGGACCGCGCGCAGCACCTTCAGCTTCTCGGTGAGCAGTGACGCGGCGTCGAAGGAGGCGGGCTCCTCCATCGCGGTCAGCGCGAGGAGCTGCAGGAGGTGGTTCTGGATGACGTCGCGGGCGGCGCCGATGCCGTCGTAATAACCGGCCCGGCCGCCGATGCCGATGTCCTCGGCCATGGTGATCTGCACGTGGTCCACGTAGGACCGGTTCCAGATCGGCTCGTACATCGTGTTGGCGAAGCGCAGCGCCAGGATGTTCTGGACGGTCTCCTTGCCCAGGTAGTGGTCGATGCGGAAGACCTGCTCCGGGTCGAAGACGTCGTGCACCAGCGCGTTCAGCTCGCAGGCGCTCTCCAGATCGTGCCCGAACGGCTTCTCGATGACCGCGCGGCGCCAGGAGCCCTCCGGGGCGTCGGCCAGGCCGTGCTTCTTCAGCTGCTGGACGACCTTGGGGAAGAACTTCGGCGGCACGGAGAGGTAGAAGGCGTAGTTGCCGCTGGTGCCGCGGGAGGCGTCCAGCTCCTCGACGGACTTGCGCAGCTGCTCGAAGGCCTCGTCGTCGTCGAAGTCGCCGGGGATGAAGCGCATGCCCTCGGCGAGCTGCTGCCAGACCTCCTCGCGGAAGGGGGTGCGCGCGTGTTCCTTGACGGCGTCGTGCACGACCTCGGCGAAGTCCTGGTTCTCCCAGTCCCGGCGGGCGAAGCCGACCAGGGAGAAGCCCGGCGGCAGCAGACCCCGGTTGGCGAGGTCGTACACGGCCGGCATCAGCTTCTTGCGGGACAGGTCGCCGGTGACGCCGAAGATGACCAGGCCGGAGGGGCCGGCGATGCGCGGCAGCCGGCGGTCCTGCGGATCGCGCAGGGGATTGCTCCAGTCGAGCGGTGCCACGGGCTCGACGGGGTTCTCGTCCGCCTTCTTGTCCTTCGCCTTCCCGGCGGTGCCGGACGCCTTGGACTTCCGGGCGGACCGCGCGGGCTTGCCGGACCCGGCGGCCTCGGGCGCGCCGGCGGCCCCGGGCGCGCCGGTCTCCGGCGTGCCCGCGGCCTCCCGGGCCGCCCGGGCCTCCTCGGCTTCCTTCGTCGCCCTGGCCCCGTGGGCCGTCGTAGCGGGAAGCTCCTCGCTCATTCCCCGTCAACTCCCTTGCTGTTGAGGGACTTCGTCACGGCGTCGAGCAGGTCCTGCCAGGCCGTCTCGAACTTGGCGACGCCCTCCTGCTCCAGCTGCTCCACGACCTCGTCGTACGAGATGCCGAGCCGCTCCACGGCCGCGAGGTCCGCCCGGGCCTGGGCGTAACCACCGGTGACCGTGTCGCCCCGGACGTCACCGTGATCGGCGGTGGCGTCCAGGGTGGCCTCCGGCATCGTGTTCACGGTGCCGGGAGCGACCAGCTCCTCCACGTACAGGGTGTCCCGATATGCGGGGTCCTTCACACCGGTGGACGCCCACAGGGGGCGCTGGGCGTTGGCCCGGGCACCGGCGAGGGCGGTGAAACGGTCGCCGGAGAAGACTTCCTCGTACGCCTCGTAGGCCAGTCGCGCGTTGGCCAGGGCCGCCTTCCCCTTCAGGGCGAGGGCCTCGTCCGTGCCCAGCAGCGTCAGCCGCTTGTCGATCTCGCTGTCGACGCGGGAGACGAAGAAGGAGGCCACGGAGTGGATGCCGGCCAGGTCGATCCCGGCCGCCTGCGCCTTCTCCAGGCCGGCCAGGTAGGCGTCCATGACCTCGCGGTAGCGCTCCAGCGAGAAGATCAGCGTGACGTTGACGCTGATGCCGGCGCCGACGACCTCGGTGATCGCGGGGAGACCGGCCTTCGTCGCCGGGATCTTGATCATCACGTTGGGGCGGTCGACGAGCCAGGCGAGCTGCCTGGCCTCGGCGATCGTGGCCGTCGTGTCGTGGGCCAGGCGCGGGTCGACCTCGATGGAGACCCGGCCGTCCCGGCCGCCGGTGGCGTCGAAGACGGGGCGCAGCACGTCGGCGGCGGCGCGGACGTCGGCCGTGGTCATCATGCGGACCGCCTCGTCGACGGTGACGCCCCGGGTTGCCAGATCGGCGAGCTGCTCCTCGTAACCTTCGCCAGAGCCGATGGCGGCCTGGAAGATCGACGGGTTGGTGGTGACGCCGACGACGTTCTTCGTGGCGATCAGCTCGGCGAGGCTGCCGGACTCGATCCGCCGCCGCGACAGGTCGTCCAGCCAGACGGAGACGCCCGCCTCGGACAGGCGTCGCAGTGCTCCCGCGGGTGCGGTTGCTTCGGTCACAGTGATCATCTTCTCTTTCTGCTTCTCAGGGGGCGCCGGCTCAGCCGCGGGCGGCGGCCAGGGACTCCCTGGCGGCGGCGGCCACGTGCTCGGCGGTGAAGCCGTACTCGGCGAACAGGGTCTCGGCGTCGGCGGAGGCGCCGAAGTGCTCCAGGGAGACGATGCGGCCCGCGTCGCCCACGAAGCGGTACCAGGTCAGGCCGATGCCGGCCTCGACGGCCACCCGGGCCCTCACGGACGGCGGCAGCACGCTCTCGCGGTACTCGCGGCTCTGCTCCTCGAACCACTCCACGGACGGCATCGACACCACCCGCGTGGGCGTGCCCTCCGCCTCCAGCGCCTCCCGCGCGGCCACGGCCAGCCGCACCTCGGAGCCGGTGGCGATCAGGACGACGTCGGGGGAGCCGGTGGAGGCCTCGGCGAGGACGTACCCGCCGCGTGCCGCGTCCGGGTTCGGCTCGTACGTCGGCAGGCCCTGGCGGCTCAGCGCGAGGCCGTGCGGGGCGGGCCTGGTCGAGTGGCGCCTGAGGATCTCAGCCCAGGCGATCGCGGTCTCGTTGGCGTCGGCCGGGCGGACGACGTTGAGGCCGGGGATGGCGCGCAGGGCGGCCAGGTGCTCCACGGGCTGGTGGGTCGGGCCGTCCTCGCCCAGGCCGATGGAGTCGTGCGTCCACACGTAGGTCACCGGGAGCTGCATCAGCGCGGACATGCGCACCGCGTTGCGCATGTAGTCGGAGAAGACCAGGAAGGTGCCGCCGTAGACGCGGGTGTTGCCGTGCAGGGCGATGCCGTTCATCTCCGCGGCCATCGAGAACTCGCGGATGCCGAAGTGCACGGTGCGCCCGTACGGGTCGGCCTCCGGCAGCGGGTTGCCCTTCGGGAGGAAGGAACTGGTCTTGTCGATGGTCGTGTTGTTGGAGCCGGCCAGGTCGGCGGAGCCGCCCCACAGCTCGGGCAGGACCGGGCCGAGGGCCTGCAGCACCTTGCCGGAGGCGGCGCGGGTGGCGACCGCCTTGCCGGGCTCGAACACCGGCAGCGCGTCCTGCCAGCCCTCGGGGAGCCGGCCGGCGACCACGCGGTCGAACAGCTGAGCGCGCTCCGGCTGGTCGCCGCGCCACTTGTCGAGCCGCTTGGCCCAGGCGGCGTGCGCCTCGGCGCCCCGGTCCAGGGCTCCCCGGGTGTGGGCGAGCACGTCGTCGGCGACCTCGAAGGTCTTCTCCGGATCGAAGCCGAGGACGCGCTTGGTGGCCGCCACCTCGTCCTCGCCGAGGGCGGAGCCGTGGGACGCCTCGGTGTTCCGCGCGTTCGGGGCGGGCCAGGCGATGATCGTACGCATCGCGATGATCGAGGGGCGCGCGGTCTCGGCCTTCGCCGCCGTCAGCGCCGCGTACAGCGCGTGCACGTCCACGTCGCCGTTCTCGGCGGGCTCGATGCGCTGCACGTGCCAGCCGTAGGCCTCGTACCGCTTCAGCACGTCCTCGGAGAACGCGGTCGCGGTGTCGCCCTCGATGGAGATGTGGTTGTCGTCGTAGAGGAAGACCAGGTTGCCGAGCCTCTGGTGCCCGGCGAGGGAGGAGGCCTCGGCGGAGACGCCCTCCTGGAGGTCGCCGTCGGAGACGATCGCCCAGATCGTGTGGTCGAAGGGCGAGGTGCCCTCGGGGGCCTCGGGGTCGAACAGGCCGCGCTCGTAGCGGGCGGCCATCGCCATGCCCACCGCGTTGGCGACGCCCTGGCCCAGCGGGCCGGTCGTCGTCTCCACGCCCGCGGTGTGCCCGTACTCCGGGTGGCCCGGGGTCTTCGAGCCGTGCGTGCGGAACGCCTTCAGGTCGTCCAGCTCCAGCTCGTACCCGGCCAGGTAGAGCTGGGTGTAGAGGGTCAGCGAGGTGTGGCCGGGGGAGAGGACGAAGCGGTCACGGCCGGTCCACTCCGGATCGGCGGGGTCGTGCCGCATCACCTTCTGAAAGATCGTGTACGCGGCAGGAGCCAGGGCCATCGCCGTGCCCGGGTGGCCGTTGCCCACCTTCTGCACGGCATCGGCCGCCAGAACGCGGGCGGTGTCGACGGCACGCCGGTCGAGTTCGGTCCATACGAGGCGGTCCGCGCCGTCCGCTGTGTGCGTGCTCATCTTCAAGAAGTCCTCGATCGGAGCGTAGGAACTGGTCTGATGCGTTCAAACTTAAAAGTCTGACTTTTGGGAGTGAAGGTCATCGTGTGCCAGCCTGTGGTGAAACTGGGACACGCCCTGGCGGCACGGCGCACGGGCGGCACGGTGCGAGAAGGACATGGCGGGCGAACACACGCAATACGGCGACGGTGACGGCGGCGGGATCAGAACGTTCCCCTTCCCGGTCGATCTCAGCCTCCTCGGCGTCGGCATACAGGTCGGCCCCATGGGTACGGGCCGCACCTGGCACGCGCAGGCCCCGCTGCACCGCGTGCACCGCATCGACTTCCACGTCGTCATGCTCTTCACCGGCGGACCGGTCCGGCACATGATCGACTTCGCCGAGTACGAGGCGACGGCCGGCGATCTGCTGTGGATCCGTCCCGGCCAGGTCCACCGCTTCTCGCCGGACAGCGAGTACCGCGGAACCGTGCTGACCATGCAGCCCGGCTTCCTGCCCCGCGCGACCGTGGAGGCCACCGGCCTCTACCGCTACGACCTGCCGCCCCTGCTCCGTCCCGACGAGGCCCGGCTCGCCGCCCTGACCGCCTCTCTCGACCAGCTGCGCCGCGAGTACGAGGACGCCACGACCCTCCCGCTCAGCCTGCACACCGCCGTACTGCGCCACACGCTCACCGCGTTCCTGCTGCGCCTCGCGCACCTCGCGGCCAGCTCCGCGCAGGAGGCGCGCGAGGGGCAGGCGCCCGGGGACACCACCTTCACCCTCTTCCGCGACGCGGTCGAGCGGGACTTCGCCACCAACCACAGCGTCAGCGCCTACGCCGACGCGCTCGGTTACTCCCGCCGCACCCTCGTGCGCGCGGTGCGCGCCGCCACCGGCGAGACGCCCAAGGGCTTCATCGACAAACGCGTCGTCCTGGAGGCCAAGCGGCTCCTGGCCCACACCGACATGCCGATCGGCCGGGTCGGCGCGGCGGTCGGCTTCCCGGACGCGGCGAACTTCTCCAAGTTCTTCCAGCAGCACACCGACCAGACACCGGCGGCCTTCCGGGCGGAGCTGCGCTGAGACGGCGGTACGGGGGGGGGGGGGGGGGGGGGGGGGCGGGGGGGGGGGGGGGGGGGGCGCGGGGGGGGGGGCCCGCGCGGGCGGGGGGGGGGGGCCGGGGCGGGGGGGGGGCCCCCCCCCCCCCCCCCCCCGGGGGGGGGGGCGGCCCCCGCGGCCGTACCGTGTCACCGGCGTGCCGGCTCCGGCGCGGCGGGGACGGCGACGGGCCCCTCGCGCACGCCGAACCGCTCGTGCGCCCGGCGCAGCGGCCCCGGTGCCCACCACGCCCACCGCCCGAGCAGCGCCATGGACGCCGGGACCAGCAGCATCCGTACGACCGTCGCGTCGATCAGCACCGCCAGGGTGAGGCCGAGACCGATCTGCAGGATGGGGGAGAAACCGCCCGTCATGAAGGCCGCGAACACCACCGCGAGCAGCAGCGCAGCGCAGGTCACCACGCGCCCGGAGCGGCGCAGCCCGGTCACCACGGCCTGCCGGTCGTCCTCGCCGCGCTCCCGGGCCTCGCGCATCCGGGCCAGGATGAACAGCTCGTAGTCCATGGCGAGTCCGAAGGCGATCGCGATGATCAGCGGCGGCGCCGTCAGGCTCAGCGCGCCCAGCCCCTCGGCACCGATCAGCCCGGCCAGATGCCCCTCCTGGAACACCCACACGACGGCGCCGAGCGCGGCGGCCAGACTGAGCAGCGTCGTCGCCACGGTGCGCAGCGGCAGCAGCACCGACCCGGTGAAGGCGAACAGCAGCGCGAAGATCCCGGCCAGCACGGTCAGCGCCGCCCAGGGCGCCCGGTCGGCGAGCATCTGCCGGAAGTCGACCAGCTGGGCCGCGGTGCCGGTGACCTGGACGGGCGCGTCGCCGCGCATCTCCCGTACCCGCTCGACCAGTGCGGTGGCCGCCGCGCCGTCGGCCGGGCCGGACGGGGGCAGTTCGAGCACCGTCGTGCCACCGGGCAGGTCCCGCCGCCCGGTTCCCGGCACGAGCGCGCCGATCCGGCCGGCGGTCGCGGCGTCGGTGCCGGGCCGCAGCACCACGGTGACCGGCTCGACACCGGTGCCCGGCGGGAAGTGCGCGCCGACCGCGTCGTACAGCCGCCGTGCCTCGGTGCTGCGGGGGAGCTGCCGCGCGTCCCCGATGTCGATGCGCATCCCGGTGACGGGCAGCGCCAGCACCAGCAGGGCCGGGACGACGACGGCCAGGACGGCCACGCGCCGGCGGGCGGCGAAACGGGCGAGGCGGGCGAAGAGCCGGCCCTCCTCCCCGTCCGGCCGGGTCCTCGCCGGGGTGATCCTCCCGCCGAACCGGGCCAGCAGCGCGGGCAGCAGCGTCAGCGCGGCGAGCATGTCGACGACGACCACGGCGGCCACCGCGAGGCCCATGCTGCGCAGGAACGTGCTCGGGAAGACCAGCAGCCCGGCCAGGCTCACGGCCACGGTCAGCCCGGAGAACAGCACGGTCCGTCCGGCCGCCGCGACGGTGCGGTGCACGGCCTCGGCCACGTCCGCCGTGTGCCGCCGCTCCTCGCGGAAACGGACCAGCATCAGCAGGGCGTAGTCCACGGCGAGACCGAGCCCCAGCATCGTCGTGACCTGGATCGCGTACACGGAGACGTCGGTGACCTGGCTGAAGCCGGACAGGGCGAGGAACGCGCCCGCGATGCCGGCGAGTGCGACCAGCAGCGGCAGCCCGGCCGCGCGCAGCCCGCCGAACACGACGAGCAGCAGCACCAGGACGACGGGCAGGGAGAGCAGCTCCGCGTTCTTCACGTCCTCCTGGGCGCGCTCGCCGAGCTGTTCGCCGAGCAGGGGGCCGCCGCTGACGTGCACGCCGGACGCGTCGATCCCGTGCAGCCGGGCCGCCGCCGCCTCCACCGCCTCCTCCTCGGCGTCGTCACCCAGACCGCCCGCGAACTCGACGGGCACGATCAGCGCCCGCCCGTCCCCGGCGACCAGGCCGCGCGTGGCGTACGGGTCGGGTACGGCGGCGACGCCCGCGATCCTCCTCAGGTCGGCGACGGCACGCCCCACCTCGGCGCGCACCCGGGGGTCGCCGACGGCGGCGGCCTCGACGACGGCAGTGATCGACTCGCCGGAGGGGTCGAGGCCGTCCAGGTACTCGGCGGTCACCTCCGACTCGGTGCCGGGGACGTCGGGCACGTCGTCGGAGAGCTTCCCGAAGACGCCCGTCCCGAGGCCGAGGCCGAGCAGCAGGAACAGGCCCCACAGGAGCATCACGGTCGAGGGGCGGCGGGTAGCCGCCCGGGCGAGTGTGGACAGCACGGTCCCTCCCGGCGGTTCGTCTTCCGGTGTCGCCACCAGAGTCGGGGCCGCCGGGGCCCGCCGGATCGCCCGGGAGAGCGGTTTGCGGGACTCGCCCGTACGGGGGAGAGCGACGCCGGCCTCACCCGCCGGGGGGAGACGGGGCCGCCGGACCCGCCGGCCCCGCCGGAAAGGTGCCTCCATGGCCTTCGCCCAGGCGGGAGCTGGGCGGGCATGGCGTCCTCCGGCGGAAGACCCGGGCAAGGGCGGATCCTCACCCGGGTTCCCCGTTCCCGCGGCTCATCCGGCCAGGTCCGCGCCGGCCTCCTCGACGGCGCCGGCCGCACCGGGTTCCGCGGGCTCCCACCGCAGCAGGTCCCCCGGCTGGCAGTCCAGCACCTCGCACAGCGCGGCGAGGGTGGTGAAGCGGACCGCCTTGGCGCGGCCGTTCTTCAGGACGGCGAGGTTGGCGGGGGTGATGCCGACCCGTTCGGCCAGTTCGCCCACGGACATCTTCCGGCGGGCCAGCATCACGTCGATCTCCACGACGATCGGCATCAGATCACCTCGTCCAGCTCGGCCCGCATCCGCGAGGCCTCCAGGTCGCGGTCGACGGCCCGGGCGAGCAGCGTCCGCAGGACGAGGACGATCAGCGCGACGCCGAGAACGGCCAGGCCCACGCCGCCGACCAGCAGGACGATGCCGGGCGCGACCTGGTCCTCCTCCGGCCCGCCGGCGTTGATCATCGACAGCAGCAGGCCGAAGACCCACACCAGCACGGCGCCCGTGGCGAACGCGCCGGTGACGACGTCCACGTAGCGGAAGGCGGCGTGCGAGAAGACCGTGCCGCGCCGGGCCATCGTCAGCAGCCTCCAGACACAGACCAGGATCACCTGGGCGGCGACCGTCCCGAGGAAGAGCGTCGTGATCAGCGGCACCCGCAGCGACGTCACCGCATCGGCCTCGTTCTCCATGTCCATGAAGATCAGCGGCAGCATGACCGCCTCCACGAACACCGAACCGGCGAGCAGTACCACCAGGACGGCTCGCAACGCGAGCATGGCCGGCTTTCCCATCGTCTCTCCTCCGAGCTTCTATCGAGCAACGATGAGAAACTATCGAAAAACGATAGGTCTCGGCAAGGTGGAAGACCGGACTGCCGGATCACTCCCGGATCGGTCCCCGATCGCTCCCGGATCGGCCCCCGATCGTTCCCGGATCGGTCAGGGTGAGCCGGGAGCCACCAGACCCGTCTCGTACGCGCAGATCACCGCCTGCACCCGGTCCCTGAGACCGAGCTTGCCCAGCACATTGCTGACATGGGTCTTGACGGTGTGCTCGCTCACGAACAGCGTCGTGGCGATCTCGGCGTTGGACAGCCCGCGGGCCAGCAGCCGCAGCGTCTCCACCTCACGCGCGGTCAGCACCTCCAGCCGCCGCGGCGTGACCTCGGCGGCCGTTCCGGCGCGGCGCCGCCGCACGATGTCCGCGACCAGCCGGCGCGTCACCGCGGGCGCGAGCAGCGAGTCGCCGGCCGCCACCACCCGCACCGCGTGCACCAGGTCGTCCCGGCGCACGTCCTTGAGGAGGAAGCCGCTCGCGCCCGCGTACAGCGCCTCGTACACGTACTCGTCCAGGTCGAACGTGGTCAGCATGACGACCTTGCACGCGGACCGCGCGCACACCAGCCGCGCCGCCTCCAGTCCGTCCATGACCGGCATGCGGATGTCCAGCAGCAGCACGTCGGGCGCGTGCCGGCCGACCGCCGCGACCGCCTCCGCGCCGTCCCCGGCCTCGGCGACGACCTCGATGTCGTCCTGCGCCTCGAGGATCATGGTGAACCCGCTGCGGACCAGCTCCTGGTCGTCGGCGACGACCACCCGGACGCTCACCCGAGCGCCGTCCGCCGCCCGGCGGCGAGGGGCAGGCGCGCCACGACGCGGAAACCGCCGCCCGGTCCGGCGCCGGTGGCCGCCTCGCCCCCGCAGGCCGCGGCCCGCTCCCGGATGCCGATCAGCCCGTGCCCACCGCCCCCGGGCGCCGGGGACGGCCCCCGTCCGTCGTCCGTCACCGTCAGGGTCACGTCGTCCTCCCCCCAGTCGAGTCCGACCGTCGCGGAGGCAGCGTACGCGTGTCTGACCGTGTTGGTGAGGGCCTCCTGCGCGATGCGGTAGGCGGCGACCTGGGTGTCCGGCGGCAGCGGGCGCGGCTGGCCCGTCACCCGCAACTCCACGCGCAGCCCGGCCGATTCGCCGACCTGCCGGACCAGAGCGGGCAGCGCGTCCACCCCCGGCTGCGGCAGCCGCTGCGGCCCGGGCTCCTCCTGCTCCCGCCCGAGCACCCCGAGGATGCGCCGCAGTTGGGTCATCGCGTCCCGCCCCGCGCCCGCGATCGCGTCGAACGCGGCCTCCGCGCGCGCCGGATCGCTGCGCACCACCACCGGCCCGGCCTCGGCCTGCACCACCATCAGACTCACCGCGTGCGCCAGGATGTCGTGCATGTCACGGGCGATCCGGGCCCGTTCCCGCGCCGCCGCCCGCGCCGCGCCGGCGGCCCGCTCGCGCTCCAGCCGCCGTGCCCGGTCCTCCAGTTCGGCGGTGTACGCCCGCTGGGTGCGCGCGAGCACGCCGAAGGCGTACGCGCACACGATGCTCAGCAGCTGGAAGGCGTACTCGAAGGGCTCGGCGTCCTCCCGGTGCCAAATGGTGAGAGCCACCCCGGCCAGCCAGCCCGCCAGCATCGTCCGCCGCTGCCAGGGCCGGCCGAGGGCCGCCAGGGTGTACAGGACGACGAACCCGCCGTACATCAGGTCCGGCGGCGGCGCGTGGTGGAACGCCTGGACGGGGGTGGCCACCGACACGGCGCACGCCGTCGCGAACGGCGCCCTGCGCCGCCACACCAGCGGCACGACCGTCGCGGCCCCGAGCAGCCAGCCCTGCCAGGACAGCGGGTCGTCCCCCTCGTCCGGGAACAGCCACTGCAGGGAGACGGCGAACAGCGCCAGCGCGGCGACGGCCGCGTCGACGGCGTACGGATTCGTGGTACGCAGCCGGGCGGTGACGGAGGCGAGGGGGGAGGCGGCGGACATGGGCGGCTCCGGCTCCTCGGGGCGGGGGCCGTTCCAGTATCACGGGGCCGGCCGGCCCCGTCCTCACCGGTGAGAGGGATATCCGCGGACCGCCCCGCACCGGTCCCGCCACACACCGGTCCCGCCCCGCACAGGTCCCGCCCCGCACCGGCGGCGCGCCGCACCGGGCCCGGGCGCCGCTTCCGGTGACCGCGGGATGCCGCGCGCGGGGCGTGCCATGATCGGCGGCGACAGCGGGCAGGCGCGTGAGGGAAGGTGCGGATGTGAGACTGACGATTCTGGGCGGCGGCGGATTCCGGGTGCCGCTGGTGTACGGGGCGCTCCTCGCGGACCGCGCCGAGGGACGCGTGACCCACGTCGTCCTGCACGACCTGGACGCCGGCCGGCTCTCCGCCGTGACCCGGGTACTGGCCGAGCAGGCCGCCGGGGTGCCGGACGCCCCCGCGGTGACCGCCACGACCGACCTGGACGAGGCGCTGCGCGGCGCCGACTTCGTGTTCTCCGCGATCCGCGTCGGCGGCCTCCAGGGACGCGCGGACGACGAACGGATCGCCCTCGCCGAGGGCGTCCTCGGCCAGGAGACGGTCGGCGCGGGCGGCATCGCGTACGGCCTGCGCACCGTTCCGGTCGCCGCCGACATCGCCCGCCGCGTGGCCCGGCTGGCCCCCGACGCCTGGGTCATCAACTTCACCAACCCCGCCGGGCTGGTCACCGAGGCGATGTCCCGGCACCTCGGCGACCGCGTCATCGGCATCTGCGACTCCCCGGTCGGCCTCGGCCGCCGCATCGCCCGCGTGCTCGGCGCCGACCCGGACGAGGCGTGGATCGACTACGTCGGCCTCAACCACCTCGGCTGGGTCCGCGGCCTGCGCGTCGACGGCCGCGACGAACTCCCGCGCCTGCTCGCCGACCCCGCGCTGCTCGGCTCCTTCGAGGAGGGCCGTCTCTTCGGCGCCGACTGGCTCCGCTCGCTGGGCGCGATCCCCAACGAGTACCTGCACTACTACTACTTCGAGCGGGAGGCCGTACGCGCCTACCAGGAGGCGGAACGGACCCGCGGCGCCTTCCTGCGCGACCAGCAGGCCCGCTTCTACGAGGAGATGCGCCGCCCCGGCACGCCCGCCCTCGCCGCCTGGGAACGCACCCGCGCCGAACGCGAGGCCACCTACATGGCCGAGAACCGGGAGGCCGCCGGCGCCGGGGAGCGCGAGGCCGACGACCTGTCCGGCGGCTACGAGAAGGTCGCCCTGGCGCTGATGCGGGCCATCGCCCGCAACGAGCGCACGGTCCTCATCCTCGACGTCCGCAACCGCGGCACCCTCGCGGCCCTGGACCCCGAGGCCGTGATCGAGGTCCCGTGCGTGGTCGACGCGAGCGGCGCGCACCCGGTGGCCGTCGACCCGCTGCCGGGGCACGCCACCGGGCTGGTCTGCGCGGTCAAGGCCGTCGAGCGGGAGGTGCTGGCCGCGGCCGGGACCGGTTCGCGCGCCGCGGCCGTCAAGGCCTTCGCCCTGCACCCGCTCGTCGACTCGGTGAACGTCGCCCGCCGCCTCGTCGACGGCTACACGGCCGTCCACCCGGGGCTCGCCTATCTCAGGTAGCCCCGAGGGTCCTCGGATCCCTGGCCGGCCGGCGTGCGGGGCGCCCCGCACGTACTGGCCCGCACACGGACGCCCGCCCGTGCCGCCCTTGTGGCCCGGACCCGGATGTGATCTCTTGGCGGCGACGACGGCGCACGGCACACGGGGGAGGAGCCGAGGGGATGACAGGCGTGAACGGCGGTCAGGGCCGGCTGTGGGCCATCAGCGACCTGCACATCGGCTACCCGGAGAACCGCGCCCTGGTCGAGGACATGACCCCCGAGTCCGACGACGACTGGCTGCTGGTGGCAGGCGACGTGGCCGAGACGGTGTCCGACGTCCGCTGGGCCCTCGGCACCCTCGCCGGCCGCTTCCGCCGCGTCGTCTGGGCACCCGGCAACCACGAACTGTGGACCCACCCGAAGGACACCGTCACCCTGCGCGGCGAGGCCCGCTACCTGCACCTCGTCGAGATGTGCCGCGAACTCGGCGTGACGACGCCCGAGGACCCCTACCCCGTGTGGGAGGGCGAGGGAGGCCCGGCGGTCGTCGCACCGCTGTTCCTGCTCTACGACTACACCTTCCTCCCGGCCGGCTGCGCGACGAAGGAGGAGGGACTGGACTACGCCCACGGGACCGGCGTCGTGTGCACCGACGAGCACCTGCTGCACCCCGACCCGTATCCGAGCCGCGAGGCCTGGTGCCGGGCGCGGGTCGCCGCGGCTGAGCGCAGACTCGCCGCACTGCCCCCCGGCCTGCCGACGGTCCTCGTCAACCACTATCCGCTGCACCGGCACCCCACCGACGTCCTGTGGTACCCCGAGTTCGCCATGTGGTGCGGCACCCGGCTGACCGCCGACTGGCACCGCAGGTTCCGGGTCGCCGCCATGGTCTACGGCCATCTCCACATCCCGCGCACCACCTGGCACGACGGTGTCCGCTTCGAGGAGGTCTCGGTGGGATATCCCCGCGAATGGCGCAAGCGGACCGGGCCGCCGGGACGACTGCGCCGCATCCTGCCCGCGCCCTCGGGGACGGAGGCGGCCCGGTGATCGACGAACTGCTGCCCGGCACGGTCGTCGCCGTGGAGTCCCACGACCTGGACGACGCGGGACACCCGCCCCTCCTCCCCGAGGAGGAGCCCCTCGTCGAGCGGGCCGTCGCCAAGCGGCGCCGCGAGTTCACCGCCGTCCGGTCCTGCGCCCGCCGGGCCATGCGGAAACTCGGCGTGCCCCCGCAGCCCGTCCTGCCCGGACCGCGGGGCGAACCGCGCTGGCCGGCCGGGCTGGTGGGCAGCATGACCCACTGCGACGGCTACTGCGCCGCGGCCCTGGCCCGCGCCGCCGACCTGGCCTCCCTCGGCATCGACGCCGAACCCGACGGGCCGCTGCCCGACGGCGTCCTGTCCGCCGTGGCCCTCCCCGGCGAGGTGGAACGGCTGCGCCGGCTCGCCGGGGAGCACCCCGGCGTCCACTGGGAGCGGCTGCTGTTCAGCGCCAAGGAGTCCGTCTACAAGGCGTGGTTCCCCCTCACCGGGCAGTGGCTGGACTTCACGGAGGCCGACATCGAGATCTCCGTGGACCCCGACGACGAACGCCGCGGCGGGCTGCGCGCCGCCCTCCTGGTGCCGGGGCCGACCGTGGACGGGCACCGCCTGACCCACTTCCGGGGCCACTGGTCCGCACGTCAGGGGCTGGTGGCCACCGCGATCACCGTCCCGCACTTCTGACCGTGCCCACCGGCCCCGGGCACGCCCCGGGGCTCACGGCTCGGGGCGCTTGACGCTCTCCAGCAGCATGTCCAGCCACTCGGCGACCTTGTCGCGGTGCTGGTCGGTGGGCAGTTGGGCGGCCCGCCAGGCGATGCCGCGCACCCCGTGGTCCCGCAGCAGCCGCTCCAGCGGGTCGCCGCCGGTGTCCGCCGCCGCCCGCTCGCGGTCGGCGAGCCGTTGCAGCAGCTCCTGCTCGGTCTGCTGGAGAACGCCCGTGAGCGCCTCGGGATCCTCCGCGGTGAGGAACCCGGCGTGCACGCCGAAGAAACGCTGGAGGGCGTCGCAGTGCTCCATGGTGGGCCGCCGGTCGCCGTTGATGAGGGCACCCGCCTGCTGCCGGGACATACCGGCGCCGTCGGCGATCTCCTGCTGGGTGTACCTGCGGCCGTTGGGCTTGAGCCGGGTGCGGCGCAGCAGGTCCAGCCGCTGCACGAACCGGGCCTGCACATCCGGCTCGCCCGCCGGCCGGCCGCTCAGCAGGGCACCCACCACGGGCTCGGGGACACCGGAGGCGACGGACAGCGCGCCGACGTCGAAGACCTCGGAGTGCGGCACACCGAGCCGCTCCGCGAGTGCGGTGACACGGGCGACCACGGCCGGCAGCGCGGCCGACGGCCTGACGCCCGGACCCTCGAAGCCACCCGTCACCGACAGATCTCCTACGTCTCTCAGATGCCCCACAGGCTTCTCACAAGCGGCAGCCGTGAACTTCCCGGAGACTAGCCTGCCGCGGGAACCCACATCCAGGTCTCGCCACAACTGTGGCCTGTTTCAGCCTTCAACAGGCACGAAATGCCACGATAGTTGACACGCCTCACGTCGGGGCCCCAGGATCGGGACGCCGCGAGAAGGCCGCATAGGCAAGAGGGGTGACCTCCCGATGGCATTTCAGGCAGAAGGGCAGCGGCCGGTTCCGCGGCCCGTCCCCTCGACCTCCGACGCCCAGGCGTACCTCCAGGACTACGCCGCGCTCCTGGAGGCCGTGTCCTTCCCGTCCTTCGTCGTCGACCACCGCTGGGACGTGGTCCTCGCCAACGGCGCCTTCCGGACACTCTTCCGGGGCGTCGGACCGCACCCCACGGCCATGCCGGCCGACAACTTCCTCCGCTTCGTCCTCTTCCACCCGGACGCGTCCGCGGTCCTCGGCGACCACGAGGCGAGCTGGTGCCTGCCGATGCTGGCCCACTTCGCCGCCGTCCTGGAACGGCACGGGCACGACGCCGTGCTGCAGGCGGTCCGCCGGGACATCGCCCAGGACCCGATCATGGAGGCGGCGTACCGTCAGGGCCTGCCGCACTGGATACGCGCCGTGGGCGAGCGGGCCGTCGAGCACGACGGCGCCGTACGGCCGCTGCACCTCTCCGGGCCGGGGCGGGGCGCGACCGAGTGCCGCGTCGTCGTCGAGACCCCCCGGTCCCTGGAGGAACTGGGCTGCACCCGGCTGACGCTGATCCCGCGCGAGACGCGCCGCCCCCCGCAGCGGCCCGGCCGCGCCCGGCGCCCCGCCTCCCATCTGAGAGTGGTCACCGGCACGGGCTGAGCACGCCCGCGAGGACCTGCCCCTCCGTCCGGCCTCCCCGCCACCGTGCCGCCCGGGCGAACACCGCAGGCGTCCGCCGGCGGCCGGAACCGGCGGCGCCGGCCCCGTTCAGCGGAGCGGGGGCGCGTCCTTCGTGACCGGCCGGCCGTCGTCCGTGCCGCGTTTCGCCGCCTGGATCTGCTCGTACACACGGGTCCGCAGCTCGGCGAAGCGCGGGGAGACCCGGGTGTGCACCTGGTCCCGGTCGGCCGGCAGATCGACCTCCAGCTGTTCCCGCACGACGGTGGGGGAGGCGGACAGGACGATCACCCGCTCGCCCAGGTAGACGGCCTCGTCGATGTCGTGGGTGACGAACAGGACCGTGATGCCGCGCTCCCGCCACAGCCGCCGCACCAGGTCCTCCAGGTCGGCCCGGGTCTGCGCGTCCACCGCCGCGAACGGCTCGTCCATCAGCAGCACCTCGGGCTCGTACGCCAGCGCCCGCGCGATCGCCACCCGCTGCTGCATGCCCCCGGACAGCTGCCACGGGTACGCCCCGGCGGCGTCCGCCAGCCCGACCGAGGCGAGCGCGTCCGCCACCAGCGCGCGGCGCCCGGCCCGGCTCAGTTCCTTCTGCCTCAGGGGGAGTTCGACGTTCTCGCCGACCCGTTTCCACGGGAACAGGCTGCGCCCGTACTCCTGGAAGACGAACGCCATCCCCGGCGGCGGGCCCTCCACCCTCCGCCCCGCCAGGAACACCTCGCCGGCCGTCGGCGCGAGCAGTCCGCCCACGCACTTCAGCAGCGTCGTCTTGCCGCACCCCGACGGCCCGACCAGACACACCAGTTCACCGGCCGCCACGGTGAAGGTCAGGTCGCGCACCGCCTCGACGCGCCGCCCCGATCCCTCGTACACCTTCCGCAGACCGCGTACGTCGAGCATGGACCGCCCTTTCGCAGGTTTCGGGGGCTTCACACCGACCGCCGGGAGGCGGCGCGCAGGCCGTGGTACCAGCCGAGCACCCGCCGCTCGACCAGCCGGAACAGGACCGACAGCACGAAACCGAGCAGGCCGAGCAGCAGGATGCCGGTCCACATCTCGGGGATCGCGAAGGAACGCTGGAACTGCACGACGGCGAAACCGAGGCCGTTGCTGGCGGCGAACATCTCGCTGATCACCATCAGGATGATGCCGATCGACAGGGCCTGGCGCAGACCCGCGAAGATCTGCGGGCCCGCCGAGGGCAGCACCACGTCCTTCAGCCGGGCCACGCCCGTGATGCCGTAGGAGCGGGCCGTCTCGGCCGTCACCGCGTCGAGTGCCCGCACCCCCTCGACCGTGTTGAGCAGCACCGGCCACACGCAGCCGCTCGCGATGACGACGACCTTCATCGTGTCGCCGATGCCCGCGAACAGCATGATCACCGGCACCAGCACCGGCGGCGGCACGGCCCGCAGGAACTCCAGCACCGGCTCGCACACCGCCCGCACCCGCCGGTAGGAGCCGATCAGCGTGCCGAGCGCGACCCCGGCGACGCCCGCGAGCGCGTAGCCCGCCGCCAGCCTCAGCACGCTGGGCAGCACGTCACCGCGCCACCGCTCGCCGGTCCACACCTCCGGGAAGGCGGCCAGGATCGTGCCGAGCGGCGGCCGGTACACGTCCGTGCTGCCGGCCGAGGCCGCCCACCACAGGGCCACCAGCATCGCCGGCAGGGCGCCCGCGAGCACCAGCCGCAGCAGCAGCCGCCTCACACCGCCACCTCCCCGCGCACCGACTGGTGCCAGGCCAGCGCCCGCCGCTCCACCGACCGGGCACCGACGTTGATCAGCAGCCCGAGCAGGCCGGTGACGACGATCAGCGCGTACATCTCCGGCACCGCCTGCGAGGTCTGCGCGACGGCGATCCGGGCGCCCAGCCCCGGGGCGCCGATGACCAGTTCGGCGGTGACGGCGAGGATCAGCGCGACGGCCGCCGCCAGCCGCACCCCGGTCATCACGTACGGCAGCGCCGTCGGCCACAGCACGTGCCGCACGCGAGCCCAGGCGCCGAGCCCGTACGACCGCGCCGTCTCCTCGGCGACCGGGTCGACGTCCTGGACGCCGTACAGCACCTGGATCAGCACCTGCCAGAAGGACGCGTACACGACCAGCAGCAGCACCGACCTCAGTTCGGTGCCGTACAGCAGCACCGCCAGCGGGATCAGCGCCACCGACGGGATCGGGCGCAGGAACTCGATCGTGGACGCCGTCGCCTCGCGCAGGTACGGCACCACCGACAGGAGCACCCCGGCGGCGATCCCCGCGGCGACCGCGACGGCCAGGCCCAGCGCCCAGCCGGTGAGCGTGTCGCCGAGGGCGGTCCAGAACGCGCCGTCCGTGATCTCGGCACCGAGCGCGTCGGCGATACGGCTGGTGGGCGGGAAGTACTCCTCCTTCACCAGGCCGAACCGCGGCACCGCCTCGCCCAGGGCGAGGAAGGCGGCGAGCCCGGCCGCGCCCAGTGCGGCGTCCCCGCCCCTCACGGCAGCAGCTCGTCCAGGTCGGGGAACCGCTTGAACAGACCGTCGGAGTAACCGAGTTTAGCCAGCGCGGTGAGGGAGGAGCGATCCGGTTCGGTCGGCCACTTCGGCAGCGTCACCTTCGCCAGCACGTCCGCCGGGATCCTGGTGTACGTGGTGATGACCTCGCGGACCTCGTCGGGGTGGGAGTCGGCGTAGGCGAGGGACTCGGCGGTGGCCTCCTGGAACTTCTTCACCACCTCCGGGTTCTGCTGCGCGTACCGCGTGGAGGTGAAGTACATGGCGACCGTGAGCTTCGGCGCGATGTCGACCATGGGGGAGGCGATCTCCCGGCCGCCCTGGCTCTTGATCGTGGCCAGCGCCGGTTCCACCACCATCGCCGCGTCGATCCGGCCGCCGTCGAGCGCGGCCGGCATCTGGTCGAAGGCCATCTCGACGAGTTCCACCTTGTCGGGGTCGCCTCCCGCACGGCCGACCGATGCCCGTACCGCGGTCTCGTTGATGTTCTTCAGCGTGTTGATGGCGACCTTCTTGCCCTCCAGGTCCTTCGCCGACTTGATCGGGCTGTCGCCCTTGACGGTCAACGCCTCGAAGTCCTTTCCCACCACGCCGGTCGACGCGATGCCGTTCGCCACCGCCTTGACCGGCACGTTGTTGGACTGGGCGATCATGAGCGAGGTCATGTTGCTGAAGCCGAAGTGGAACTGGCCGCTGACCACGCCGGGCACGATCGCCGCGCCGCCCTGCGCGCTGGAGAAGTCCAGCTTCAGCCCCCGCTCCTCGAAGAAGCCCTTCTTCTGCCCGAGGTACAGCGGCGCGACGTCCACGATGGGGACGAGCCCCACCTTGACCGTGGTGGTGCCGCCGGACGAACCGGCGCCGTCCGGCCCCTTGGAGCCGTCGGACGAACCGCAGGCCGTCGCCGCGGTCAGGACGGACACGGCCGTGAGGCCGACGAACAGACGACGCATGGCTCCCCCTGTGGGACCGGACCTGGTGCTCCGACAGGCTGTGCGCAGACAGCACGGACGTGCTCAGCGGGAACGTAGGGCCGGGACGCCCCGCGGTCAATGCCCCCGTCGATATGGACTGTTGACAGCAGCCCGAACCTCGCCGACAGTGCGGAACACGCACGCGCAGCGTGCGCACGGCGTACGGCCGTCCGTGCCGCGCGCCCCGCCGTGAGGCTCCCGCCGGAGGCCCGATGCCCGAAGACGCAGTCCGCGCACCGCACTTCGTCAGGTCCTTCGAACGGGGCCTCGCCGTCATCCGCGCCTTCGACGCGGACCACCCGGCGCTCACGCTCAGCGAGGTCGCCCGTGCCACGGACCTGACCCGCGCGGCAGCCCGCCGCTTCCTGCTCACCCTCGCCGACCTCGGCTACGTCCACACCGACGGCCGGCTCTTCCGCCTCACCCCGCGCGTGCTGGAGCTCGGCTACGCCTACCTCGCCGGTTTCACGCTGCCGCAGATCGCCGAACCGCATCTGGAGCGACTCGTCGCGCAGGTACGGGAGTCGTCCTCGCTGTGCGTCCTGGACGGCGACGACGTCGTCTACGTCGCCCGGGTGCCGACCAGCCGCATCATGACCGCGTCGATCACCGTCGGCACCCGCTTCCCGGCGCACCTCACCTCCGTGGGCCGGGTGATCCTCGCCGGACTGCCGGACGCCGAGACCGGTGCCCGGCTCGCCCGCGCCGGCCTGCGCGCCCCCACCTCCCGCACCCTCACCTCGGCGGACGCCCTGCGCGCGGAACTGCGCCGGGTGCGCCGCCAGGGCTACGCGCTGGTCGACCAGGAACTGGAGGACGGCCTGCGGTCGGTCGCCGCGCCGGTCCGTGACCGGGACGGCGAGGTGGTGGCCGGCGTGAACATCGCGGTGCACGCCGGCCGCCACTCCGTGGAGTCGGTACGCCGGGACCTGCTGCCTCACCTGCTGGCGACCGTCGCCCGGATCGAGGCCGACCTGAGGATCACAGGTCCAGCACGAGCCGCCGGCCACGACAGCGGGACACGCAGATGAGCATGGTCTCCCCGGCGGCCCGCTCGGCGTCGGTGAGCACCGAGTCCCGGTGGTCCGGGACGCCCTCGACGACATCGGTCTCACAGGTGCCGCAGGTGCCCTCCGTGCAGGAGAACAGCACCTCGACGCCGGCGGCGCGCACGGCGTCCAGGACGGAGACGTCCGGCGCGACGGTGACCGTGCGCCCGCTGCGCGCGAGGACGACCTCGAACTCCGTGCCGGGGCCGCCCGGTCGTGTGTCCTTCGGGGAGAAGCGCTCCACGCGCAGCTTCCCGGCCGGGCACCGCGCCTCGGCCGCGTCCAGCAGCGCCCCTGGCCCGCAGCAGTAGACGAGGGTGTCCTCGGGGACGTCGTCGAGCACGGGGGCGAGGTCCAGCAGCCCGGTCTCGTCCTCGGGGGCGATCGTCACCCGGTCGCCGTACCGCTCCAGTTCCCCGGTGAACGCCATGCCGGCCCGGGTCCGGCCGCCGTACAGCAGCGTCCACCCGGTGCCCGCCTCCTCGGCGGCGGCCAGCATCGGCAGCAGCGGGGTGATGCCGATGCCGCCGGCGACGAAGCGGTAGCGGGCGGCGGGTTCCAGCGCGAAGTGGTTGCGCGGGCCCCGCACCCGTACCGTGTCGCCGGGCCGCAGCCGTTCGTGCACATGGGCGGAGCCTCCCCGCCCGCCGGCCTCGCGCAGCACGGCGATCCGCCACTCCCGCCGGTCACCGGGGTCGCCGCACAACGAGTACTGCCGCTCCAGGCCCGGCCCGAGGACCAGGTCGACGTGCGCGCCGGGCTCCCAGGCGGGCAGCGGCTCGCCCAGCGGGTGGCGCAGGGTCAGGGCGAGCACGCCGTCGGCCACGGACTCCCGGCGGCCGACGACGAGTCCGGTCTCGTACGGGCTCATGCGCCGTTCCCCGGGGGCCGGTGCCCTCGCGGGTGGGCGAGCATCCACTCCCACATCGCGACCGGGTCCTCGGCGGTGTGCTCGGCACCGCAGTGGCAGGTGCCGCGCAGCACGTCGGTGCCCGGGACCCAGTCGATCCGGTAGACCTCGCCGGTGCGCGCGCTCATCGGGCCGTCCGTTCCGCGGGCTTGTCGCCCTCCTCGACCAGCCGGGCGAGGATGCGGCGGGCGGCCAGACCGCCGGTGTCGATGTTGATGCTCAGCTCCTGGTAGCCGGCGCGTTCGGTACTCAGCGTGCGCTGGAGCAGGTTGAGCGCGTCGACGTCCTGCATGACGACCGTGCGGTTGCTGGCCCGCAGGAACTCGGTGACCTCGGCGTCCTCGGTCGCCCAGTCCCGGGAGACCGCCCAGAAGTCGTACACCCTCCCGTCGCCGGACGGGGTGATGGCGTACGTGATCTCGGTGTGGAAGCCGTGCGGGTCGCTGCCGTCCGCTTCGGGCAGCACCCCGACCGGGGCGACCCTGCTGTGCAGCAGATACAGGCAGGGTGCGTGGTACTCGATGTCCTGCCACCGCGAGATGCGCCCGCTGATGCCGGTCGACCTGGCGTAGAAGGGCGGGCACTCGGCGTCGTCCATGTGCCGGCTCACCCGGACGATTCCGGCGCCCTCGTCGACCTCCGTGGTGATCGGCGTCTCGGCGACCTCCGGGGTGCCGATGTGACCTCCGTGCAGATACGTCTCGTGGGACAGGTCGAGGAGGTTGTCGACCAGCAGCCCGTAGTCGGCGTCGATCGGCTCCATGCCCCGGACCGTGACCCAGCCCGGCGCGTCCAGGTGCCGGGCGCGCGGCACGGCCCCCGGGTCGGCCTGCGCCGGGTCGCCGATCCACACCCAGACCAGGGAGTCCTGCTCGTGCACCGGGTAGGAGGCGACGCGGGCGGTGCGCGGGACGCGTTTCTGCCCCGGCACGTACACGCAGGTGCCCGTCGTGTCGTAGGTGAAGCCGTGGTACCCGCACACGATCCGGTCGCCGTCGAGCCGGGTCGGCGCCTCGGACAGCGGGTAGCGGCGGTGCACGCACCGGTCGTGCAGGACGACCGGCGTCCCGTCCTCCTCGGTGCGGTAGAGGACGAGCGGCTCGCCGAGGACCGTCCGGCCGAGCAACTCGCGCCCCACCTCGTGGTTGTAGGCGGCGACGTACCACTGGTTCCTGGCGAAGGCGGTCATGTGCGGCATCGTTGCGGCTCCCGTCCGTCGTGGGTGGTGGCATTGTCGGGCCGGGCGCCGCGGGGCGGCAACGCCTCTTCACCGCCTCGTGGAAGAGCGCCGCGGGGGACTGTCGGTGGGTGCCCCTAGTCTTCGGCGGACAACACGGCGGGGCGTGCCGGCCGGGCCGCCCGGGGGACGCGGTGCCGGATCCGGCAGGGGAAGAGACGAGGCAGCGATGGGTTGGCTGGCAGCGGGCGACACGTACGAAGTCGCCCTGGTGGACGGGCGGGTGGTGGCCCGGACCGGGCCGGGAGGGGACGGGACCGGGGACGGCCGGGCGGTGAGCCTGCCGCCGGAGCTGCAGGACCGTCCCGAGGTGCGCGAACTCCGGCAGCTCGCCGACTGGTTGCGGCGGCACGCCGCCGAGTGCGCGGCCCGGGTCGGCCGCTGGATGGTGTCCTCGCTGCCGGTACCGGCCGCTCTCCTCGCCCAGGTCTGGCCCGACGAGGCGTGGCGGACGGCGCTCTGCGACATCGTCGTCGTCGGCGACCGTCCCGAGGAGACCGGCTTCCTGCGGGACGTGGACGGCGCGGGCGGACTGCGCGTGGTGAACCCGGCCGGCGAGACCGTCCGTCTGACACCGCGCACGGTGACCATGCCGCATCCGGTGCTCCTCCCCGGCCTGGAGGAACTGCGCGCGTTCGCGGCCGGGTCGGGGATCGTGCAGGGGGTCGAGCAGATCCACCGGGCCACCTGGCACAAGCCCGCCGTGACCGACTCCGGCGCCGTCCGGGTCACCGAGTTCGCCGGCGCCGAGTACCGCTCGTGGTTCCACCTCTCCGCACGTGCCACCTCCCTCGGCTACCAGGTCTCCGGCAACAGCGTCGTCGCCCGGATCCGGGACGCCGGACGGATCGTCACCGCCTCGGTCGGCATGAGCGACCCCTACACCGAGGACAGGGCCTGGACCGGCGACCTCGCCTGGAGAGACCAGGACGGACAACGCCTGCTGCCGCCGGCCGAGGTCGGCCCGGTGGCCTGGTCCGAGGGCATGCGCATGGCCGCCGCCCTGCACACCGGCCGCACCACTGCCGCGGACGGCACCGAGTGAACGACGGCGCGAACACCTACGAAGGGCACGCGGACATGGCAGGCACGGCGGACGCGAACGACGCGACGGCACGCACCGGTACGGCGACGGCGGCAGCGGACGTGAGGACGGCGACGGCGGTCACGGCGGCAGCGAGCACGACGGCGGCAGCGGAGTCCGCGGCGGGCGCGGACGTGGCGGAACTGCTGTCCGCCGGTGCCGTGCTGCCGCCCGGCACCACCGGGGCGGGCGACCGGGCCGTGCCCATGGTCACCCAGGCCTACCGGCACCCGGCCCTGGACGACCGGATCGTCGTACGGCTGATGCCGGCGGACGACGCCGAGGAGTCCGGCACCGGTTTCCTCGGACTCGAACCCGAGGGCGGCCCGGTCGAGGTCGGCGTCGGGCAGCACCGGGCGATGGGCTTCCCCGAGTGGGTGCTGGTCCGGCACCCCGCGGACGGCCACCTCGCCCTGGCCCTCGTCGAGGAGATGGACAGGATCGCGCGGACGGTGAGAGCGCGGCCGAAGAGGGCCCGCGCCGCCTACGAGGCGATCGGACAACGGCTCGCCGGATCCGTGCCCCACTTCCTGCCGGTCTTCTACGAGCAGGCCGGCCGGGTCTTCCTGGCCGCCGGCGAGAAGGCCTACGCGTCCCAGATGTTCGTCGACGCCCGCAAGGCCGAGACGGCGCACGCGCTGCCCTTCGACGAGGCGCGCATGGACGCGGTGTTCCTCGAGTTCACCCTGGCCGACGCCGTGCCGGCCAAGGTCCTCTCCGGCTATGCCAAGGGACTGTCGTCCCGGGTCCCGGCCGCGACGGCGTACCGGCACCTGCGCGGCCTCTTCGTACGGCTCGCCGTGCACGGACTGCCGCCGTCGAGCCCGGGCGCGGCCGACCTGCGCAGACTGATGAAGGCGGTCGCGGGCAAGAACGCCCCGGCCGAGGAGATGGCCTACCTGCGCGAGATGCTGCCGCTGCCCGGCACCGCCAGGGCACCCCTCGGCTGGTGGAAGGCCCACCGCCCGGCCCTGCTGGAGCTGGCCCGACGGGAGCCCGCCGTCCGCGGCACCCTGCTGGGTGTGCTGCCCACGGAGTGGGAGCAGGGGGAACTGCCCCAGTGGCTGGACCTGCTGGAGAAGTCCGGCGCCACCGCCGGGCTGTGCGACGCCGGTCTGCCCGCCGAGGAGCGTGCCCCCGACGGCACGGCCGGCTGGACGCGCCGGTTCCTCGGCCTGTGCCGCACCGGCAACGGGCGCCTCGCACCGGCGGAGCTGTACCCGCTCGTCGATCGCATGGCCGGCACGCTCCGCGCCGAACTGCTCGCCGACGGCAGCACGTTGCCGCCCCCGACCGGTGACGTCGACCTCCTCGACCAGCTCCTGGCCCTGCGCGTCCCGGTCGCCGGTCCCGAGGAGCGCTCGCGACTCAACCTCCAGGACTGGGCGGCGTGCGACCGACGCCGCGATCTCCTCGCCCTGGAGGCCGACACCCGCTTCCGCGCGGCCTTCCGCCGCGGCTGCCCCACCTACGAGCGCGAGAACACCGACAAGCGCACCGTCATCGCCCTGGCGGGGTCGCCCGGCGGACGACCGATGCTCGCCGAGTGGGTGGCGGACGTCAGCCGGAGGTACCTCACCACGGAACTGGGCGGATTCACCCCGTACTCCGGCCCGTTCGAGACGCTGAGGTGGCTGCCGGGCGAGGTGCTGGCGACCGCCGAGAAGGCGGTGCGCGAAGCACTGGCCCCCGGCATGGCACCGGTGCTCGCCCGCACCCTGCGCACCGGAATCCTCGACGAGCTGGGCTGGCCCGCCTGGGACGAGGCGGTCGGCTCGCCCGAGTCCCCGGAGGCGGCGCGCAGGACGCGGGTGGGGGAGGCCTGGCCGCACCTGATCGTCCTCAACGGCACACACGCCCGGGTGATCGGCGCGGAGGGCACGGTGCTCGCGCACGAGCTGCGCCTCCCGGACGGGGCGGAGCGGTGGCACCCCGACGTCCGGTACGTGGACGGCGGACTGCTCGTCACCTGGTACGACTTCTCCACGTCCAGCACGTACGGCTACTGGCACGACGCCGACGCCGACGCCTCGGCACCGGTGCCGGTCGAGGGCGACGTCCGCTACGGCTACGCGTGCGCGGCGGACGGGACCGGCGGGATGAACGGCATGCCTCCCGCCTCCCTCCCCCTCCCCGGGGGCGGCCGGACCACCGGCCACGGCGTGCTGCGGCGGGGGGACACCACCCACATACCCTCGCGACGGACGGTGATCGGCGACGGCACGTCCTACTGGGTCTGGGTCAGGGACTATGCCGACGAGACGAACAGCACCTGGCACGCGTACGACCCGGCCAGCGACACGGTGGGCGAGCCCGGCGCGCCGGACTGGTTCGCCGAGGCCCTGCGCACCGCGCCGGAGGGCAGCACCCTCGGCGCCGCCTGGCTGCTGCCCGCCCCCTCCGTCGGGCCGGGCCCGGTGTGCGCCCCGGTGGACGGAGTGCTCGGCTGGCGGGTGATCACGCTGCCCGACGGTTCGCGGCGGTGCGAGGACCTGGCGGGACGCTCGGTCGTCGTGCCGCCCGGAGTGGGCGGGAGACCGGAGCACGTGCTGGTGTTCCCCGGCGCCGACCGGCCCCTCCTCGTGACGCGGTGGTCGGGCAGCGACATCCGGCTGCTCGATCCCGAGGGCGCGGTGGTCGCCGAGGTCACCCGTGGTCACACGGCCGGCCCCTTCAGCGCGGGCACCCCCCTGCTGCCGCCTCTGCGCTACTGGCCCCTGCTCCAGCCCCGTGACCCGCAGGGGTCCGCGGCGCTCCGCGGGGTCGACGAGGACACCGCGGCGGCGCTGCTGGCGGCGGCCGTGGCGGAGGAGCCGGGCGACGGCACGGACGACCGGGGCGTGCTGTCCGGCCTGGTCCGCACCCTGCTGCCGCAGGTCGGCCACGAGGCCCTGCGTGCGGGCGTCATCGGGGTGGTGCGGTTCGCCGCCGAACAGCAGCGCACCCTGGACGCGGCGCTCGCCCGGCTGGACTCGGCGGTCCAGGGCGACACCCCGGAGGAACCCCGTCCCGTGATCGGCGACCGCCTCCTCTCCTCGGCGCTGAACGGCACCGGCCTGACCGAACGCGACAAACGCGGTCTCTACGACTTCCTCCACCACGTCTTCGCCCTGCCGGAGCTGCTCGCCCGGTCGGCACGCGGCGAGGCGGAACAGACCCCCGCGGGTACCGTGCACGTGTCCCTGGACAAGCAGGAGACGCTGGAGAGCGTGAACGTGCGGGCGCTGCCCGAACTGCCCGTCGTCCTGGCGCTGCGGGCCGCCTCGGAGGCCACCGTCGAGGAGCACCGGCGGGCTCTCGACGCCTACCTGGCGGAACTGGACGCGCACGGGCTGACGGAGCTGAACCCCGCCCACTGGCGCCGGGTCCGCGTGGTCCTGGACAACGCCCTGTTCACGGGGCCCGGCGCTGTGGGGGGTTACCCGAAGGCGGCCGTGCTGGACCTGGGCGGCGGCGCGTTCCTGCTCTTCCCCGCCAACTGGTACCGGTTCGTCGGCGAGTACGACCCGGCCGGAGTCCCGGGGAAGCACTACGGCGCGCTGTACCACGACCCGTCCGGCCGCTTCGAGATCCCCGCCCCCTACACCCTGGTGTCGCAGGAGCCGTTCGTGCCGGAGCCCACCCGGGCACCCGGCTGGGTCGAGGCCTTCCGCGCCGAGCCGGCCGAGCGCGGCCCGGCGCCCTGGCGTCCCGAGGCCGCCGAGGAGTTCGCCAGGCTCACCGGCGTCACCCCGACCACGGCCCGGCTCGTGCTGGCCGGCATGCCGCAGATCGACGACAAGCGCACCCCGGTCCCCTCGGCGACCCTGAAGGTCATCGGAGTGAAGGCGGCCGACGCGGGTGTCGCCAAGGACGAGTTGAGGGCGCTGGACATCGACGCCCTGCGCGCCGTCGTGGCGGCGCTGCTGCCCACCGAGCCGTCCCGGCTGTGGACGCACGGCCCCGACGTCGTCCGCGCGGCCGAGGTGTGGAACGCGCGGCTGGGCCGGTGCGCCCCCGTCCCCGAGGACGTGCTGCACGACGCCGTCCGCTCCGTCGAGTCCCCGGGCTGGGCACCGGCCGAGGCACTGCGGGGCTTCCTCGACGTGACCGCCGAACCCCGGCTGAGCCGGGACCTGACCTGGACACCGGGCCCCTTCCGCCCGAAAGCCGCCGAGGACGCGCCCGGGTTCGACGACCGGACCCTGAAGGGCGCGGTGCCGCTGGCCGCCTGGCTCGCCCATCGCCTCCCCGCGGGCGACCCGGTCCGCGCCGTCCTGCCCGGCGTCCTCGCCGCGGTCCGCGACCGGCTGGCCCACCCCGGGCTGCTGGTCGAACTGGGCGTCCACGTCGACCCGGAGGCGTTCCGCCGCGCGGCCGGGGCGCCCACGGAGGCCGGTGACGGCTTCGCACGCCACGGAGCGGTCGTGGTGGTCACCGACGGTTCCCGCCCCTACGCCGCCGTCCGCACCGCGCTGCTGGACCCGGCCGGGGACGACCCCCACCTCGAGGCCCTGTTCCCCGGCCAACGGCCCACCGTCACCCAGCGGGTGCTGAGGCTGGCCCACGACCCGCGGTTCGCCGAGCTGCTCGCCGACCCCGGGGACCCGGTGGCCGGCGAGCGCGACGCCGACGGTCTGTGGTGGCCGCAGGACCCCGCCCGCTCCGTGCCCGACCTCGTCGGCGAGGTGGCCGGGCGGTACGGCCTCGGTGAGGACGCCGCCGCCCTCTACCTGATGCTGCTCGCCCTGCCCGATCCCACCGACCGCAACACCGCCCGCTGGACCGGCTGGGTCGCACAGCGCGGCGGCACCGCCCGGCACCGCGCCGCCCGCGCGGAACTCGCGGCCACCGATCTCGTGGTGGAGGGCAGCCGCCCCAAGGCCGGACGCTCACTGTTCCTGCCCGGCGGATGGACCCCGCTCGCCAAGCCGCATCTGCCGCTGGAACGGTGGAAGCTGCCGATGTACGACGTGCTCGACGGCGAGACGCCCGTCCTGGGCGTCGTCGTGCCCTCCCGGCCCGTCGCCGCTCTCTACCGCGAGGCCTGGCAGCGCCTCCAGGACGGGGACACCCCACGACTGGAGGAACCGGAGATGCCACGCCCGCGCAGACGCCGCCGCTGAAGTGTGCCGGCACGGGGACGGCCACCGCACGCGGCCGTCCCCGCCCCATGGCCCCGTCACAGCCGGCTCAGGTGCCTTCGTTCCGGCTGCCGGGGCACCAGTACCGTCGCCGCCTCCGCCCCCGCGGCCGGCGGTGTGTACCCCGGCACGGGGGGCACCGAGCCAGGGGCGTCGGGTGCCGTGGGCGTGGCCCGGCTCAGCTGGACCACGCCCCAGCCGGCCAGCGCGGCGCCGGTCAGCGCGAGCAGCACCCCGCTCGCGCCGCCGCGCAGCCGCTCACCGAGCAGTGCCACCCCGATCACCGCGGCGGCCACCGGGTTGGCCAGCGTCACCACCGCGAGCGGGGCGCCCAGGCCGCCCCGGTAGGCCGTCTGCGACAGCAGCAGCCCGCCCGCGGCGAAGGCCGCCACCAGCACCGCCACCCCGATCACCTGCGCGCTGAGCAGCGGGCCCGAGCGGTCCGTGGCGGCGACCGTGACGGTCTGGGTGAGCGCCGAGGCCACCCCGGAGGCGATGCCGGAGGCCGTGGCGTGCCGCAGGCCGGGCCGGGCGCCGGGCCGCGACAGCAGGCCGATCAGGGCGGCCGTGGCACCGGACACCGTCAGCGCCTCCGGCACGCTCAGCACGTCGTCGGGCGCCGGGCCGGAGGCCGTCAGCAGCAGCGCGCCCAGTCCGAGCAGCGTCAGCCCGGTGCCCCGCCACTCGACCGCGCTCACCCGTCGGCCCGCCAGCCGCGCCCCCAGCGGCACCGCCGCGACCAGGGTGAGCGCGCCCAGCGGCTGGACCACCGTGAGGGGACCGTACTTGAGGGCCACGACGTGCAGCAGTGCGGCCGACGCGTTGAGCGCCACCGACCACCACCAGGCGCCGCTGCCCAGCATCCGCAGCGCGCCCGCCCCCGGGCTGCGGGAGGCCAGCCGCTCCTGGGCCACGGCCGCGGCGGCGTAGGCGACGGCGGAGACCAGGGACAGCAGGACGGCGATCAGAGCGGCGTTCACCGGCCCGCCCCCACCAGCTCGCGCCGCCCGGCGTCGCCCCGCCCGGTGTCGCCCTGCTCAACCCCGTCCTGCTCAGCTCCGTCTTGCTCAACCCCGTCCTGCTCAGTCCCGTCCCGCTCAGCCCCGTCCCGCGCCGCCGGACGGCGGCGGGGAACGGGCAGGCGGTACGCCGGCGCGCGGCCGCTTCCGCGGACGGCGCGCGGCAGCGGCACGGCCACCAGCGCGACGCCGAGCAGGGCGGTCGCCACGATCACGTCCAGCCAGTAGTGGTTCGCGGTGCCCACGATCACCAGGAGCGTCGCCAGCGGATGCAGCAGCCACAGCCACCGCCACCGCGACCGGGTGGCGACGATCAGGCCGACCGCCAGCATCAGCGCCCAGCCGAAGTGCAGCGAGGGCATCGCCGCGAACTGGTTCGACAGCTGGTCGGTGCGCGGCGGACCGTACACCGAGGGCCCGAACACCCGGGCCGTGTCGATCAGCCCGCTCTCGCCCAGCATCCGCGGCGGCGCCAGCGGGAACGTCAGGTGCAGGACCAGCGCGGCGCCGGTCAGCGCCGCCAGTACCCGGCGCGCCCAGACGTACTGCGCGGGCCGGCGCAGATAGAGCCAGACCAGGAAGGCCACGGTGGCCGGGAAGTGGACGGTGGCGTAGTAGGTGTTCGCCACGTGGACGAGGGAGTCGCCGTGCAGCAGCAGGGACTGCACCGTGCTCTCGTCCGGCAGCCGGAGCGTGCGCTCCCAGTCCCGGACGTGGTGCGCGTTGCGGAACGCCTCGGCGGTGTGTCCGGTCGCCAGCCGGCGGCCGAACTTGTAGACGAGGAAGAGCCCTGCGACGAGCAGGAGTTCTCGGACGAGCGGTGGGCGTGCGGACGCGTCCGGCTCCGCTGGCGCGCGCTCGGTGCGGGCATTCATCCCCGGCCCCTTCACTGACGATGGTGCGTGTGCTGGTGCTGGCCGGGCCGGTGACTCACCGGGTGCGGCGAACTCATCGGTCCGTGGGGCGTGTGACGGTTTTCATCGATACGGCCCCGTTCCGATACGCCAGTGTACCGATACGGTGGAGTACCGGTACACTGACGTATCGATAACATGCACCACACGGCACCAGGACCACTCGAGTCCTGGTGCAGCGAGACCACGAGAGAGTCCCGAGAGAGCAGGGAGCAGAGCATGACGTCGCAGGCCGCGGACCGACCTGAGCAGGTCGGCACCTCGCGCCGCTCCAAGCTCACGCCCGAGCGTGAGCAGGAGTTCTTCGACGCCGTGCTCGAACAGATCCGTGAGTGCGGCTACGACGCCGTGACCATGGAGGGCGTCGCCGCGAGCACCCGGTGCAGCAAGTCCACGCTCTACCGGCAGTGGAAGACGAAACCGCAGTTCGTCGCGGCCGCCCTGCGCTCCAGCCGCCGGGTGCGCTTCGTCGCCGCCGACACCGGCTCGCTCGCCGAGGACCTGCGCCAGGCGGCCCGGGCCGCGGGGCGGTGGGCGGGCAAGGACACCCTGCTCCAGGCCCTCGGCCACGCCGTCGTGCAGGACTCGGAGCTGCAGTGCGCGCTGCGCGAGGCGCTGGTCGAACCGGAGATCGCCGCGCTGCGGGAGATCCTGCGGCGCGGTGTCGAGCGCGGCGAGGTGCCCGCGGGGCACCCGGCGCTGGAGTTCGTGCCGGCGCAGATGTTCGGCGCGCTGCGGATGCGCCCCGTCATCGAGGGCGAGTACGCCGACGCGGAGTATCTCGTCCGCTTCGTGGAGGCCGTCGTCCTGCCGGCGCTCGGCCTCCCCTGAGACCCAGGTCGCCGTCCGTGGGATGACGGGACGGCGACCTGCCCGCGCCGCACCGTGGGGACGGGGGCGGCGCGCACCACCGGCCGGGTGGGACGTCCTTTGAGCGGAAGGACGCCCCACCCGGCCGGCCCGTGTTCCGGGGCCGTCGGACCCGGGTCCGACGGCCCCGGACCTGTCAGACGTCCTGGCCGGAGCCGCCGCCGGAGGACACCTCGATGCCCTCGGTGATCTCGTCGAGCACCGACTGCCGCTCCTCCACGTCCACCCCGAAGCGGACGACGACGATGCGCTTCGCGTCGGCCGGCGAGGGGAAGGCGAGCGACTGGACGAAACCGTCGGAGCCCTCGCTGGTGACCGCCTTCCAGCGGACCAGATAGCCCTTCTGTCCGGCGACCGTCACGGCCTTGGAGGCCAGTTCCTGGTGCGAGGTGATCCCGCCGTAGGACTTGCCGCCGTAGGACTCCTCCGCGTTGGCCGCGATGTCCGCCTTCGCGATCTCCTCGGCGGTGCTGCCCTCGGTGCCCAGCACCATCGCGGGCGCGGAGTAGGCGCCGCCCTTGGTGCAGGTCTTCGAGGTGTCGCCCGGGCACTGGTAGCTGTCGTCCGAGGTCACCGCCGCGCCGACCGTCGACTGCTGCCCGGACCAGCCGTCCGGGATCGGCAGGCTGATGCCGCTCACCGGGTCCGGCACCGAACCGCTGTCGATCGTGGGCGGCTCCGACCGGCCGGGGGAGTCGGGCGCGGGCGACCGGCCGTCACCGTCACCGCCGCCGGAGCGCGGCCCTTCCTGCCGCGAGGAACCGGCGCTGCCGCCCGCCGGCCCGCCGTCGTCGGTCAGCAGGTACACCCCGGCACCGATCCCCGTCAGGACCGCGACGGCCGCCGCGACCGCTATCGCGGTGCGCAGACCACGCCGGCGCCCGGACGGCGGCTGCACGGGATACCCCGGATAACCCGGATGCACCGGATACGCCCCGGGCGCTGCCCCGTACGCCCCGGGTACGGCGCCCGAGGGGCCGGCCGCGGCCCCCGATGCCCCTGTCGGGGCCCCGTACGCACCGGGCGAGGTCCCCGAGGGTCCACCCGGCGCACCCGGCGCACCCGGCGCACCCGGCGCACCCGGCGCACCCGGCGCACCGCCGGCCGTCGGCGGCTGCCCCGGCGGGCCCCACGCGGCGGCCGGCCCCGCGGGACGTACCCGGTCCGTCCAGGCCTTGCCGTCCCACCAGCGCTCGGTGGCGGGACCGTCCTGTGTCTGCCCGGGGTCCGGGTACCACCCGGGAGGAGTCAGCTGCGTCATGGCCCCACCGTATGAGGCGTCGGTGAAAGCCGGATGAGAGACCCCGCGACCGGCCCGTTCCCCCGCCCGTTGACGGGCCGCCGGCTCCGGCCGCTGGTGACGGGGCCGGCCCGTCGCCCGCGCTTTACCGCATGTCACCCGTCACGGCAACTGCCGCTTGTACCTCCCCCCATGAGCGTGATCGGGCCGCTAGGCTCAACTCCTGTACGTCGTTCGGGTGATGTGGGGAGGTAGCGGGATGACAAAGGCAGGGCCCACGGCCGCCGCCTCGGCCGCCCTGTGGGAGCGCGACGAGGAAGTCGCCGCCCTCACACAGGCGGTCGACACCCTGTGCGCGGACCGCTCGTCCCCCGGCACCCTGCTGGTGTGCCGGGGCGAGGCCGGACTCGGCAAGACCGCGCTGCTGGCCGAGACCCGCCGCATCGCCGAGACCCGCGGCTGCACCGTCTGGACGGCCCGCGGCGGCGAGACCCTGCGCTCCGTCCCCTTCAACGTGGTACGGCAGCTGCTGCAGCCGGCCCTCGTCCCCATGCTCCCGGAGGAGGCGCGCGAGTACCTCGGCGACTGGTACGACATAGCGGGCCCGGCCCTCGGCATAGCCGAACCGGGCGACCGGCACGCCGACCCGCAGGGCGTGTGCGACGGCCTCGTCGCGGCGGTGCGCCGGCTCGCCCGCCGGGAGTGGCCGCTCGTCCTGCTCGTCGACGACGTCCACTGGGCCGACCAGGAGACCCTGCGCTGGCTCGCCGCGCTCGCCGAACACCTGGAGGAGATCTCCGTCCTCGTGGTCGTCGCCCGCCGCCCCGGCGACGCCGGCGGCGACGGCGCCCGTCACCTCGACGCCGCCGAGAGCGCGGGCCGGCGCCTCGCCCCGCTCAGCGCCCTCACCCCCGAGGCGACGGCCGGACTCACCCGCGCCAGCGTGGGCACCTACGCCGACGACGCCTTCTGCCGCGAGGTGTGGGCCGTCACCGGCGGCAACCCCTACGAGACGGTCGAACTCCTCGCCAAGGTCCGGGACAGCGAACTCGACCCGGTCGAGTCCCGGGCCGCCGACCTGCGCGACCTCAACCGCTCCGCACGCGGTGGCGGCCTCGTCGCCCGCCTGGACGAACTGGGCCCCGACGCCACCCGTTTCGCCTGGGCGGCCGCGGTCCTCGGCGACGACATCACCATCGACAGGGTGGCCGCGCTCTCCACCCTCGACCGCGTCACCGCCTCCCGCAGTGCCGAACTGCTGTGCAGCGCCCGCATCCTCACGACCCCCGAGCCCGCCTCGGGCCGGCAACCGGGCGCCGACGACCTGGAGTTCGTCCACCCGCTGATCGCCACCGCCGTCTACGACTCCATCCCGGGCGCCCTGCGCACGGCCCTGCACGGCATCGCCGCCCGGCTGGTCACCGACTCCGGACTCGGCGCCGCGGCCGCCTCCCGCCACCTCATCGAGGTCCACCCCGAGGACGACCAGGACGTCGTACGGCAACTGCGCGAAGCCGCCCGCGAACACCTCGCGGTCGGCGCTCCGGACGCGGCCCGCCGCTGCCTCGAACGCGCCCTGGAAGAACCCCCGTTGCCGGAGACACACGCCCAGGTGCTCTACGAACTCGGCTGCGCCACCCTGCTCACCGCGCCCGCCACCACCATCGGCCACCTGCGCACCGCCCTGGCCATGCCCGGCCTCGACGGCGAGCAGCGGGTCGACGCCGTGTTCCGGCTCTCCCAGGCACTGCTCCACAACGACCAGCTGGAGGAGGCGGTCCGCACCGTCGAGGCGGAGGCGGCCCGCAACCCCGACCCGTCCGCGCGACTGCGCCTGCAGGCCGTCCAGTACATGTGGGAGGGCGTCCACGCCGGCGAGACCGCCTCGCCCAGCCGCTCCGCGCGCCTCGCCGAACTCGCCGCCACCTGCACCGGCCGCGACAACGCCGAACGCGCCCTGCTCATCCTGCGCGGCTTCGACGCCATGACCCACGGCGAGAGCGCCGACGAGGTCGTCGAGGCGTGCGACCGCGCCCTCGTCAACGGCCGCCTCGCCCCCGGACTCGGCTGGACCGACACCGAGTGGGGCCTGGAACTGCCCATGATGCTGGCCAGCGCCTACGCCTACTGCGACCGGCTCGACCGCGCCGAGGCCCTGTTCACCGAGGCGCTGCGCGCCTACGAGACGGCAGGCTGGAGCGGCGGCCACCTGGCTCTCGCCCACGCCTACGTCGGCCTGGGCCACCGCAGGCGGGGCCGGCTGAAGGAGGCCGAGGCGTCGCTGCGCGAATCGCTGCGCATAGCCGAACGCGTCGGCCGCGGCCTGCCGTTGTACTGGTCCGCCATCTGCAACCTGATCGACACGCTGCTCGCCCGCGGCCACGTCGAGGAGGCCCGCGCCGTCGCCGACCAGTACGGCTTCGCCCCGCCCTACCCGTCCACGATCGTGCTGCCCGATCCCCGGTCCGTGCGCGGCCGGCTGCTGATCGCCACCGGCCGCGTCGAGGAGGGCGTCGGTGAACTCGAGGCGGCCGGGAAGGCCGCCGCGGCCCGCGGCCGGCACAACCCGGTGATGGTCCCCTGGGCGACCGAGCTGGCCCGGGCCCTCGCCGCCGAGGACCCCGGCCGCGCCGCCCGGCTGGCCGCCGAGGCCCGCCGCGAGGCCGAGCGGTTCGGCACCGACACCGCCATAGGAGAGGCCCTGCGCTGCGCCGCGGCCCTGGAGACGGGCCCGCGCGCGGTCCGTCTCGCCGCCCAGGCCGTCACCTACCTGGAGGCCTCGCCCTGCCAGTACGAGCACGCCGCCGCCCGCGTCGAGTACGGCATCGCCGCCCGCTCCGAGGCCGAGCTGAACCGGGGTCTGGCACTCGCGCGTTCGTGCGGCTCGGACGGGCTCGTCGCCAAGGCCGGGGAAGCCCTGGCGGCGGGGCTCGTGGGCTGAGCCGTCCGGCTCAGCTCCCGGTGGCGCCCTCCTCCTCGGCCAGCACCCGCTGGGCCGTCGCGAACGCCGAGTTCGCCGCCGGCACCCCGCAGTACACGGCCGTCTGGAGCAGCACGGCGCCGATCTCGTCCGGCGTGAGCCCGTTGCGGCGCGCCGCCCGCACGTGCATGGCCAGCTCCTCGTAGTGGCCGTGCGCGACCAGCGCCGTCATCGTGACCATGCTGCGCTCGCGGCGCGTGAGCGTCTCGTCGGTCCAGATCTCCCCCCAGGCGTAGCGCGAGATGAAGTCCTGGAACCGCGCGGTGAACGGCGTCTGCCGTTCCTGCGCCCGGTCCACGTGGGCGTCGCCCAGCACCTCGCGCCGTACCGCCATGCCCCGCTTGGCGCCCCCGTCGAAGTGCCCGCGCAGCGCGGTCAGCACCGCCTCGGGACGCTCGGCGGGCGCCAGGTGCGAGGCGCCCGGGATCTCCACCAGGGCGGCGCCCGGCACGGCGTCGGCGATCTCCCGCAGATGCGCGGGCGGCGTGGCCGGGTCCTCGCGGCCGGCGATCAGCAGCGTCGGCGCGGTGATCTCGCCGAGCCGGCCTCGCAGGTCGAACGCGGCCAGCGCGTCGCAGCAGGCCGCGTACGCCCCGGGGTCGGCGTCCCGGTGGTCCCGGACCAGCCCCGGCACGGTGAACCCGGGCGTGAACCACCGCGCGTCGGCGCTCTCGGCGAGCCCCTCCAGCCCCTCCGCGCGCACCGTCGCCGCCCGCTCCTCCCACGCCTTCGCACCGTTGAAGTGTGCCGAGGAGCAGATGACCGCCAGCGACGAGACCCGCTCCGGGTGGTGCACGGCCAGATGCAGACCCACCGCGCCGCCCAGCGACACGCCCGCGTAGGCGAACCGTTCCACCCCCAGCGAGTCGGCGAGCGCCAGCACCAGGACGGCGAGGTCCCCGACGGTGGCGCCGGGGCCGACGAGGTCCGCCGCCGAACCGCCGTGCCCCGGCAGGTCCCAGCGGATCACCCGGTGTCCGGTGGACAGCTCGGGCGCCACCTCGTCCCACAGGGCGTACGAGGTGCCCAGCGAGGGCCCGAGCAGCAGCGGGGGAGCGGAGGCGGGGCCTTCGGTCAGGTGGTTGAGCATGGTCAACGTCGCTCCAGAGCACGGTCGGTCAGGGCTTCGGCGGAGCCGGTGTAGCGGGCGGGGTCGGAAAGGGCGTCGAGATCGAGGCCGGTGTCCTTCAACTCCGGCACTTCGGCGAGCAGTTCGCCCAGGCTGCGGTCCTCGGCCCAGGTGCGCCGGGCGAGTTCGGTGAGCAGTGCCTTGGCGCGGGCCCGTCCGAGCACCGGCGCCAGCTCCGCGGAGAGCCGCTCGGACACGATCAGCCCGTGGGTGAGACCGAGGTGCGCGCGCATCACGTCCGGACGCACCTCGAGGCCCTCGGCCAGCTCGGCGGCGTCGCGCGCCGCGCCGCCGGTCAGCCGCAGCAGGTCCCGCAGCGGCTCCCACTCGGCGTGCCAGGCACCGGCCGGGCGCTCGTCCTCGGCGGCCAGCGAGCCGTACAGCGTGGCCGCGAGCTGCGGCGCGCGCCGGGCCGCCGCCGCGATCAGCGTGGAGCGCACCGGGTTGGCCTTGTGGGGCATCGCCGACGAGCCGCCGCCGCTGCCCTCCGCGACCTCGCCGGTCTCGGTGCGGGAGAGCGACAGCACGTCCGCGGCGATCTTCCCGAGGGCCCCGGCGGTGAAGGCGAGGCAGCCGGCGAGGTCGGCGACCGGGGTGCGCAGGGTGTGCCAGGGCAACAGCGGTTCCCGAAGGCCCAGTTCGCGGGCGTACGCCCCGGGCAGCGCGGTCGCGTCCTCGGCGCCGTACGCCCCGAAGGCCGCCAGGGTGCCCGCCGCGCCGCCGAGCTGGGCGGGCAGCGCGTCGCGCACGGCGGTGATCCGGTCCCGGGCGTCCAGCACCAGGGAACGCCAGCCCGCCGCCTTCAGCCCGAAGGCCGTCGGCACGGCGTGCTGGGTCAGGGTCCGGCCCGGCATCACCGTGTCCCGGTGCTCGGCCGCGAGACGGGCCAGCGCCCGTTCCGTCCGCGCCAGGTCGGCGAGCACCGGGCCCAGGGCGCGGGCGGCGACCAGCATCATGGCGGTGTCCATGATGTCCTGGCTGGTCGCACCCCGGTGCACATACGGCCCGTACTCCTCGCCGACCGCCTCCGTCAGGTCCGCGACCAGCGGGATCACCGGGTTGCCGCCGCCACGGGCGCGCTCGGCCAGCGAGCGCGGGTCGAAGCGGTCCGGGTCGGCGGCCCCGGTCACCGCGGCCGCCGCCCCGGCGGGAGCGAGCCCCAGCCCGGCCTGGGCCCGGGTCAGCGCCGCCTCCGCGTCCAGCAGGGCCCGCAGGAAGGCCCGGTCGCCGGTCGCGTCGGCGGCCGGGGAGCCCGCCCACCCGGGGGCGAGCAGGCTCGGTTCGGCATCGTGGGCTGGTGTCACCGGAACTCCAGGAAGACCGTTTCGCCTTCGCCCTGAAGGCGGATGTCGAAACGGTACGTGCCGTTGCCCTCGTCCCGGGCGATCAGCGTGCCGCGGCGCTCTGCGTCCACCCGGGACAGCAGCGGATCGGCGGTCAGCGCGGCGTCGTCGCCCGGCAGGTAGATCCGGGTGAACAGGTGCACGAGCAGACCGCGCGCGAACACGCACAGGCTGAGGTACGGCGCGCTCCGCCCGCGCGCGCCGGGGCGCAGGGTGCGCACGTACCAGTGCCCGTCGGCGTCGGTCTGGATGCGGCCGAAGCCGGTGAACTCGACGCCGTTGCGGCCGAGGAAGCCGCCGGAGGCGGGGTCGCGCCGCATCGAGCCGTCGGCGGTGGGCACGTTGCCGTCGGGATCCGGGCCCCACACCTCCAGCAGGGCGTCGGGCAGCGGCCGGCCCTCGCCGTCGTACACGTACCCGTGCACGGTGACGGTGTCCGGGTGGCCCAGCGGCGCGATCTCCTCGCCGCCGCGGAAGGGCAGCGCGTAGCCGTAGAACGGGCCGACCGTGTGCGACGGGGTGGGCAGCACGTTCTCCGGGCTGCCGGTGTCGGTCTTCGTCATGGCGGTCAGCGTCCTTCTTCGATCCAGGTGGCGTTCGGGCCGTCGAGCACGATGTCCCAGTGGTAGCCGAGGGAGAACTCGGGCACGGACAGACTGTGGTCGTACGTCGCTATCAGCCGCTGCCGGGCGGCGTCGTCGGTGACGGACTGCAGGATCGGGTCGTACGGGAACAGCGGGTCGTTCGGGAAGTACATCTGCGTCACCAGCCGCTGGGTGAACGCCGAGCCGAAGACCGAGAAGTGGATGTGGGCCGGACGCCAGGCGTTGACGTGGTTGCGCCAGGGGTACGGGCCCGGCTGGACGGTGGTGAAGCGGTAGAAGCCGTCGTCGTCGGTGAGGGTGCGGCCCACGCCGGTGAAGTTCGGGTCCAGCGGGGCGTCGTGCTGCTCGCGCTGGTGCGCGTAGCGGCCGGCCGAGTTGGCCTGCCAGATCTCCACGAGCTGCCCGCGCACGGGCCTGCCGTCGCGGTCGAGGAGGCGGCCGGAGACGGTGATGCGCTCGCCGACCGGCTCCCCGGTGTGCTGCCGGGTGAGGTCGCTGTCGATCTCGGTGATGTCCCGCTCCCCGAAGGCGGGGGAGGACAGCTCCACCAGCTCCGGGTCCTTGGTGACGTCGATGGCGATCGGCGGCTGCTTGGGGTGGCGCAGCACCGAGGAGCGGTAGGGGGCGTAGTCGCGGCGCGGGTGGTGCTCGACGGGGCCGCCCTCGGCGACCCGCTTCTCGTAGGCGGCGTGCTCGGCCGCGATCTCCGCGTCGATGTCGTGCTGGGTGAGAGTCATGACGGTTCCCGTGGGTGGCTAGCGGTCGAGGACGAGGGCGAGGCCCTGGCCGACGCCGATGCAGAGGGTGGCGACGCCCGTGCCGCCGCCCTTGCGGGCGAGCTGGTGGGCGACGGTGCCGGCGAGACGGGCACCGGAGGCGCCCAGGGGGTGGCCCAGCGCGATGGCTCCGCCCTGGGGGTTGAGGATCGCGGGGTCGAACTCGGGCCACTCGGCGACGCAGCCCAGCACCTGGGCGGCGAAGGCCTCGTTGAGTTCGAGGACGTCCAGGTCGGCGAAGGTCTTGCCGGCCCGGGCGAGGGCGCGGTTCACGGCCTCGACGGGGGCGAGACCGAACCAGTGCGGGTCGGTCGCCGAGACGCCGGTGGCCGAGACCCGGGCGAGCGGCTCGCGGCCGGTGGCCTTCAGGCCCTCCTCGTCGACCAGCAGCAGCGCCGCGGCGCCGTCGTTGAGCGGCGAGGCGTTCCCGGCGGTCACGGTGCCGTCGGTGGTGCGGAAGGACGGCTCGAGCCCGGCCATCGCCTCCAGGGAGGTGTCCGGGCGTACGCACTCGTCGGCGGCGAAGTCGACCGGGTCGCCCTTGCGCCGCGGCACCGGCACGGGCGCGAGTTCGGCGTCGAACAGGCCGTCCGCCTGCGCCCGCGCGGCCTTGCGGTGGGAGGCGAGGGCGAACTCGTCCTGCCGCTCGCGCGAGATCCCGTGCTTGTCGGCGATCAGCTCCGCCGACTCCCCGAGCGGGATCGTCCACTGCGGGTCCATCCTCGGGTTGACCATGCGCCAGCCCAGGGTGGTGGAGTACAGCTCGGTGTGCCCGGCGGGGAAGGGCCGGTCCGACTTGGGCAGCACGTACGGCGCGCGGGTCATCGACTCGACCCCGCCCGCCAGCGCGATCGAGGCGTCGCCGACGGCGATGGCGCGGGCCGCCTGGATCACGGCCTCCAGGCCGGAGGCGCACAGCCGGTTCACGGTCACGCCCGGCACGGAGGTGGGCAGACCGGCCAGCAGCGCGGCCATGCGGGCGACGTTGCGGTTCTCCTCGCCGGCGCCGTTGGCGTTGCCGAAGTACACGTCGTCGATGCGGGACGGGTCCAGGGCGGGGGTGCGGGCGAGCAGCTCCCGGACGGCGTGCGCGGCCAGGTCGTCGGGGCGCACGCCCGCCAGGGAGCCGTTGTACCTGCCGAACGGGGTCCGGACCGCGTCGACGATGTAGACGTCCTTCACTTCAGTCCCTCCGCGACGGTCAGCTCGGCACCGGTCCTGGCGGTGATCTCGTCGACGCTCACGCCCGGTGCGGTCTCCACGAGGACCAGGCCGGCGTCGGTGACGTCCAGGACGCCGAGGTCGGTGATGACCCGGTTCACGCACGCCCTGCCGGTGAGCGGCAGCGTGCACTCCTCGAGGATCTTCGGCGAGCCGTCCTTGGCGGTGTGCGTCATCACCACGATCACGGTGCGGGCGCCGTGGACGAGGTCCATCGCCCCGCCGATCCCGGTGATCATCTTGCCGGGGACGGCCCAGTTGGCCAGGTCGCCGCCGGCGGAGACCTGCATCGCCCCCAGCACGGCGACGTCGATGTGCCCGCCGCGGATCATGCCGAAGGAGAGCGCCGAGTCGAAGAAGGAGGCGCCCGGCAGGACCGTGACGGTCTCCTTGCCGGCGTTGATCAGGTCCGGGTCGACCTCGTCCTCGGTGGGGTAGCGGCCGGTGCCCAGGATGCCGTTCTCGGACTCCAGGGTCACCTCCACGCCCTCGGGGAGGTGGTTCGGGATCAGCGTCGGCAGGCCGATGCCGAGGTTGACGTACTGGCCGTCCCGCAGCTCCCGGGCCGCCCGCGCGGCCATCTGTTCACGCGTCCACGCCATCAGGAACTCACCGTCCGCCGCTCGATCCTCTTGTCGGCGGCCTGCTCCGGGGTGAGGGCCACCACCCGCTGCACGAAGATCCCGGGCAGATGCACCGCGTCCGGGTCGATCTCGCCGGGCTCGACGAGCTCCTCCACCTCGGCGACGGTGATCCGCCCGGCCATGGCCGCCAGCGGGTTGAAGTTCCGGGACGCCTTCGCGAACACCAGGTTCCCGTGCCGGTCCCCCTTCGCCGCCCTGACCAGGGCGAAGTCGGTGCGGATGCCGCGCTCCAGCACGTACTCCACGCCGTCGAACTCGCGGACCTCCTTCGGCGGCGACGCCAGCGCCACCCCGCCGGAGCCGTCGTAGCGCCACGGCAGCCCGCCGTCGGCGACCTGGGTGCCGACGCCGGCCGGGGTGTAGAAGGCGGGGATGCCCGCACCGCCGGCCCGCAGCCGTTCGGCCAGCGTGCCCTGCGGGATCAGCTCCACCTCCAGCTCACCGCCGAGGTACTGGCGCGCGAACTCCTTGTTCGCCCCGATGTAGGAGCCGGTCACCCGGGCTATCCGCCCGGCGGCCAGCAGCACCGCCAGCCCCGACTCCATCGCGCCGCAGTTGTTGGAGACCACCGACAGCCCGCCGGTCCCGCGCGCGTACAGCGCCTGGATCAGCACGTTCGGCACACCGCTGAGCCCGAAACCGCCCACCGCGAGCGACGCGCCGTCCGGCACGTCGGCCACGGCCTCACCGGCCGTGGCCACCACCTTGTCCATCCGAGAAGCCCCATCTCTTCCGAGCGCCCCGAGCCGTGCATACGGCTATTTAGTCAGCGCACTGAGTATTTCGGCGAGGTGTCCCACACGCTGCCACCGGACGGCTGAGGCGTCAAGACCTTGAAAAGAGCGAGGTAGATCGCCTGTGAAGCCGTCGGGCGATTTCCGGGCGGGCGATGTATCGTCAGTGCACCGACGAACATCGCCGCTAGGGGAACGCACATGGCCGCGGTCGACCTGACCACCCACCCCGGGCATCTGGCCCGGCGGCTGCAGCAGGCGCACCACCTGCTGTGGAACACGATGGTCTCCGAGGAGACCACCTCGCCGCAGTTCGCGGTCCTCAACGCGCTCGTCGCCGAACCGGGGCTGGACCAGCGCACCGTGGGGGAGCGGGTGGGGCTCGACCGGTCCACCATCGCGGAGGTGATCAGCCGGCTGGGCCGCCGCGGACTGCTCGACAAGGACCGCGACCCGCAGGACGGCCGCCGCTTCCTGCTGCGCCTGACCGACGAGGGGCTGCGCGTCCACCGCAGGCTGTCCGTGCGGACGGCCAGGATGAACCAGGTGTTCCTCGCCCCGCTCACCGCCGAGGAGCGGAGCGTCTTCTTCGACCTGATCCTGCGGGTCGCGGACGCCGCCGAGAGCCTCCGCGACCCGTCCGGACCGGTGGTGGCACCGGGCTGATCAGGTGGTCCCCGTGAACACCACCCACACGGGACCCTCGGCGAAGTTCACCGCGGCGCCGCCGGCCGTGGTGAAGGACGTGCCCTTCCCGGCCGCCTCGCGCTTCCAGGCCGCCTCGTAGGAGCGCCCGTCGCGCAGCACCTCGGCCTTCCCGGACCCCACCGACTCCACGTACGGGGAGTTGGCGCCGCGGAAGTCCCGGAAGGCGGACTCGCGCACCCGCACGTGCTGGACGACCACCGTCGCCGGTGCCGGACCCCCGCCCGGGGCCGTGGCGGCGGGCTCGCCGTCCATGGAGACCAGCCAGCGGTCCCGGTCCGCCGACCAGGTGAAGGTGAACTCCGCCGCCGGGTAGCGCACCGTGCGCGAGGCCAGCGCCCGGCCGCCTCCGGGCGCCTCGCCGTAGGAGAAGCCGGTGGTCAGCGCGGCGGCGCCGCCGGGCTCCGGCAGCAGCCGGCCGGGCCGCACGTACAGGTTGTGCGGCGCGGCACGGCTCTCGTCGCGCGTGTACGCCCCGGGTGCCTCGTCCGGGGAGGCGGCCCGCAGGGGAGCCCGGTCGATCAGCGGCAGCAGCTTGTTCTGCGCGCCGGAGAAGGCGAGCGCCGGACGGTCGAACTGGCGCAGCAGTTCCAGGTCGGACTCGCGGGCGCTGCGCACCGGCCCGACCGACTTCGGCAGCGTGGTGGCGTAGACCGCCATGAGGCGGCTCAGCCCGCCCTCCACCGGCTCCACGTAGACGACGTCCGCGGCGTCCAGTCCCGTCTGCGGCCGGGCCGCGGGCGCGTTGTCGACCTTGACGGCGAGGACGGGGCCACTCCTGTGGTGCGTGCCGTGCGACCGCTCCAGATGCGGCGCCCGGCCGTCGTCCCGGCCGGCCGGGGAGGTGGTGCAGCCGGCCGCCAGCGCGGCGGCCACCGCGGCGGCCAGCAGCGCCGGCACGGCGCCGGCCGCGCCGGCCCGCGCGCCGCGCCGTGCTCCCGCCCGGGGGCCGCCGCGTCCCTCGCGTCCGTCGCCGCCGTGCCCGTCGCCGTCGCGTCCGCCGTCGTTCCGTCTGCGTGACCCTCGTCGCATACCGACCATCCGCCCGGCCATCCTGTTCCTAGATTGTCCGCTTCTTGAGCATTCATGGCCATACCCGACTGAATCCGACAGCGCACCCGGAATCCGCTGTTCGGCCGAGCCACGGCGGTTCGGCGGGGGAGGCCCCGGGTACCCGGCCGCCACGCAGGACCGACGCGCACGGGTGACCGGAGGGAGCGCGAGGCGATGAAGGCAGTGGTCTGGCAGGGCAAGCGGGACGTGCGGGTCGAGGACGTGCCCGATCCGAGGATCCAGGAGCCGACGGACGCGGTGATCCGTGTGACGTCCAGCGGCCTGTGCGGCTCCGACCTGCACCTCTACGAGGTGCTCACACCGTTCATGACACCGGGCGACATCCTCGGCCACGAACCCATGGGCATCGTGGAGGAGGTCGGGGCCGAGGTGCCGGACCTCAGGCCCGGCGACCGGGTCGTGGTGCCCTTCCAGATCGCGTGCGGCCACTGCTACATGTGCGGCACCGGACTGCCGACCCAGTGCGAGACCACCCAGGTCACCGGCGAGGGCATGGGCGCCCCGCTGTTCGGCTACACCCGCCTGTACGGCGCGGTGCCCGGCGGCCAGGCCGAGTACCTGCGCGTGCCGCAGGCCCAGTACGGGCCCATCAAGGTGCCCGAGGGCCCCGCCGACGACCGCTTCGTCTACCTCTCCGACGTCCTGCCCACCGCCTGGCAGGCCGTCCGGTACGCCGCCGTCCCCCGCGGCGGCACCGTCGCCGTGCTCGGACTCGGACCCATCGGCGACATGGCCTGCCGGGTCGCCCGGCTCACGGGCGCCGACCGCGTGTTCGGCGTGGACCTGGTCCCCGAACGCCTGGCCCGGGCCCGCGCCCGCGGCGTGGAGACGTACGACCTGCGGTCCTTCGACAACGAGAAGGAACTGGTCGCCGCCGTCCAGGACGAGACCGGCGGCCGCGGACCCGACGCCGTGATCGACGCGGTCGGCACCGAGGCGCACGGCAGCACCGTCGCCAAACTGGTCCAGCAGTCCGCGGCCGTGATGCCCCGGGCCATCGGCGGCCGCCTCGCGGAGCGCTTCAGCATCGACCGGCTCGCCGCCCTCTACACCGCCATCGACCTGGTGCGGCGTGGCGGCACCATCTCGCTCAGCGGCGTCTACGGCGGCATGGCCGACCCGATGCCGATGCTGACCATGTTCGACAAGCAGATCCAGATGCGCATGGGGCAGGCCAACGTGCGCCGCTGGAGCGACGAGATCATCCCCCACCTCACCGACGAGGACCCCCTCGGCGTCGACGACTTCGCCACCCACCGGGTCCCGCTCGCCGAGGCGCCGCACGCCTACGAGATGTTCCAGAAGAAGCAGGACGGCGCGGTCAAGGTCCTGCTGAAGCCGTAGGGCCGGGAGGAGGCCGGCGGCGCGCACCCCGCGGGACCTCGGCATCACGACCATGCCCGCGTGCTTCGCCGGACTCGGCGACGTGCACGCGGGCATGGACGACGAGAGGGCCTACAGTTCCTTGATCCGGACGTCCCGGTACGACACCACGTCCGTCGTGCCGTGCACCTGGAGGCCGAGGTAGCCGGAGGCGAACCGCCGCCCGTCGGTGCCCGGGTCGTCCGGGCGCGCCGGGGAGAAGTCCTGACCGCCGAGGTTGTCGAACTCGTTGATCAGCACGCCGTTGCGGTAGACCGAGTAGTGCTGGTCGACCACCCGGATCTCGTAGTCGTTCCAGGTGCCCTTCTCCGTCACCCCGGCGCCGGCCAGGCCCACCCGGTCGAAGCCGTAGATCGACCCCGACTTGTACATGTCGCCGGTCGGGCTGTCGAACACCTGGACCTCGTGTCCGTACTTGATGGCGACCCACTCCGGCCTGGACTCCTCCGGGTGGTTGTGAACCTGCGGGAAGCGCACGAAGACGCCACCGTTGGTGTTCGCCGTGCCCGGCGCGTCGTCCCGCCACTGGAGCTTCAGCGAGAAGTCACCGTACTTGCGCTCGGGGAACCACAGCATGCCCATGCCCGGCGTGCTGGTGCTGGAGGTGATCGACCCGTCGGAGTTCAGCCCGAACGAACCGCCGCCCACCTGCTGCCACTTGGCGAAGGACGCCTGGGTGCCGTCCATGATCGTGCGGTAGCCCTCGGTCTGGCCGGGCAGACCGATCTTCGACTGACGGGCGGCCTGGTTGATCGCCCGGTACTCCCGCCGGTCGACGACGCCCTCGTCGAGCAGCGCGTCCATGACCTCGCGGACGTGCTTGAGGAAGAGCTGCTGCGACGACCACTCCCTCTCGTCCTCGATCAGCTCGTTGATCCGGCACCGGTTGTTGGTGACCCGGTTCGGCACACCCGTGTCGACCGTGCCGACGATCACCGTGAGGCGCTCGTCGTACTCCGGGCAGGGCGGCGGCGGCACCTGTCCCGACACCACCGTGAAGCTCACGGTCAGCGGGGCGGAGGTGTTGCCCGCCTTGTCGCTCGCCCGGTAGCTCACGGTGTGCCGGCCCACGCGGTCGACGACCACGGGCGCGGTGTACGCCAGGTAGGGCCCGGCGTCGAGCGAGTACTCCACGCCGGCCACCCCGGAGCCGCCCTCGTCCGTGGCGTTGACGGTCACCTTGGCACTGCCGACGTAGGCGCCGTCGGAGTTCTTGGTGCCGTCCACGGTCGCGCCGGTCACCGGCGGGGTGGTGTCCTCGGGGGGAGCGGCGACGACGGTGAAGGCGACGCTCTTCTCCGCCGCGACGTTGCCCGCCTTGTCGGTGGCGCGGTAGCGCACGGTGTGGGTGCCCGCCTGGTGCACCATCACCGGCGCCGTGTACGCCTGCCAGGCGCCGTCGCCGACCGCGTACTCGATGGTGTTGACGCCGCTGCCCGTGTCGGAGGCGGTGACGGTCACCGTCGCCATGTCGATGTACGCGCCGTCCGCGTTCTTCTCGCCGCTGACCGTCGCCGAGGTCTCCGGCGCGGTCGTGTCGTCGGTGTCCGGCGCGACCACCGTGAACGTCACGCTCTTCTCCTCGGCGGCGTTGCCCGCCTTGTCGAAGGCGCGGTAGCGCACCGTGTGGTCACCGACCTGGTCGACGACGACCGGCGTGGTGTACGGCTGCCAGGCACCGTCGGCGCCGATCGCGTACTCGACGCGGTCCACGCCGGAACCGGCGTCGGTGGCGTTGATCGTCACGCTCGCCGAGCCGACGTACTGGCCGTCGGCGTTCTGCGTGCCGCCCACGTCGGCCGAGGTCTCGGGCGCCGTCGTGTCCTCACCCCCGCCGCCCTCGGTCACCACGAGCACGCCCTTCATCTCCCCGTGCCCGGGGATCGTGCAGTAGTAGAGGTAGCGGCCGGGGGTGAGGGTGACCTCGGCGGTGTGCCTGCCGCCCTGGGCGTCGAACGGGCTGGCCAGGATGTTCAGCTGGACGTCGCTGTTGTACTCCGGGTCACCGGTCACGAACGTCAGCGTGTGCGGCATGCCGGTGGTGTTGCCGGTCGCCTCACTGTTCTCGAAGACGATCGTGGCCGGACCGGCCACCGCCGTCTCGGGCGCGGACGTGTACTTGGTGATGTCGTTGCCCGCCGTCCAGGTGAGCACCTGATCGGCGGCCGCGGCCTCCGCCACCGGCTGCCCGGAGGCGGACGTCGCCTGCAGCCCGAGCACCATCAGCAGGCCGGCCAGCAGGGCGGCCCACATCCTTCGTTGCCGTGTCACTCGCTCCCCCTCGCCAGCTGTCCGGCGGCCGGGGTGGGCCCGCCGCCCTCGTAGGTGACCCGCCACAGGGCCGACCTGGAGTCCGAGGTGAAGAAGCCGCGGCCGTAGTCCTGGACGTACAGCGCGCCGTCCGGACCGAACTTCCAGTCCATCAGGTTCTTGATGCTGTCGTTGCCGACCGGCACGATCCTCTTCAGCGACTCCGCGTGCACCGGCAGACCGCCCTCGCCCTGCGTCCTCGGATCCATCAGCACCGCGTGGCGCGGCTGGTCGGCGTCGTAGAAGTCGCCGACGAACCACTTGCCGTCCCAGTAGGCCGGCCACTTGGTCCCGCTGGTGCTCGCCGCGTCGTAGCGGTAGACCGGACCGTTCATCGCGGCCTGGCCGCCGCCCTTGAGCCAGGGCAGCCGGTAGACGGCCTCGTCCTGCTTGTAGGAGGGGACCCCGTTCGCGTCGCGCGGGAAGTCGGGGCCGCCGCCCTGCGGCGAGTACCAGATGTTGTTGCCGGTCACCGGCGGCAGGTTGACCAGGCCGTCGTTGTTCGGCGACTCGTTCTTCGGGGCGTCGCAGTCGTACCAGCCCAGCGGCTTCGACGGGTCCGGCAGGTTCCGGTCCCGGTAGGGCTGCTTGTTGCCCATGCAGTACGGCCAGCCGTGGTTGCCCGCCTCGGTGATCACGGCGAACGTGTCGTACTTCGCCGGTCCCCACGTCGGCGACGGCGCGCCCGCGTCCGGCCCGACCCAGCCCGCGTACAGGATGTCGGTCTTCTTGTCGACGGAGATCCGCGCCGGGTTGCGCACGCCCATCACGTAGATCTCGCCGCGGGTCTTGCCGCCGCCCTCGGCGGTCTCCCTGCCGGTGAACAGGTTGCCCTCGGGGAGCGTGTACGTCCCGTCCGGCTCCGGGTGGATGCGCAGGATCTTGCCGTTGAGGTTGTTGGTGTTGCCGGCGGTGCGGCGGGCGTCCGCGAAGGACACGCCCTTGAAGTCCGGCTCGGGATTGTTGCCGGAGTAACCGTCGCTGAACTGGCTGGAGTTGTTGTCACCGGTCGCGATGTACAGATTGCCCTCGGAGTCCCAGGCCATCCCGCCGCCCGCGTGGCAGCAACTGTGGATCTGCACCGGCCACTTCAGCAGCACCTTCTCGCTGCCCAGGTCCAGCCTGTTCGTCGCGCGGTCGAGCGTGAAGCGGGAGACGCGCCGCTCGGCCATGCGCGTGTCGCGGTTGATCCCCGAGTGCGGTGTGTAGTGCAGATACACCCACCCGTTCTCCGCGAACCGCGGGTCCAGCTCGATGCCGAGCAGGCCCTCCTCCACCTTGACCAGTTCGTCGCCGCCGCCCTTGTTGCCGAAGACGGTCAGCTCACCGGCGAGGGTGACCTCCTTGGTTCTCGGGTCCCAGACGTGGATCTGGCCCTTGCCCTTGCCGATGTCCGGGTCGTTCCAGTCCGTGATCACCGGCTGGGAGGAGTCCGCGCCGCCCCGGCCGATGGAGAACACGCGGCCGTCGGGCGCGGTGACCAGGCCGTGCGGCTCGCCGATCTGGTCGTTCTCGCCCGGCTGGTTGGGCTTCGTCAGGCGCTCGGCCCTGTAGTTCCCGGCGATGGTCGCCTTGCAGTCGGCCCGCACCAGCCGCGTCGTCCACAGCAGTGCGCCGCGCAGATGCGCGCGGAAGTCGGTCTCGTCGTACGACGACACCGTGCCGCCCATGCCGGTGTAGAAGGACCGTCCGCCGTCGTAGTCCCGGCACCAGCTGACCGGGTGGTCCGCCCCGTCGGCGCCCGCGCCGGGCGCGTACGTCGACTCGCGCACCCGGGCCACGGTGTGGACGTCACCGGACGGGTTCTTCTGCCAGTTCAGCCACTTGTCGGGGCGCTTCCACTCCATCGGCAGGTCCTTGGTGGCTGGATGGTTCCGGTCGCCGACCTCGACGGTGGCCCGCTGGACGTTCGCCGGGCCGGCGGCCGGCCGGGCGCCGACCAGACCGGTGAACCAGTCCGAGTACGGCTCCGCACGGGCCGCGTCGTGGATGCCGACGAAACCGCCGCCGGCCTCCATGTACGCCTCCAGGCCCGCCTCCTGGTCCGGATCGAGGACGTCACCGCCCCCGGTCAGGAACACGACCGTGTTGAACCGGCCCAGCTTCCGCTCGTCGGTGAAGACCGAGGCGTCGTCCGTCGCCACGACCTTGAAGCGCCGGTTCACCGGGCCGGACAGTCCGATCCGCTCGATCGCCGCGATCCCGGCGTTCACCACCGGCGACTCCTCCCCGGCCGCGGCGGACCCGTAGAAGATCAGGACGCGTACGTCGGAGCCGCCCGGCGGCGACTTGATCGACATCGTTGTCGGGGACGGACCCGGCGCCGGGTGCGCGCCGGCGACGGGGCCCGACAGCAGCCCGGCGGTGACGAGCCCGGCGGTCGCGAACGCCGCCCAGCCCTTTCTTCTCGCGCTCGAACCTCGTAAGTGCATGGGCGCCTCCTCGGTCACGGCAGCAGCGCCAAGGAAGTTAGACCTCTTTGCGTGCCGCGCCAAGAGGTATCACCAGGATGGGCCGAACTTTGTCCTGACTGTGGATAAACAGGGCGACGGCCGGTACGGTCGCACCGGCTCATCACCGCTACGTCTGAGGAAGTTCCGTACCAGTGTGGGGAGTTCGGCATGGACAGACGCGGCTTCAACCGCCGGGTGCTGCTGGGCGGCGCCGCTGCGGCGACATCGTTATCGGTGGCCCCGGAGAGCGCCGTCGCCGCCGGCCGGTCGCAGGCGGGGCAGGCGGGGCAGGTGGTGCAGGCGGGGACGGCACCGGCCGGTGGCGCGGTGAGGCACATCAGGCTCTACGCCGAGAAGCTGCCCGGCGGGCAGATGGGGTACGGGCTGGAGAAGGGCAGGGCGACGGTCCCCGGTCCGCTGATCGAGCTCAACGAGGGCGACACGCTGCACATCGAGTTCACCAACACGATGGACGTCAGGGCGAGTCTGCACGTGCACGGCCTCGACTACGAGATCTCCAGCGACGGCACGAGGATGAACCGGAGCGACGTCGAACCCGGCGGCACCCGCACCTACACCTGGCGCACCCACGCCCCCGGCCGCCGCAAGGACGGCACCTGGCGGTCGGGCAGCGCGGGCTACTGGCACTACCACGACCACGCCGTCGGCACCGAACACGGCACCGGCGGCATCCGCAACGGCCTGTACGGTGCGGTGATCGTGCGCCGCAAGGGCGACGTCCTGCCGGACGCCACGCACACGATCGTCTTCAACGACATGCTGATCAACAACCGCGCCCCGCACACGGGCCCGGACTTCGAGGCCACCGTGGGCGACCGCGTCGAGTTCGTGATGATCACGCACGGCGAGTACTACCACACCTTCCACCTGCACGGTCATCGCTGGGCCGACAACCGCACCGGCATCCTCACCGGCCCGGACGACCCCAGCCGGGTCGTCGACAACAAGATCGTCGGGCCCGCCGACTCCTTCGGCTTCCAGGTGATCGCGGGGGAGGGGGTCGGTGCCGGGGCGTGGATGTACCACTGCCACGTGCAGAGCCACTCCGACATGGGGATGGTGGGGCTGTTCCTGGTGAGGAAGACGGACGGCACGATCCCCGGGTACGACCCGCACGAGCACGGAGGGACCGGCGGGCAGACCCCGGGCCACGAGCACTGAGCCCCGGTCCTCCCGGCCCGCCGCCACGCCCGACGAGGCGCGGGACGCGGCGCCGCGAACCGCGCGCCGCCGTGCTTCTCCGCCCCGCACGGGGGACCATCCGGTGATGCCGGCACGTTCCGCGAGGCGGCCCCGCGCCGTGCCGGTGCCGCTGTTGATCTCGCGTTGATCGGACGTTTTCCGCCGCCGGGCACGCTCCTGCCCATGCACACCGACACCATCGCGACGCCCGACCTGGCCTGGCAGGAGGAGGCGTTGTGCGCACAGACCGGGGGAGACTTCTTCTTCCCCGAGCCCGGCAGCTCCGTGCGGGACGCGAAGCGGATCTGCGCCCTGTGTCCGATCCGTTCGGCCTGCCTCGAGTACGCGCTGGACAACGACGAGCGTTTCGGCGTCTGGGGCGGACTGTCGGAGAAGGAACGCATGGCCCTGCGGCGCACCACGCGCTGACCGCGCGCGACGCGCCGCACGGGCGACCGGCGCCGGTCAGCCCGCCGCGCGGGCTGCCATGCGGGCCTTGCGGGCCGCCAGCTTCTCGTCGAACTTGGACGCCTCCGCGTCCAGTCCGCCCATGAACAGCCCGAGTTCCTCCTGCGCCTTGAGGCCCTCGGGACCCAGCCCGTCGATCTCCATGACCTTCAGGAAGCGCAGCACGGGCTGGATGACGTCGTCGTGGTGGATGCGCAGGTTGTAGACCTCGCCGATGGCCATCTGCGCGGCGGCCCGTTCGAAGCCGGGGATGCCGTGGCCGGGCATCCGGAAGTTCACCACGACGTCCCGCACCGCCTGCATCGTCAGGTCGGGCGCGAGCTCGAACGCGGCCTTGAGCAGGTTCCGGTAGAAGACCATGTGCAGGTTCTCGTCGGTCGCGATGCGGGCCAGCATGCGGTCGCAGACCGGGTCGCCCGACTGGTGGCCGGTGTTGCGGTGCGAGATGCGGGTGGCCAGCTCCTGGAAGGCGACGTAGGCCACCGAGTGCAGCATCGAGTGGCGGTTGTCCGACTCGAAGCCCTCGCTCATGTGGGCCATGCGGAACTGCTCCAGCTTGTCCGGGTCGACCGCGCGCGAGGTGAGCAGGTAGTCGCGCATCACGATGCCGTGCCGGCCCTCCTCCGCGGTCCAGCGGTGCACCCAGGTGCCCCAGGCGCCGTCACGGCCGAACAGGCTCGCGATCTCGTGGTGGTAGCTGGGCAGGTTGTCCTCGGTCAGCAGGTTGACCACCAGCGCGATCCGGCCGATCTCGGTGACCTTGGACTGGTCCTTCTCCCAGGCCTCGCCGTCCTCGAAGAAGCCCGGGAAGTTACGGCCGTCGCTCCACGGCACGTACTCGTGCGGCATCCAGTCCTTGGCGACCGCCAGGTGTCGGTTGAGCTCCTTCTCGACGACTTCCTCGAGGGCGTACAGCAGCCGGGCGTCGGTCCAAGCGGCGGAGGTGCCAAGGTTCGGGGAAGTGATCGTCACGGGTACTCCAGGGGACGTACGGCACATCGGAAAGACCCGGCGAGCGGTGCCGGGAACCTACGGAATCGTAGGCTACGAAAGCGTAGGCTACGAGACCGTAGGTTACGTGACCGTAGGTTAAATGTGCCGTAAAGGCGGCTGAGCAGCGGTTTCCGGCTCCGTCTCCTTCAGTTCCCCGTCCTCCAGCAGCAACCGTCGCGTGACGCCGATCGAGTCCAGGAACGGCATGTCGTGACTGACCACGATCAGCGCCCCCTCGTACGACTCCAGGGCCGTGGTGAGCTGCCGGACGCTCGCCAGGTCCAGGTTGTTGGTCGGCTCGTCCAGCATCAGCAGCTGCGGCGCGGGCTCGGCCAGCATCAGCGCGGCCAGAGACGCCCGGAAGCGTTCGCCGCCGGACAGCGTCCCCGCGGGCCGGTCGGCGCGGGCGCCCCGGAACAGGAAGCGGGCCAGCCGCGCCCGGATCCGGTTGTCGGTGGCACCCGGCGCGAACCGGGCCACGTTCTCGGCGACGCTCAGCTCGTCGTCGAGGACGTCGAGGCGCTGCGGCAGGAAACGCAGCGGCACGTGTGCCGTCGCCTCTCCCGACACCGGCGCCAGCTCCCCGGCGATCGTGCGCAGCAGCGTCGTCTTGCCCGCGCCGTTGCGTCCGGTCAGCGCGATCCGTTCGGGACCGTGCAGATCGAGACCGCCCCGCACGCGCGCGCCGTGCGCGAGCTCCAGGTCCCGCAGGGTCAGCACGGTCCGGCCCGCGGGGACGGCGGTGTACGGCAGGTCGACGCGGATCTCGTCGTCGTCCCGCACGGCCTGTGCCGCGTCGTCGAGCCGCTCCTTCGCCTCGGCGAGCTTCTCCTCGTGCATGATCCGGTACTTGCCGGCGGACTCCTGCGCGGTGCGTTTGCGCATCTTCATCACCGCCCGGGGTTCGCGTTTGGTGTCGTACATCTTCTGGCCGTACCGCTTGCGCCGGGCGAGGACGACCTGGGCATCGGCCAGTTCCCGCTTCTGCCTGCGCAGGTCGGCCTCGGCGGCGCGCACCGTGCGCTCGGCCGCCTCCTGCTCGACGGCCAGGGCCTCCTGGTACGCCGAGAAGTTGCCGCCGTACCAGGTGATCTCCCCAAAGCGCAGGTCCGCGATCCGGTCGACCAGGTCGAGCAGCTCGCGGTCGTGACTGACCACGACCAGCACCCCGGGCCAGGAGGCGACGGCCGCGTACAGCCGTCCGCGGGCGTACAGGTCGAGGTTGTTGGTCGGCTCGTCCAGCAGCAGCACGTCCGGCCGGCGCAGCAGCAGCGCGGCCAGCCGGAGCAGCACCGACTCGCCTCCGGACACCTCGCCGACGGTGCGGTCCAGGCCGATGTGCCCGAGGCCGAGCTCGCCGAGCGTGGCGAGGGCGCGCTCCTCGACGTCCCAGTCGTCGCCGACGGTCTCGAAGTGCTCCTCGGCCACGTCACCGGCCTCGATCGCGTGCAGCGCGGCCCGCCGCGCGGCGATGCCGAGCGCCTCGTCGACGCGCAGGCCGGTGTCGAGCGTGACGTTCTGCGGCAGGAGACCGACCTCGCCGGTCACCCGGACGGTGCCGCCGGTGGGCGTCAGCTGTCCGGCGAGGAGCTTCAACAGGGTGGACTTCCCCGACCCGTTGGCACCGACGAGGCCGGTCCGGCCGGCGCCGAACACGGTGTCGAGCCCCTCGAAGAGGGGGGTGCCGTCGGGCCAGGCGAAGGAGAGGGAGGAACAGGTGAGGGAGGTATGCATACAGGTCTCCGCGGTTGCTCGAAGCGGTCAGGGGCAGACGCGTATCGAGACACCGGAGGGCGGCGACCGACGCCGGGCGGGGAAAGGAGGAGTCCGCGGGATCGCGGGGCACGGAAAAGGCCCTGCTCCGCAAGGACGGCTCGAACGCCGAGGTCGCACGCGGCGTACACCCGTGAAGAACACGAAGAACGTGCGGAAGGGGTGTGACGCGGTGTCTCAGGACCTCAGACGAGCAATGTCCTACTCCGATCGGCGGCAACAGAGGCGTTGTAGACCGTAGGAGAGGCCGGTCCGGGCCGTCAACACCTTTTCGGTGAACCGGGCTGCTGCCTCACGGCCCCGAGGAGGCCCCACGTGCCCATCGGCCCACTCTCCCCGCCGGCCCGGCTGTGCCTGCTGGCCTGGGACCCCGCGCGGCCGGGGACCGCCGCCGGCGGCGCGCGGCTCCGGCACCTGGTGCGGGCGGGCGCCCTCGCCGAACTCGCCCGCGCCGGCCTGCTCCTCGACGACGACGGGATCGTCACCCCCGCCGACCTGGACTCCCGTACCGGCGACGCCGTCCTCGACGGGCTGCTGGACCTCGTCCGCGAGTCCCTGCCCCGCCCGTGGCGGACCTGGGTGCGGCTGTACGCGCGGGTCACCTTCGACGCCGTACGGGAGCAGCTGGTGGCCGACGGGTGTCTGCGCGCCGAGAAGAAGCGGGTGCTCGGGGTGTTCCCCTCGGTCGATCACGTCCTGGCCCGGGACGCCGCGGCGCGGGCGCTGCGCGAGGGGGCACGGGACGTCCTGGACGGCCCGGTGCCGGTCGCACAGGTGCCCGAGCGGGACGCGCTGGTCGCCGTCCTGGCCGCCGCGGCCGGCCTGCTGGACCGGGGGCCCGTACGGGAGCGGGCGCGCCGGGAGGAACGCGTCGAGGAGCTGGCCGCCCGCGCCGCCGTCCCGGGCGGGGCCCTGCGGGAGGTGCGGGCGGCGCTGAGCGCCGAGTCGGCGCGGACGGCGGCCCCGACGGGCGGCTGACCCCGGCCCGGCGCGAGCGGTCCGCCGCGGCCCCTCGCGCCGCGGTCCTGTTCAGCCGTCCGGCCTCAGCAGGTGCCCCGCATCAGCTCCGCCAGGTCGTGGTCCAGGTCCAGCTGCAGGTGTTCCTGGCCCACCGGCACCAGCTCGCCCGTGGCCTGCAGGAACCGGCGCAGTTCCCCCGAGCGGACGTGGACGACGGCGGTGCCCTCGGGCGCGTGGAACTCCAGGACGGTCCGGTCGTACCCGTACGGACGCACCCGGACGTCGCCGTGGCCGTCGGGCTCCCGCATGCCGGCGATGAGCAGTTCGCGGGAGAAGGTCCAGCAGACCTCCACGCCCTCCAGGGTGGCGGGGGCCGGGAAGGTCATGCGGACGGCGAACGGATCGCTGCGGTCGTAGTGCAGCGTGGCGGGAATGCTCGGCATACGCGGCGCGGCGGCGACGAGACGGGCCTCGACGGGCTGCTCGATGACGGTGGACAACGCCTGCTCCCTCGTGACGGCTGGACGGGGCTCTGGAGGTGCTCTGCGGACGGGACGGGCCGGGCACTGGAAGAGACGACGGAATCAGCCGTTCCGTGCACACGGGAGGCGAGTGACCTCTGTCACCGCCTTCATGCACGCGAGTGACACGGCTCTCCCCGGGTGCCGCGCACGGCACTTGCCTCCGCGGCCGGTTCTCCGCGGGGTGGGGTGTCCGTCCACGGCGCGGGTACCCGTCCGCCGGACACGAGAGGAAGTGAGCGGACATGCCACGCGGTTCGAGCCCCAAGCGGGAGCGGCAGTACGAACACATCAAGGAGAGCGCCGAGGACCGCGGCGCGAGCACCGGCCGGGCCGAGGAGATCGCGGCCCGCACGGTGAACAAGGAACGCGCCCGGTCCGGCGAGTCGAAGACCGCGAGCCGCACCTCCACGCAGGACAAGTCGCCGGGCAGCCGCGGCGGACAGCGCTCCGGATCGCGGCAGGGCTCCCAGGGTCCCACCTACGACCAGCTGTACCAGGAGGCCAAACGCCGTGACATCGGCGGCCGTTCGCACATGAACAAGGACGAGCTGCGGCGCGCGCTCGGCAAGTGAGCCGCACCGGCGGTCCCGTAGGCTGACGGCCACCATGACGACCGTGACCGCGCAGACCCCCGCCGACTGGCCCGTGACCGAGGAGCGGGCCCGCGCCGTCCAGGACGTACTGCGGGCCCGGCTGGTGCTCGACGAGCCGGGCCCGCCTCCCGGCACGGGGCACGTGACCGGCGTCGACGTCGCCTACGACGACGAACGGGACGTCGTCGCGGCGGCGGCCGTCGTCCTCGACGCGGCGACCCTCGCCGTGGTCGCCGAGACCACCGCCGTCGGCCGGATCTCCTTCCCCTACGTATCCGGACTGCTCGCCTTCCGCGAGCTCCCCGCCGTCCTCGCCGCCCTCGACGCGCTGCCGTGCCCGCCCGGCCTCGTCGTCTGCGACGGCTACGGCCTGGCCCACCCGCGCCGCTTCGGCCTCGCCTGCCACCTCGGCGTCCTCACCGGACTGCCCACGATCGGCGTCGCCAAGAACCCGTTCACCTTCGCCCACGACGCCCCGGACACCCCGCGCGGCAGCACGTCCCCGCTGCTCGACGGCGCCGAGGAGGTCGGACGCGCGCTGCGGACGCGCGACGCGGTCAAGCCGGTCTTCGTCTCCGTCGGGCACCGCGTGAGCCTCGACAACGCCTGCGCCCACACACTGGCGCTCACCCCGGCCTACCGCCTGCCGGAGACGACCCGCAGGGCGGACGCCCTGTGCCGCGCCGCCCTGCGGGACGCCGCCTACCCGGCCCGACCCTCGACGCTCCAGCGGCCCACCTCCCGGTACTCCGAGTCGTGGATCACCGACGTGTCGCCGGGGCGCAGGCCGTAGTGGCGCAGGTTGCCGCCCCAGTACCGCAGGATCCGCTGCAGCTCGCCCACGGGGTCCGCGGCGACGGGGCCGTCGTCCATGGTGACTTCGAGAAGGAACTTCGTCATGCCCTCCATGGTTTCACTGAACTTCCCCGTGAGGCTTTTCCGTGCTCCGGAGCACGTTTCCCCGGGTGAGGGCCTCCCAGGAGGGCGGAAGGCTTCAAAGCACGGGAATGGCCGGCCCGGGACCTCCGTCACCTCGACCGGTCGGGGTAGGGCGCCCGAGGGCCGGCCGCCGGGCCGCCCTGCTCGGCATGCCCATGACATCCCTCCGTCGTCATCGTCATCGTCGCCGTCTCCGTCGCCGTCTCTGCCACCGTCCGGCGCTCCGTCGGCGGTCCCCGGGGCCACAGCGCGAGCCGACGCCGGTGGCTGGGGCTAGCGTGAGGAGAGCCCGGCCCGGCGGTGAGCCCGTTCCCGTGACCGTCTGAGCGCTTGCTCGCCAGGTCTTGTGCCGCGTGGGGCACGTTCTTAGCATCAACGGTGTTACAGCAGTAGTGTCATAAAGCTGGGGGCGCGATGACGCGGACGACGAAGACTCCGGCCGCCGGTCCGCTCGACGGTGTGCGCGTCGTCGAGCTCGCCGGCATCGGCCCCGGCCCCTTCGCCGCCATGCTCCTCGCCGACCTGGGCGCCGACGTCGTCCGCGTCGACCGGCCCGGTGGACCCGGCCTCGCCATCGACCCCGCCCACGACGTCACCAACCGCAACAAACGCTCGGTGGTCGTCGACCTCAAGTCGCCCGACGGCCCGGCCCGCGTCCTCGACCTCGCCGAACGCGCCGACGTCCTGATCGAGGGCTACCGCCCCGGCGTCGCCGAACGCCTCGGCGTCGGCCCCGCCGACTGCCACGCCCGCAACCCGCGCCTCGTCTACGGCCGCATGACCGGCTGGGGCCAGGACGGACCCCTCGCCCGGCGCGCCGGCCACGACATCGGGTACATCGCGCTCACCGGCACTCTCGGCATGACCGGCGCCCCCGACGGACCGCCGGCCGCCCCGGCCAACCTGCTCGGCGACTACGCGGGCGGCTCCCTCTACCTGGCCGTCGGCGTCCTCGCCGCCCTGCACCACGCCCGCGCCACCGGCACCGGGCAGGTGGTCGACGCCGCCATCGTGGACGGCACCGCCCACCTCTCCGCGATGATCCACGGCATGCTCGCCGCCGGCGCCTGGCAGGACCGGCGCGGCACCAACCTCCTGGACGGCGGCGCCCCGTTCTACGGCACCTACGAGACCGCCGACGGCCGCCACATGGCGGTCGGCGCCCTCGAACCCCGGTTCTACACCGAGTTCATGGAGCTGCTCGGCATCCCCGACCGGGCGCCGGCCCGCGACGACCCCACCCGCTGGGACGAACTGCGCGAGGCGATCGCCGCCCGCTTCAGGTCCCGCACCCGCGACGAGTGGACGGCCGTCTTCGCGGACTCCGACGCCTGCGTGGCCCCCGTCCTGTCGCTGCGCGAGGCCCCGCACCACCCGCACCTCGCCGCCCGCGGAACCTTCACCGACCACGGCGGCATCACCCAGCCGGCCCCCGCACCCCGCTTCTCGGCGACCCCCACCGCCGTCCGCACCGGACCCGCCCTGCCCGGCGCCGGCGCGGAGAGCGTCGCCCGCGACTGGGACCTGCCCCGGGTTGCCCCGCGACCCGCCGGCCCCGACGACAGCCCTCCCGACAGCCTCCCGGACAACCCCCAGCGAAAGGCCTCCCCGTGACCACCGAAGCGTACGTGTACGACGCGATCCGCACCCCGCGCGGCCGCGGCAAGGCGACCGGCGCCCTGCACGGCACCAAGCCCGTCGACCTGGTCGTCGGCCTGATCCACGAGATCCGCGCCCGCTTCCCGGACCTCGACCCGGCCGCCGTCGACGACATCGTCCTCGGCGTCGTCGGCCCGGTCGGCGACCAGGGCTCCGACATCGCCCGCATCGCCGCCGTCGCCGCCGGACTGCCCGACACGGTGGCCGGCGTGCAGGAGAACCGCTTCTGCGCCTCGGGTCTGGAGGCCGTCAACATGGCCGCCGCCAAGGTCCGTTCCGGCTGGGAGGACCTGGTCCTCGCCGGCGGCGTGGAGTCCATGTCCCGGGTGCCGATGGCCTCGGACGGCGGCGCCTGGTTCAACGACCCGATGACCAACCTCGCGACGAACTTCGTCCCGCAGGGCATCGGCGCCGACCTGATCGCCACCATCGAGGGCTTCTCCCGCCGCGACGTCGACGAGTACGCGGCCCTCTCCCAGGAGCGGGCGGCCACCGCCTGGAAGGAGGGCCGCTTCGAGCGGTCCGTCGTGCCGGTGAAGGACCGCGCCGGCCTGACCGTCCTCGACCGCGACGAGCACCTGCGCCCCGGCACCACCGCCGACTCCCTCGCCTCCCTCAAGCCCTCCTTCGCCGACATCGGCGAACTCGGCGGCTTCGACGCGGTGGCGCTGCAGAAGTACCACTGGGTGGAGAAGATCGACCACGTCCACCACGCGGGCAACTCCTCCGGCATCGTCGACGGCGCCTCCCTGGTCGCCATCGGCTCCAAGGAGGTCGGCGAGCGCTACGGGCTCACCCCGCGCGCCCGGATCGTCTCCGCGGCCGTCTCCGGCTCCGAGCCCACCATCATGCTCACCGGACCCGCCCCCGCCACCCGCAAGGCGCTGGCCAAGGCCGGTCTCACCATCGACGACATCGACCTCGTCGAGATCAACGAGGCGTTCGCCGCGGTCGTCCTGCGCTTCGTCAAGGACATGGGCCTGTCCCTGGACAAGGTCAACGTCAACGGCGGCGCCATCGCTCTCGGCCACCCGCTCGGCGCCACCGGCGCCATCATCCTCGGCACCCTCGTCGACGAACTCGAACGCCAGGACAAGCGGTACGGCCTCGCCACCCTGTGCGTGGGCGGCGGCATGGGCATCGCCACCATCGTCGAGCGCGTCTGACCCCCTCCCGACGGAACACGACGGACCACGACGGACCACCAGGAGCACCCCTCATGACCACCGAGTCCACCACCATCCGCTGGGAGCAGGACGACACCGGCGTCGTCACCCTCGTCCTCGACGACCCCGGCCAGTCCGCGAACACCATGAACCAGGCGTTCCGCGAGTCGCTGGCCGCGGTCACCGACCGCCTGGAGGCCGAGAAGGACACGATCCGCGGCGTCATCGTCACCTCCGCCAAGAAGACCTTCTTCGCCGGCGGCGACCTGCGCGACCTGATCCGCGTCACCCCCGAGACCGCCCAGGACCTCTTCGACGGCGGCATGGCGATCAAGCGGAACCTGCGCCGCATCGAGACCCTCGGCAAGCCCGTCGTCGCCGCGATGAACGGCGCGGCCCTCGGCGGCGGCTACGAGATCGCCCTCGCCTGCCACCACCGCGTCGCCCTCGACGCGCCCGGCTCCAAGATCGGCTGCCCCGAGGTCACCCTCGGCCTGCTCCCCGGAGGCGGCGGCGTCGTCCGCACCGTGCGGATGCTCGGCATCACCGACGCGCTGCTGAAGGTCCTCCTCCAGGGCACCCAGTACAGCCCGCGCCGCGCCCTGGAGAACGGCCTGGTCGACGAGGTCGCCGACACCCGCGAGGACATGCTCGCCAAGGCTCGCGCCTTCATCGACGCCCACCCCGAGTCCGCCCAGCCCTGGGACCGGCCCGGCTACCGCATCCCCGGCGGCACCCCCGCCCACCCCAAGTTCGCCGCCAACCTGCCCGCCTTCCCCGCCAACCTGCGCAAGCAGACCAACGGAGCCCCCTACCCGGCGCCCCGCAACATCATGGCCGCCGCGGTCGAGGGCGCCCAGGTCGATTTCGAGACCGCCCAGGTCGTCGAGGCCCGCTACTTCGTGGAGCTGGCCGCCGGCCAGACCGCGAAGAACATGATCCAGGCGTTCTTCTTCGACCTCCAGGCCGTCAACTCCGGCGCCAACCGCCCCCAGGGCATCGAGCCCCGCAAGGTCACCAGGGTCGCCGTCCTCGGCGCCGGCATGATGGGCGCCGGCATCGCCTACTCCTGCGCCCGCGCCGGCATCGACGTCGTCCTCAAGGACGTCTCCCTCGAAGCCGCCCTCAAGGGCAAGGGCTATTCCGAGAAGCTGTGCGCCAAGGCCGTCGCCAAGGGCCGTACGACCCAGGAGAAGGCCGACGCGCTGCTCGCCCGGATCACCCCCACCGCCGAGGTCGCCGACCTCGCCGGCTGCGACGCGGTCATCGAGGCCGTCTTCGAGGACACCTCCCTCAAGCACAAGGTCTTCCAGGAGATCCAGAACGTCGTCGCCCCCGACGCTCTGCTGTGCTCCAACACCTCCACCCTCCCCATCACGGCGCTCGCCGAGGGCGTCGAGCGCCAGGACGACTTCATCGGACTGCACTTCTTCTCGCCCGTCGACAAGATGCCGCTCGTCGAGATCATCAAGGGCGAGCGGACCGGCGACGAGGCCCTCGCCCGCGCCTTCGACCTGGTCCGGCAGATCAACAAGACGCCGATCGTCGTCAACGACTCGCGCGGCTTCTTCACCTCCCGCGTCATCGGCCACTTCCTCAACGAGGGCGTCGCCATGGTCGGCGAGGGCGTCGAGCCCGCCTCCGTCGAGCAGGCCGCCGCCCAGGCCGGCTACCCGGCCAAGGTGCTCTCCCTGATGGACGAGCTGACGCTGACCCTCCCGCGGAAGATCCGGGGCGAGACGAAGCGGGCCGTCGAGGAGGCCGGCGGCACCTGGACCGCGCACCCCGCCGAGGCCGTCATCGACCGCATGGTCGACGAGTTCGGCCGCACCGGCCGCAGCGGCGGCGCCGGCTTCTACGAGTACGGCGAGGACGGCAGGCGCACCAGGCTGTGGCCGGGGCTGCGCGAGCATTTCACGAAGCCCGGGCACGAGATCCCGTTCCGCGACATGCAGGAGCGGATGCTGTTCTCCGAGGCGCTGGACACCGTCCGCCTCCTGGAGGAGGGCGTGCTGACCTCCGTCGCCGACGCCAACATCGGCTCGATCTTCGGCATCGGCTTCCCCGGCTGGACCGGCGGCGTCCTGCAGTACATCAACGGCTACGAGGGCGGCCTGCCCGGCTTCGTGGCCCGCGCGCGCGAGCTCGCCGAGCGCTACGGCGACCGGTTCACGCCGCCCGCGCTGCTGGTGGAGAAGGCGGAGAAGGGGGAGGTCTTCACCGACGGCCGCTGACGGCACCCTCGCACCGGCGGCGGGCGACCGGGACCCCAAGGTCCCCTCAGCGCTCGCCGTCGGCGTCGAGCCACTCCCGCAGCTCGTCCCGCAGCGACCGCTGGAAGGTGGTCAGCAGCGCCTGCACCACGATCGGGTGCATGTGCGCGGACAGGGACCGCACGTCCCGCGCGTCCCGCTCGGCGACCGCCTCCCGCAGCAGCCGTGACAGGTCGCGCGCGGCGGCGCGGGAGTGCTCGAGCAGAGCCGTCCGGGCGGCGAGGACCGTCTCGGGCGACAGGGGCACGTCGAGCAGCTCGACACCGAGCCGGAGCAGCCCCGTGTCGACGCGGTAGACACCCCGGCCGTCCTTCCCGTCGTCCTGTCCGTCCGCCCCGCTCTCCCGCGCGACGATGCCCATCTCCGCCAGCCGGTCCACCTCCTCGTCGGTCAGCGGCCGCCCCGCCCGTCGGCCCAGCTCCTCGCGCGTGACCCGCTCCACCGCCTCGGGCGCCCAGGAGGCCACCACCGCGCGGTGCAGCGCGAGGTCGTGGGCGGTCAGGTCGGGCGGCAGCTGCTTCAGATACCGCTCGATCGCGGCCAGCGTCATGCCCTGGTGCTGCAGCTCCTCGATCAGCGCGAGCCGGGCCAGGTGCTCCCTGCCGTAGCGTCCCACCCGCCGCGGACCGATCTCCGGCGGCGGCAGCAGACCCTTGGTGCCGTAGAAACGGACCGTGCGCACCGTGACGCCCGCCCGCGCGGCCAGCTCGTCGATGGTGAGGGTCGGCTCCCCGGTGTCGCTCGTCGTCATGCGCAGCAGTATCGCTGTCCCACTCCTGCTGTGACACCACATGTGCAGCACGTGGAGAGGACCGACGGGTCCTGTGAGAAGTCACGCTCTGTGACATGAGCCACCGCATTCGAACGCAGAGTCGTGGGAAGGTGCTGATCTGGTCTGTGCCGCGAAGGGTGGTGCGGGCCTAGTCACTGTACGGACGACCCGGGCGCACCCCGCCCGGGGCACCAGAGAGTGGTACCACCCGTGAGCAAGGACGCCGTCGACACGGCACAGGTCGCCGCCCACCCCCAGGCGACCGGGACGCCCGCGGACGCGGGCGACGCCGGTTACAGCAAGGACCTCAAGGCCCGCCACGTCAACATGATCGCCATCGGCGGCGCGATCGGCACCGGTCTCTTCCTCGGTGCCGGCGGACGCCTGCGCGACGCGGGCCCGGCGCTCGCGATCGCCTACCTCGTCTGCGGCGTCTTCGCCTTCTTCGTCGTCAGGGCGCTCGGCGAGCTGGTGCTCTACCGGCCCTCGTCCGGATCCTTCGTGTCGTACGCGCGCGAGTTCCTCGGCGAGAAGGGCGCCTACGTCGCCGGCTGGATGTACTTCCTGAACTGGTCGACCACCGGCATCGCCGACATCACCGCGATCGCGCTGTACACGCACTACTGGAGCATGTTCACGAGCATCCCGCAGTGGGTGCTCGCCCTGGCCGCCCTCGCGGTGGTCCTGGCCGTGAACCTCATCTCGGTGAAGATATTCGGCGAGATGGAGTTCTGGTTCGCGATCATCAAGGTCGCCACCCTGGTCGGCTTCATGCTGATCGGCATCTTCCTGCTGGCCACCCGGCACGACGTGGGCGGCTACACCCCCGGCATCAGCATGATCACCGACCACGGCGGCGTCCTTCCGCACGGCGTGATGCCCGTGATCCTCGTGATGCAGGGCGTCATCTTCGCGTACGCCGCCCTGGAACTGGTCGGCGTCGCCGCCGGCGAGACCGCCGAGCCGGAGAAGGTCGTCCCGCGCGCGGTGAACTCGATCATGTGGCGCGTCGCCCTCTTCTACGTCGGTTCCGTCGTCCTGCTGGCCCTGCTGCTGCCCGGCTCGCTCTACTCCGGCGACGAGAGCCCCTTCGTCACCGTCCTGTCCAAGGTCGGCGTCCCCGCGGCCGGCGACGTGATGAACCTCGTCGTCCTCACCGCCGCGATGTCCTCCCTGAACTCCGGCCTGTACTCCACCGGCCGCATCCTGCGCTCCATGGCGATGGCGGGCTCCGCGCCCAAGTTCACCCGCGTGATGAGCCGCAGCCAGGTCCCCTACGGCGGCATCCTGCTCACCTGCGGCATCTGCGTGCTCGGCGTGGGCCTGAACTACCTGATGCCGAGCAAGGCCTTCGAGATCGTGCTGAACGTCGCCTCCCTCGGCATCATCAGCACTTGGGTGATCATCATGATCTGCCACCTGATCTTCGTCCGCCGCGCCCGCGCCGGCCTGGTCACCCGCCCGCACTTCCGGCTGCCCGGCAGCCCCGTCACGGAGATCGCCACGATCGCCTTCCTCGTGGCGGTGCTCTGCATGATGGGCAACGACCCCGAGATCGGCCGCTGGACCCTCCTGCTGATCCCGGTGATCGCCCTCATGCTGGTCGCCGGCTGGTTCGGCGTCCGCCGCCAGGTGGCACGGAACGCCGAGCAGGAGCTGTCCGGGCTGAGGAAGCAGTGACCCGGGACCACTGTCAGCGGTGACCCGAGTTCTGTCGAGCGGTCGGTGCCGGATGAGCTGTGGGTACTGCGACAGGTGGTGCCGCCGGCTGAGGCGAGGCGTTCGTCCGGCTCACACGGCGCTCGCGCAGTGCCGCGACACCTGCCGCAACGCCTCCAGCAACGCGGCCGGAGCGTCCACGGTGAAGGGCAGGCCGAGCGCTGCGAGGTAGACGGCCAGGGTCAGCGGCGTGGCGGCGCCGATGTGCAGCAAGCACCGCTCGTCGTCAAGATGCTCGACCCTCGCCACGGGCGGGATCCGCTCGCTGACGACCGTGGCCGGCGCGTGCACGGTCGCTACCGTGCGGCAGGGGCCCAGGGTCGAGGCCACGCCCTTGGTCACGAAGTCGACAGCGCCTCCCGGCGGCAGCGAGCGGCCGGGAAAGGACGGCCCCAAGGGGATGCGCGGCGTGAGCCGGTCGATGCGGAACGTCCGCCAGTCGTCGCGATCGACGTCCCACGCCACCAGGTACCAGCGCCGCCCCGTCGACACGAGCCGGTACGGTTCGACGTCGCGCACGGTGGCGATCCCGTCGTGATCACGGTAGTCGAACCGTATGCGCCGCCGGTCCCGGCAGGCGGCGGCCAGCGTGGCCAGCACATCGGCGTCCACGGCCGGGCCGTTCCCGGGCACGGGCACCGTGGAGGCCGCGAGCGCGGCCACACGGGGGCGCAACCGGGACGGCAGCACCTGTTCGAGCTTGGCCAGCGCGCGCAGCGCCGTCTCCTCGATACCGCCCACCGCCTGGGCCGTCGCCGTACGCAGGCCGATCGCCACCGCGACGGCCTCCTCGTCGTCCAGCAGCAGGGGCGGCAGCCGGGCACCGGCCCCCAGCCGGTAGCCGCCCGCCGTGCCGGAAGTCGCCGACACCGGGTAACCGAGGTCACGGAGCCGTTCGATGTCGGAGCGGATGGTCCTGGTGCTGACGCCGAGCCGGTCCGCCAGTTCCGGTCCCGGCCAGTCGGTGCGGGACTGGAGCAGCGACAGCAGTCGCAGCAGCCGCGCGGCGGGGTCTCTCGTGGACATGCCGTCCAGTCTTCCGCACCTCGCGGAAGTTCTGTTTCCGCGATGACTGCCATGGTGGAGGCCTCTCGGCAGGAAGGAACATTCATGCAGGCGGCACTGGTGACGGGCGGGTCACGCGGCATCGGGCGGGCCGTGGTCAAACGGCTCGCGGACGACGGCGCCACGGTGGTGTTCAGTTACGTCGCCGACGAGCGGGCAGCTCGCGAGGTGGAAGAGGCATGTGGCGGGCGGGCCGTCGCCGTGCGCGCCGACGCGGCCCACTTCGACCAGATGGAGCGGCTGTTCGCCACGGCGGACAAGGTGTTCGCCGACAGGGCCGCAGGCCCGCTCTCCGTACTGGTGAACAACGCCGGCGTCATCGACCATACGCCGATCGACGAGCTGACCCCGGAGGTGTTCGAACGGGTCATGGCGATCAACGTACGCGGCGTGTTCTTCGCCGTGCAGGAGGCAGCGCGCAGGATGACCGACGGTGGCCGGATCGTGACTGTCTCGTCCACCGGCACCGCCTGGCCCAGCGCGGGCGAGTCGGTCTACGCCGCGAGCAAGGCGGCCATCGAGCAGCTCACCCGGGTCGCCTCCCGGGAGTTGGGACGGCGCGGGATCACGGTCAACGCCATATCGCCCGGCCCCACCGACACCGACATGCTGCGCGCCAATACCCCGCCGGAGGCGTTGGCCGGGGTGGCACACATGACGGCTCTGGGCCGGGTGGGCACTCCCGCCGACATCGCCGCAGTCGTCGCGCTGCTGCTGAGCCCGGATGCCGCATGGCTGACCGGTCAGAACCTCATAGCCGACGGTGGACTTGTGTAACGGCAGGTGGACCGGTCCGCGTCACGTCCGTGACCGCACCTTCCGCGAGGACGACGGCCGCGGGGGGGGGGGGGGGGGGGGGGGGGGGGGGGGGGGGGCGGGGGGGGGGGCGGGGCCCCGCGCCCCCCCCCCGCCCGCCCGCGCGGCCGCGCGCGGCGGGCGGCCCCCCCCCCGGGGGGGCGCCGCCCCCCCCCCCCCCCCCCCCCCCCCCCCCCCCCCCCCCCCCCCCCCCCCCCCCGCGGCGATGTCAGGCGTTGGTCGCGTACGTGAGGAAGCGCGCCCACGCTGCCGGGGAGACCGCGAGCTGGGAACCCTGCCGCACCTTGGAGTCGCGGACGTGGACCGTGCCGGGGCAGGACGCCACCTCGAGGCAGTCGCCTTGGCTGCCGCTGCTGTAGCTGGACTTGTGCCACGTCATCGCCACTTCGACGCAGTCGTCGCCCTGGGAGCCGCTGTAACTGCTCTTGAACCAGGCCAGTTCGGACGTGTTCATAGCGCTCCGTAAGTTGTTAGGCGGCCCGGGAGGGCCGGGTGTGGCTGATAGCTCTCTGCCAGTCGTGGCTCGCGAGGAGTGGCCGCCCGGCTCTCCGGG
>NZ_JBIAHR010000036.1:0-67200 GCF_042870695.1 Streptomyces sp. NPDC006384
TCCCCCCCTCGGCGCCTTTTGGGCGGTTTTTTCCATGCCGGGGGGTTGGCGGTGTTCATCGGGGGGGGGGGGGGGGGGGGGGGGGGGTGTGTTTTTTGTGGGGGGGGGGGGGGGGGGGGGGGGGGGGGGGGGGGGGGGGGGCCCGGGGGCCCCCCCCCCCCCCCCCCCGCGGCCGTCGGGTCCGCGAAGGACGCGTGGCGCAGCGGCGGTCAGGCGCCGGTCTGCGGCAGGACGGGGATGGTGACCGGCCGGGGCTTCGGCTTCGGCTGCTCGGGGATCCTGACGTCCTTGACCGCGACGTCGGCCGCCTTGCCGTCGGTGACGGTGGTCTTCTGGTCCGCGGCGAGCTGGTAGCCCTCGACGGCCTCCACCTCGTGCACCGTGTAGGTGCCGGGGGCGAGGTCCTTGGCCTCCCAGACGCCCTTGGCGTCGGTCTTGCCCGTGGCGACGGTCTTGCCGGAGCTGTCCTTGACGGCGAACTCGACACCGCTGAGCGGCTTGGCCGTGTCGGCTGCGGTCTTGGTGACGGTCAGTGCGCCCTTGGGGCTCTCGGTCTTGAGGTGGACCTCGGCCTGGGCGCTGGAGGAACTGCCGGCCAGCAGCAGGCGCTGGGCCTTGCTGTCGTTCGGGGTCAGCGCGCGCAGCTGGGTGGCCGGCAGCGTCTTGGCCTCGGCCTTGAAGTCGACGGTGCTGTCCTTGGCCGGGGTGATGGTCGCTGTGGCGACACCGTCGGCGTTGGTGGTGACGCTCGCGGCGTCGGCGGCCGCGCCGGAGACGTCGAGGTCGAGCTTGACGCCGGGCACCTTGTGACCGGAGGCGGAGGTGACGTCGAGGGTGACGGAGCTCTTGACGCCGGCCTTGAGGGGGCCGTCGATCGGCTTGATATTGACCTTGTAGGGGCCAGCGAACGTCTTCGCCTCGTTGAGGTAGCCGGTGGCCCGTTTCTTCACCGACGGCGGGACGTTGGAGTAGCCGAGGCGCTCCAGAGCCCGCTTGCCGTCGGGCAGCGCGTACGTGGAGCCGGCCTCGAGGTAGGTGTAGACGACGGCGTCGACCGATGCTGCCTGTTCGTCGCTGGTCGTCTGCCCGTACTTGGACAAGACGTACGCGGCCCGGGCGAGGTCCTCACCGGACGAGGTCTTGCCAGTGGCCTTCGACGTCCAGGCGGTGACGGGCCGGGCGGGGCCGTAGCCGCCGGCGGCATCGGGACCAGCCAGTTCCGGGTCTGCGCAGTAGGCTACGCCGTCGATTCCGGCCGTGTTGTAAGCACCGATGTGGGACGTATTCGGCTTGCCTGTGCTGTCAGGTATCAGATAACCCGGTCCCCACTTGTCCGCAGCGACCGCGTGCGGCGCCAGCAGAATGCCCGTGCCCAGCGCAACCGCCGCACCAAGCACGATCGGATACCGAAACCGACGGGTGGGGTGCGGCGGCTGCGGTGAGGATGCAAGACTCATACACGTCTCCGGTTGGGGATGGTGCCGGGCCCGTCAACTGGTTTGCGAGGCCATGGGTGACAGGGCCCGGCCCACCACGAACTCCTGACCAGCAGGAAGTTGCATGGTGCGATGGGTACGGGGAACCGGCCGGGTGACGCACAATGTGTGGGGTCGCCAGGCCAAGATCCCGATAGTGCAATCTACGTGCTGTCGTTTCTGCTATCAAGTTGGTAGCTAAGGTTTTTCCGACCGCCCAGCCGTCAGAGTCCAGGAGTTCGTCATGCCAGCACGCCAGTTCGACGGCACGCGCGTTCGCGCGGAACGGCGGGCGAACGATCTGACGCAGAAGCAGCTGGCCAACCTCATCGGGCTCAGAAGCCACGCACCTGTCGCTGCGTGGGAGGCCGGCAAGTCCTTTCCGGACGGCGACAAGCTGCCGGCCATCGCCGGGGCGCTCGGGAAGGACATCGACGAGCTCTTCCCTCGAGACGGCGCGCCTGATCTCAAGGACCTACGAGAAGACGCCGGCTTCCCCCAGAACAGGACCGGTCAACTGATCGGCGTCGAAAGCCACATCCCGGTCAGTAACGCCGAGCGCGGAATCCGTCGTCTCGACGCCAAGTACGTACCCCTCCTGGCGGAGGCCTACCAGGTGAGCGTGAAGGAACTGCGGGCTGCAGAGGACCGGTCGTTCGGTCTACTCGTCCCCTTGCACAACGCGCCAGCTCACCATGCGCCGGCAGTGGACCAGCCCGAAACACTGGCGGCGAAACTGCAATACCTGGATCAGCACGCCTTCCCCCACGGCCAGGCGGCGCCGACCGACGACGAGCTCGCTGCCATCATCAATCGTCATGCCGGCGCTGACATTGCTGAGGCCGCCGACATCGCCGCGCTGCGGTCAGGGTCCGTCACGGTCACGACGCCAGCTCTCCGTGAAGGGCTGGGCGAGGCCTACGGTGTCTCACCCTTGTTCTTCCAGCCCAACGACGAGGTCGCTCAGCAGGTTCTGGAGGGCATCTCGCTCCTGGCAGCGCGGGAGCGCGGCGATGTTCTCGCGCTGGCAGCCCGCGGTAACGAGAACGGACTCTCAGGAGCGATGCTCGCGAAGGTCAACGCCTTGATCACCGACCTCAGCCGTGTGAAAGACACCCGGCGTGGCAAGTGAGAGCAGAGTTCTACCCCAGCAGCCAAATTCCGGCAGCAGCGGCGCCGAGCGACGCGCCGGCGACAGTCTGGGCGACCGAGTGGTAGCCGAGTGCTTTACGTGTCCAGCAGACAGCGACGACCACGAGATACCCAAGCAGCCACCACGGTGAGTGGAAGACAGCAAGAAGTGCCACGACCGATGACGCGACTGCGGCGTCGACGCTGATCTTCCAGAAGGCGTTGACCAGTAGCAGCACCACGGTCATGCCCCACAGGGCGATCATCGCGTGCTCGACGTCCTTCGGTCCGCCGGCTATCTCCATCACGATGATGCCCAGGCCGATGGACGCGAGGATGACGGCGAAGATTCGCGGCCGTTGACGCCGGTCCACAACGTGCCTATCACCGAATGTTCCCCGGCGCTTCTCCCAGTTGATGTACTCGGCAGGCACTACGCCGGCGCACAGGGCGGCGAACAGGCCCCAGCCGGCGCCAGCGATGCTTTCCTGTGTAAAAGCCCCGAATCCGATCAGCCCTCCCAGCAGCATGTTGCGCGGCTGGAGGACATCGGTGATGGTCTTGGCCACCTTCAGTGGGGAGGTCAGCGGCTTGTCGGTGACGGAGGCGGTCATGCGGGGGTCAGTTCCTTTGCAGCGTCGAGCAGGACTTGGGCCTGTTCGACGGAGATGGCGGAGTAGGCGTCCTGAACGCGGAGCAGCCAGGAGGCCTCCGCGTCAGTGTCGGTGAATGGCTTGCTCGGGAGACCAGCCGACGCTTGCGAGCGGCGTTCATCGGCGGCCGACGCCTGCAACGACGCCTTGATCCACAGTGCTTCCGTAGTCGACTGCGGGTCTTCCGACTCGGCAGCCACCTGTTCGGCGACGGGCAGGAGCATCGGCGGCGCGTAGTGGCGCAGCGCCTCCACCGCATCGCCGATGTCGGCGACCCACCGGTCGAGCCTGACGTCACCGGGTGTCGACAGGCGAGTGACCTCGCGCCAGCGGGATGCCGGCGGGCTGAAGGTTCTGTCCGGGAAGGCGGTCATCAGGTCCCGCCACAGCGGATACAGCCGGTACAGGGCGCGCCGTGCAGTCCAACGTGATGCTGCTGTGTTGGTGGTGGGTACGCTCGCACCGATCGCGAACAGGAAGAACAGGATGGTCTGCATCAGGTCGGTTGTGTGAGCGAAGTCGGTGGCGACGTCATTGCTGTAGTCGATGACGAAGGCGGACCAGATGAAGCTCACCCTGCAGATGACGTACGTGACACCAATGCCCATGGCAATGCTCATCAGCAGCAGACCGGCACGGAGTAGCCGCGTGTCGGATCGCCGGTAGGCGCTGGCCCACTGGTACCCGCAGATTGCTGATGCGGCACCGAGGTAGACGTAGAAAACCGTCATGTAGGCGGAGGCGCCCCATTGGCCTCTGTGATCGACCATGAAGTCCACGCTCGGTTGTTCGCGTTGCACAGCGGCGAAGAAGAGGACGGTCATCAGTACCAGTGCACCAGCGGCGGTCTGTATGCCCACACGCGTGACCCAGCGGGAGACAGCGACGTGGCGTGGCACTTCTCCATGGCCGACAGTGCCATAGTTTGTTACGACAAATGCGCAGATGGCCAGGATGGCCATGATGCTGACGTAGTGTTTCGCTAGGATCGACAGATCAATGATCGGTGAATTGTTCAGCCACATCTTCACACTCGGGCTCTTCAGCCAGAGCGCCGCAGCGAACCCGGCATAGCATGCCCACAGGCTTCGCCGGTGGGCATCACCGTAGATCACCGCAGGTAGGCGCCACACCGCTACACCGGTCATCACACCGGCAATGGCATACGCGAGCACGGACACGGACACAGATGGACTCCTGAGCGACTACCTACGGCGACCAAGGCGCGGGGCGACCGGGTGTGACAGCGATGCCTCGATGAGGCTCACCATGTCGTCACCCGTCACGACCTGGTTTCGCACCATGCGTTTGAGGAGTGAAGCAGACAGCTCCGCCTCGCGTTCCTCTGGCGTTCCGTAGCGAGCCCGGGCCTGTACCAAGGCACCCGCGCCGAAACGCTCCACGAGTCCGCGCCGAAGGGCCGGAGGTACATACCGCATCATCTCGTCCGAGCTGAGTGAGGTGCCGTGGTCGAACCACTCGTGCATGAGCTCGTGCAGGATGTTGTGGTTAGTCTGGTGCGGGGTGGGCCGGCGCCGGTAGAGGACGGCAGTGACCTCCTTGGTCTTGACCCGGAGGCCGCAAGCGGTACTCAGGTCGGCACCTTCCTCCTCGATCGGGACAAGGATGATCGAGCGTTCTCGTGCGGCTTCCATATTCTTGACTAGCCCGGCCATGCTGAACGGCGTGGGCAGCGGAAGTCCCTCAAGTTGCCGTTCACACCGCTTGCGCAATCTCGCTTCAGGGCACCGACGCCACAGCACTTCAGATTCCCCCTTTCTCGCACGGCCGGGTCCCCTCCAGTACAGGGGTGAGCGTGGTCTTCGCTTCAGTAGGGACCTTGGCTTCGAGTGCGCTCCACCTCAGCCTTTTTATCAAACAAGCGTTCGGACGCTATGTTGCTGCATCACCGAAGCGTCTCCGCCGCTCGCTACTAGCACCGCAGCTCGCCTCCACCGGTCCACCGCCGGCCGGCAATGGCGCACCCAGCGCCTGCATCGCCACCTGGATCCGCGGCGCTACCTGGAGTGACGAGCCCGCAGGTTCCCATGATCTTGCCAGTCTTCGACCACTCCCGCGGAGCAACGTACCGAGAAGCGCGTCGGGAAGCTGGCCGGAGCCTCACATAACCCCGCACCCCCAAGACGGCCCCCGCGGCCAGCCCCGGGCCGTCCGCCCTGATCTTGCGGCGAACATCGCCCGATGGGGCGCTGTCGTGTCCCACGAGAGCATCCTCCTCAGGAGTGGCCACACCGCCAGAACGCGCAACTTGACCGGCGTTCACCTGCGGCCGCCTGGCGGCTTCAGGAGCCAGCCTTACGCTGACATGTACGGAGCAATCGTGCATACCGCGCTTCTCTCCCTCTACCCCGATATGTCGCATGCGCAGCAGGACATGGCGCCACACCTAAGCGCGCGGTCACACCCTACTCGTATGGTTGCCTCGGGCAAACAGGGGCTGTCGCAGACCGCAGGCGCTGCGTCAAACCTCACATTGAATGCCAGTGGACACGGCTGGAGCAAAGGAGTAGGCACTCAGGCACCAGGTTATTAACCTGCTGTCCTGCTGCGTCCCTCGTCCCAACGGATGCTCGACCACTGAAGGCCTCCCGTCGGGAGGTGTAGCCGATCATTTCGCCGAAATCCGCAGTTCAGCGACGGCGGCTCTGCGTGACCGAGCGCTCGATTCGCCTTAGCAGGATGCCTTACGGTTCGCCGTCTCCACGAAGATCACCGTGGGCCCCGCACAGGAACGCGTGTCGCTCGTTCCGCTACACCACGATGCGGGGCACACCCTGACCGCTCGTCCCGATATTCTCGCTGCAGTTTGCAACAGCCATACGGACGAGCATGCTCCGCATAGAATCCACCACTCTATGTGGTGCGGTTGCCGCGGCCAGGCGTGAGGCTGTATCGGGCGTCGTCAGTGAGCTTCTTCGAGTTGGCTACCGATCGGGTGATGGGCCGTGAAGCGCAACGAGCGAGGCCCCCGGACTGTTGATCGAGATGTCTGACGTCTCAATCACGTTGCTCGGGGGCCTCGTTGGTCATCTATCCTGCCGCACTCGACCTGCCGCACGCACTGGTGGAGTGGGTCACCATGCTGATCGTCACCCGTGAGGGCGACCGGCGGTGCAAGCTCCGTCCGTCCCAGCGCGCGGTGGTGGCACTGGTGTACCTGCGCGAGCACATCACGCTGGCGAAGATCGCCGCCAGGTTCGGAATCAGCGAGTCCACCGCCCATGCCTACACCAGCGCGGTCGTCGACCTGCTCGCCGCACGGGCACCAGGTCTGCTGAAGACGCTGCGCGAGCACGATCCCGACTTCCTAGCGGCTGCGGAACCAGTTCGAGGGGGTGATCTGGCGGTTCAGGACCAGCGCGCAGTGGCGTGAGATGCCGGGCGGGTTCGGGCCCTGGCCTACCGTCTACGGCCGTTTCCGGGTCTGGCGGGATGCCGGTGTGTTCACCGCCCTGTTGGAGGGCCTGGTCGCTGAGGCTGCCCGCCGTGGCAGGACGGACTTGTCCCTGGGCAGCGTGGACTCCACGACCGTCCGTGCTTACCACGACGCCGCCGGGATGCTCCTCGGCGCGGTCGTCATGGAGGCGCTGGAGGAAGCCGCCGCTGAGCAGGAGAAGGCCCGACAAAAGGGGGCGGCAGAGAGGAACACAACGGGCAGCGTGGCGCAGACGGGCCGGAGCGGGAAGCGCGCCGGCGCATCCGTCGGCGATACCGAGTCCGCCTGAAGGAGGCCCTGCTCGGCCGGTCCCGTGGCGGGCTGACCAGCAAAATCCCTCTCGCCGCCGATCGCTGACGTTCGTCCTGGCCGCCGGGCAGGCCGCGGACAGCCCGCAGTTCATCCCCGTACTGAACAAGATCCGCGTCCGTCTGCCGGTCGGTCAGCCCCGCACCCGGCCGGGCGCGGTCGCCGAGGAGCCCGAGGCCAGGTGCGCTCTTATGCGGTGCGAGGTGATGCCGTGCTCAGGGGCACGGCTTGCGGGCCTTGACTGGTTCGGGGCAGCCGCGGAGGGCGGGGGTCTCGCCTTGGTCAGAGGATGTTCCACCGAAGAAGGTGATCGTGGTGACGGAGCCCGCGCACCCGTCGCTCGACTTCCTGCAGGCTGCTCGGGGCGTGATGGACCTTGCGAGCGTTCGTCGTGATCATGCGCAGCTCACGGATCGCCGCCAGGGTCTCGTAACCGGCCCACCGTGTGACATCCCAGCCGTACGCCTCAGCGAAGGCCCTGTAGTGCTGTTCTCCGTGCCCGAATCGCCTGCAGTGGATCTCAACGGTGACCAGGTCCCATTCCGGATGTCCGAGCGCCACGGTGTCCCAGTCACACAGCACGGCCTCGCTGTCATCCACGTGCAGGGCATTGCGGTGCTGTGGGTCTCCTTGGATCACCCCCACTGGTAGTTCGAACTGTACGGCGGTGAGGTCGGACTCGAGTTGTGCAGCGTGCTCGCTCAGGAAGGACAGCGACTCTGGCGACAGGCAGGTGATCGCGGCGAGAGACCGGCGGATCGCCGCGATGTTGTCATGGGCTGGCAGGGGCACGGGTGGGGACGGCAGCGTGTGGAGTGCGCGCAGCGGCTTGGCGAGCTGGGCTGCGGCAACGGGCTGGGCTGGCTGAGGCAGGTATTGCCAGAAGGTGATGGCGTGCTGATCGATGATGACGGGCTGGTCGACCGGGTGCAGGGGAACGGTGGGAAAGTCCCTGTCCATGAGCCAGCGGACGAACCGGGCCGTTCGTGCCACGTCGTCGGTCCGTGATCCGCGGCGGGCGATTTTGACGACGACCTGCTCGTTCTTGAGGAGTATGACCGCGTTGGTGTGTCCGCGGAGCAGGTAAGCGTCGGAGGGGTCGAGGCCAGCAACCGTGCACCCTCGCTCCAGAAGCTGGTACATCTCGGACTCGTCGTACCCACCGGGGGCCGGTGCAGCGTGTGTCATGGGGTCCAGGCTCGCTGACGTGTACGGCCTCTGTCACATCCGTCCGGAAGGAAGGGCGAGGATCTCCTGCAACTCGCGTGCTGCGCGGCCGGACCCCGCGCCAGGGGGAAGCGCCCCGATGACCTCTCGTGCCCGCTCTTCCACGATCGGCGTCCGGTGCTCTGGGGCGATCCGCAGGAATGTGGTGGCCGCCAGCTGGCAGGCTTCCGTCGGGCTGCGGTCCTGTGCAAGGCAGAGGGCCGCCTCGAGACTGAGGAGGGCTGGATCGATGCCGGTCTTCGTGGGGTAGAGACGAAGGGCCGCTTCCTGGACGCGACGTGCTTCGCTCGTCTTGCCGAGGGCTGTCAGGGTTCCGCTCTCGTAGAGTCGGAATCGCCGCTCGGGAAAGCCGAAGGCATCATTGTCGGCCGGGCTGCCGGCTCTGCTCTGCTCGAACGCGGCCGTGGCCAGTCGGCGTGCTGCCTCGGCTCCTTCCCTATCTCCCAGCTTGGCGAGGGCGCGGGCTTCGGCGGCCGAGGCGAAGGCGGCCGTGGTGCTGGGGCGCCCGCGGCAGATGATCCGGGCCTCCCGAGCGAGGGCGACCGCTGCTTCCAGGGGGCCGTAGTAGAACGGGAGCATCGCGGCTTGTGCTCTTACCCGGGCCCGGAGTTCGGTGTTGCCGCTGTCGTCTGCGGCATTTCTTGCTGTGGCGTACCAGGCTCTGGACCGGGGCAGTTGGCCGAGTTTCATCAGGGCGTCGGCAACCAGGGTGGCGAGCATGGAGGTCAACTCGGACAGTCGGACCTGGACGGCCGCCGGCTGCCTTTGGCCGGCGAGTTCTTCGACCTCCGCGAGGAGGTCCAGGAGCACCGTGATCATGGGCGTCGGTGCTGTGTAGACGTACTGCTCTCGCGCCCAGAGCACCTGTTCGTCGAGCATATCGAGCTGGGTCGAGCTGACGGTGCCGGCGGCCAGAGTCCGGTCCACTGAGCGTCGGGCCACATCGACGCGTTGTTCCAGCGCATCCGCGGCGAAGGGACGGAACACAGCGGTAGGCGAAGGCAGCAGGTGTCCTGCCAGGGCCAGGTCGGAGGAAGGCGGCGTCACGGTACTTCCCGTACTCGTGAACCCTAGATCTCCAGGGGTGCAGTTGTCGTAGAACTCGCACAGCAGCCCGAGAGTTGCCGGACGAGGCTGACGGCCGTTCTCCCAGTGCCCGAGTTGGTCACCATCCACCCGGGGAGCGCCGTGTCGTCCCGCGCTCAACTCGTTCAGGCCCTTGGCTGCCTCCTTCAGCGTCAGCCCTCGGGCGAGACGCTGGGCACGCAGAAGGGATACCCCGCAGTGAGCATGGATAGTGCGGGCGATCTCGCCGTGAGACACCCCGCGTTGGGCGGCCTCTTGTCGTAACCGCTTGGCACAAGACGGTGCGTGCGCTGCACGGGCCATCAGTACCTCCTCAGCCCGGACCGATTCCCGACATCGTAGTGACGAGCCGTCGACTCCGTGGGAAAAACAGTGACTTCATCACGGATCAGTGACCTGATCCGTCACTTCAGGTACTGGAAGTCACTGATCAGTGAACTGTCACGGTTGCCCGGCACCGGCTCCAGGCGAATCCTGCTGGTCACGGGAGCCCGACAAAATGTCCGCCACCAGAGGACCTGACACCCCTGGCCGGCGGGCCCGTGACGGGCGCCGCTCCAGCACGAGCCATCAAGGCCCATGCGGAACGGTGCCCGTCTACCAGAACCGGGAGGTGGATGCGATGGCAGCCTTGTCAAGCCGGGAGTCATTGGCGGTACTCGCATACGACACTGGGGTTGAGCGGGTCGCCGTCGAGATCGAGAGCTGTGAACACAACGTCGGTAAAGCCCGCCGGTTCGCTCGGGAGCAGCTCGTGCGTTGGGGGCTGCCCGAGGACGACGAACTCGCCAGCCGGGTGGTCCTGGTCGTCAGCGAGCTGGTCACCAACGCGGTCCTGCACGGTCGGACGCAGCCGAGGGCAGAGACGGAGACCGTGGAGGTCACGCTCGCGTTGAAGCGGGACTGCGTCCTCGGAGTCATGGTGACGGACAACTCCTGCGGCATCCCGCGGGTGAACGTCCATCCGTCCGTGAGCTCGGTCAGTGGACGCGGACTGGTTCTCGTGAGTGCGCAGTCCGACGGCTGGACTGCGGCTCCTCGCTGCGGCCGGGAGGGTGCCAGCGGGAAGGCGGTATGGGCCTTCTTCGAGTGCCCGCAGCTGACCGCCTGGCCCAAGTCGCTGCCTCAGCCGGCGTGATCGGGGGGCGAGGCGTGGAATCAAGTGCGGACAGGAGAGTCATGATCGTCGCCTTGGGCGGCCTGCCTTTCACCGGCAAGTCCACCCTTGCCCGGGCCTTGGCGGATGCCATACCGGGCGTCTTGCTCGACACAGCCGCGCTGCGAAAGGTCCTCTTCCCGAACCTGGTTGCGGTTCCTCCAGAACTGAACGACTGGTTGTACGAGGGAGTGCTGAAGGCAGCTTCGTGGAACCTCGACACGGTGCCAGGAACCGTCATCGTGCTCGACGGTCGCCCCCTCACCCGGAACCGGGACGTTCTTTCCTTACGCCGCTTCGCTTCAAGTCTTGGTCACGCGCTGTACATCGTCGAGTGCGTCTGCCCAGAGGAGGTGGCCTCGGCGAGGGCGCGGTCAGCAGCTGGCGTTCCGGATCCGCTTCTCAGCGCGAAGGGCACTGGCACGGACCCGATTCCGGATCCGAAAGTCGTGGTGGACACCTGCCAACCGCTGGAACAGTGCGTGTCGACTGCCCTCGACGCTGTACTCGGCCCATCGCGAAGCGGGGTGAGATCTGCTTCCACAGGTCCTATGTACCCGGTCTGACCAGGAAGCCGACGGCTGTTCACAGCTGTGAGCGAGCAGCCCGCCCGCACCCCCTACAGTCGTCCTCCCCTCCTCCCTGGGGTGCCGTCGAGGTCGGCGCCGCGCTGCCCCCCTGACACCTGCGGTGCCTTGTCCCGTTCTGGTGCCGCGCCGACCACCCCCGCTACGGCGCGGCACCAGAACCCCGATTTCTCGCTGGAGACCCCATCATGACCTTACACAGTGACCGTCTGTGGCGTATCGCTGCCGATGAGCAACCGCCTTTCGCTCCTTCTGCGGACCTCGCCTCGGTCAAGGTGGGCATGGCCCTCGGCCTGTCCGCGATCGACGCACTCGGCGCCGGCGGCACGAACGTCGGTCCGGTGAAGCACCGCCTGCCCCATCACCAGCTCGTGGGGCCGGTGGAGGCCGACACGATCCTCCGGTGGAGGGCTGCGCACTCCGACTGCTTCCCTGCTGCCCGGTCCTGGAACTGCAGTGCGGGCGGCTGCACCGGCCTGTGGGTGACCCACCCCGGATCGGAGCGGGCTGCGGCCACCCCGGCTAGTGCGCTGCACGAGGCGCTCCGCCTGGCCCGACCCCGCCTCCGCAGGGTATCTGGCACACACCACCCTCGCCACGAGGAGGCCTGCTGTGCGTAGACCCGCCTCCGGTGGCAGACCCTGGTGGTCCTGGCGCCCTGACCGCGGCCACCTCCGCATCCTCACGTTCGCCCTCGCGGTGATCACCCTCATCTACGCCGGGTCCGTCCCGAGGTAGGGATGACCACCACCGGACTGGTCATCACCGTCCTGATCGTGCTGGGCATGGCCGCCCTGGTGCTCCTCGGCCCCCGATGGACCGCCCGCAGGCCCCCGCCGACGACGGGCGACCGTACACCGTCCCAACCCCACGATCCGTCCTGACTCCGCTCGACCACCCACGCAAGGACCTCTTGTCATGCTTCACACTGTTCCGCCGCTACCGGCCGAGGTGCCGCAGGCGCCCGCCCGGATTGTGACGGGCCTCTACCTGCGGTGCCTGCGCGAGGCGCAGGGCATCAAGCTGAAGGACGCGGCCTGGGACGTCAGGATGTCCGCATCGGCCGTCAGCCGGTGGGAGCGGGCCGAGTCCCCTATCCGGCCGGACGTGCTCAGCACGCTGCTGCGGCGCTACGGGGTGGCGGGCAAGGACCTGGCCTTCCTGACGGGGAGTCTCCCCCCGCAGGACTACGACCGCGCGGAGCATGAAGAGCAGGGTGAGGGCCGGCGCGCCCCGTACGACAGTTGGGCGGACGTGGCCGGTGACGAGGCGACGGCCCGGCACATCGCCGTGATGTGTTCGGCGAGCGAGGTCATCCAGTACTGCATGCTGGTGCCCGCCGGTCTGCGTACCCAGGAGTACCAGCAGGTCGTGCTGGACCCGGATGTGTGCGTTACCCCTGACGAACCGGTGCTTGGGCTGCCGACGTGGGTGCATCACGTGCCATGGGCCGAGCGGCAGCGGCGGGCCGTGCTGCTGGACGAGACCGTGTTGTTTCGGGGGCACGACACTTACCCATCGACGGTGGCAGGCCAACTGCGGCATCTGGCCCGTCTCATGGCCCAGGAGAACTCCGATGGGCAAGGCCTGACCATTCGTATCCTGCCGCTGAGCGAGGTGCGGTTCGTCCACACGGTCGGTCCGGTCGCCGAGGTGACGATCCACGGACACCGCATGGTGGTGCGAGTCGGTCTCTTCCCCTCCTACGAGACTGGCTCCGGCGCCGCCCGGGGCATCGGCGCCGGTCTGCAGGAGGCCGTCGGCGCCGCGTGGAGTCGTGAGGCGACGTACGAAGCGTTCATGAGCGCGGCCGAGGGTATGGAGCGGAGGGCCGCCTCATGATCGCCATCGTCCGGCTGCTCGCTGCCCTGCTCGGCGCCACATCGCCGGAGGGGCCCATGAGCAGGCTGCTCGCTCTCGACGAGGCGGCTTTTGCCCGCCGCGTCCGGGACCGGCGGCGTCCCGACAGCGCGGGCCACAACGTCCCGGGGGCCGATCACGCCCGTGCGCATGCGGGGGTGAGCGTATGACTTCCAGGCTCCCCGACGGCTACTTCAGGAGTCCGACCGTCGCTCGGGTGCAGGACCATCTCGACGGCGGCACCGACAATTACACCTCGGACCGGGATTTCACTCACGACCTGTTCGCTGCGGCGCCGTGGCTGCCGGCCAGTGTGCGCGTCAACCGCGCACACGGCCCCCGGGTCCTCAACTGCCTCACGCGGGAGTACAACATCGATCAGGTCATCGACCTGGGATGCGGCCTGCCCCACGACGACAACCGCTACCTTCCCGACGAGGTGCGCCGCATGGTGTACGTCGACTCCGACCCCGGGGTGGAGGCCCATGCGCGGATGGCCCTGGCCGAGCGGCACGGCACGGCGTCGCTGCGGGCGGATCTCGAGGACATGCCGGCCCTTCTGGCTGCCGGACCGATCGCGCGGCTCGACCATGGCCGGCCGATCGGGGTGCTGCTGCACGACGTCCTGCCGTGGATCAGCGACGAGACGGCGCACACCGCCCTGGCGGCGTTGAGGTCCTGGTTGCCGCCCGGCTCCGTGCTGTCCGTCACCCACGCCACCACGGACACGGCACCCAAGGCGATGGCCTCCCTCACCCGTCTCTACGCGAAGGCGGGCATCGGCTTCCGGCCCCGCTCCGGGCAGCAGATCCGCGATCTGCTCCGCTCCTGGACGCCGCTAGAGGCGGACGGGCCGGTGACCACCGCCTCCTGGCGCCACCCCTCTCGCTTGCACCCGCACTGGGACCCCTCGCACGCCTACGCCATCCTCGCCTCTCCTGGAGACCGCACCTCATGACCACCCTGCCGCATTTCCCCCACCCCCCGGCTGTTCGTCGGCCGCGCATCGAGGACTACGCGCTCATCGGAGACATGCAGACCGCTGCTCTGGTCTGCCGAGATGGAAGCGTCGACTGGCTGTGTCTGCCGCGCTTCGACTCCGCCGCGGTCTTCGCCGGCCTGCTCGGCACCGACGAGCACGGGTCTTGGCGGATAGCCCCCACCGTCGCGGCCGGTGTGCCCGCGCCGTACGCGGACCGGCGCCGCTACGTGGGCGACAGCCTCATCGTCGAGTCCGAGTGGGACACGAAGACCGGAACGGTCCGCGTACTTGACCTGATGCCGCCCCGGGACGGGCACGGCCCGCAGCTGATCCGTATCGTCGAGGGCGTCACCGGCACAGTGGAGATGGCGTCGGTCCTCTCCCCGCGGTTCGGCTACGGCCGGACAGTGCCGTGGATCTACGACGAGGACGGCCGGACGGTTACGGTCAGCGGGCCCGACGCCCTGTGGCTCGACACGTCCGTGCCGGGCACCGAGAAGGACGGCACCGTCCACCACACCTTCACTGTCACGGCCGGCGCGTGGGTGGCCTTCGCCCTGAGCTGGCACCCCTCCCACGCTGCCCCGCCCGAAGTCCCCGACGCCGAGGCCGTCCTCGCACAGACCACGGCCTTCTGGGACGCGTGGGTGGCCCAGCTGCGTTACGACGGCCCGTACCGCGAGCCGGTCGTCCGTGCCCTGATCACTCTCAAGGCCCTGACCCACGGCCCCACCGGCGGGATCGTCGCTGCGCCCACCACTTCGCTGCCGGAGGAGATCGGCGGGGTCCGCAACTGGGACTACCGGGCGTGCTGGTTGCGCGATTCCGCGGTCACCCTGTCCGCGCTGCTGCGCACCGGGTACCGGGACGAGGCGACCGCGTGGCGGCGGTGGCTGCTGCGCACGCTGGGCGGGGATCCGGAGAACCTGCAGATCATGTACCGCATCGACGGGCGCCGGGAGCTGCCCGAGCGGGAGCTGCCGTGGCTGCCCGGGTACGAGGGGTCCAGTCCGGTCCGTATCGGAAACGGCGCGGTCGACCAGCTGCAGCTCGACGTACCCGGAGAGGTCGTCGAGACGCTCTTCCTCGCTCACCAGCACGGGGTCGCGCGCTGTGAGAACACCGAGGCGCTGATCCTCCAGCTCGTCGACTACGTGCGCCTGCACTGGCGCGAACCCGACGACGGCATCTGGGAAGTCCGCGGCGGGCGGCGTCACTTCACGCACTCGAAGGTCATGTGCTGGGTGGCGGTCGACCGTGCCGTCCGCCTCGTCAGGGGCGGTGTCCTGGACGCCGATCTCGACGCGCTGACGGCCCTGCGGGACGAGATCCACGCCGATGTCTGCGCCAAGGGATACGACCCTGTCCGCAACTCCTTCACCCAGTCGTACGGCTCACAGGAGCTGGACGCCTCGCTGCTGCTGCTCCCCCGCACGGGCTTCCTCCCCCCGGACGATCCGCGGGTGATCGGCACGGTCGACGCGGTGCGCCGGGAGCTGGCGTCCCACGAGGGCCTGGTCCACCGGTACCCGACGGCCGGCGCATGCGAGGGGGTCGACGGTCTGACCGGCGACGAGGGAGCGTTCCTTCTGTGCTCGTTCTGGCTGGTCGACGCGCTCGCGCTCACCGGCCGCACCGGCGAGGCGAGGGAGTTGTTCGAGCGGCTTCTGGCCCTGCGCACCGACCTGGGGCTGCTCGCCGAGGAGTACGACCCGGTCGCCCGCCGACAGCTCGGGAACTTCCCGCAGGCCTTCTCCCTGCTGGGTCTGGCCGAGAGCGCGATATTGCTGGCCGAGTTGGGGGCGGTGTCGCCGGTGATGGCCGCGTGAACGCCATCTCAGCGGTTACGTGCACAGGCCCGCCACGGTGCCTTCGGCATCTGCCGCCTCAGTCCGCCGCCCGCACGCCCGTGAGGATCCGATGACCTCCTTTCTGCAGGAAGCGCTCATAGCGGTGCCGTACGCCGTCGCTGCCGTCGCCGGCGGCACCGCGGTCCACTTCGCCAGGTCGTCCGCACGGCACCGCAAGTCCGCCGCCGACGCCGAACAGCGGGCTGCGGCCCAGGGCGAGGAGGCCCAGCACCTGGCCGGCTCCCGGCTGCCGGGACTCATCTACGCCCTGCAGCACGGAGCCGGCGGCCCGGCCGCGGTCGGTGCCCTTCTCCACCAGGCGCTGGCTGGCACCGACACCGGCCGAGCCCACCAGGCAGTGCTGGAGCAGGTGGCCACGGCACTGTCCGAGGCCACCACACGGTCCGAAGGCGCAGCCCGGGTGGCGGTTCAGGCGGCAACCCGGTCCGTGCAGCCGCTGGGTTACGAGATTCAGGCCGCCATCACCAAGCTCCTCGACGCGGAACACGAGCCCAAGACGCTGGAGCTGGTCCAGCCGATCGATCACGCCGCGAGCCAGATGCTCAGGCGACTGCAGATCCTCGGTGTGCTGACCGGTATGTGGCCCGGCCGCCAGCGAGACGACGTGCTGCTGCTCGACGCGGTACGTGGAAGCATCTCGCGGATCCGCGACTTCCCCCGTGTCCACGTGCCACCCGCCTGTCCCCTCTACGTCGCCGGCCGCTACGTGGAGCCCCTGGTGCTCCTGCTGGCCGAGCTGCTGGACAACGCCGCCCGTCACAGCGCGCCGACGACTCCGGTCGAGGTGTCCTTCGTGGAGACCCACAATGGGGTGAGCATCGAGATCCACGACGCCGGTCCTGGGATGGCACCGGAAGCCCTCCACGAAGCCCAACGGCGCGTGTCCGGCCAGTATCCGGTGGAGTTCACCGGGCTGAGCAACCCGGCCTCGTTCGGCCTCCACGGCGTCGGCGTCCTGGCCGGCCGCTACGGCTTCCGGGTCAGCCTGGACATCGAGCACTCCCGCTACGGCGGAACGCGGGCCGTGGTGCAGGTGCCGCGCACCATGCTCGCCCCGCCGCCCGCCCAGGAGCCCCAGCACACGGTGCACCGGCCGGACACCGCTGAACCGGCGCCCGCCGCACCCACGGAACAGCATCACTCCCCCTACCCGGTGGCCGAGGACGGCCTGCCCGTGCGCCGCCGCGGTACCGCCGCAGCCCCGGCACAGGCTGCGCCCGGCGCCGAACCCCCGCCGCCGCGCGCCGGCCACGGCCTGGCCGCGTTCGCCCGCGGCACCCGATCCGCCCACCACCCGCCCTCCCAGGAGCCGACCTCATGACCACTGCCGACCTGTCCTGGATCCTCGACGAGCTCGTCGACTTCCCCAGCGCCCAAAACGCCGTACTGCTCTCCGCCGACGGCCTGCGCATGGCCGCTTCCCGCGACGTCACCGACGACCTGGCCGACCACATCTCCGCCACCGCCTCCGGCATGCAGTCCCTCGGCCGCAACGCCGCGACGTTCGTGGGGGACGACGTCACCCCCTGGCAGCAGACGATGATCCAGTACCGCGGCGGCTACCTCTTCCTCGTCGCCGCCAGCGACCGCTCCTACCTGGTGGCGTCCGCGCAGGCCGACGTGGACATCGTCGCCTTCTCGGACCAGATGGCGAAAGTAGTCGAGAGACTGGGACCGGTACTGGGCGTCGCTCCCCGCACAAATGAGGACACACGGGGATGAGCCCGGCGGGGCGCGGTGATGACCGGCTCGTGCGGACCTACGTGGTCACCGGCGGCCGGTCACAGCCCAGCCGCAACCACTTCGACCACATCACGCTCATAACCCTCGCCGCAGCCTCCCCTCACCTCAACCGCGGCGCGCTCAACCCCGAGCAGCTGACGATCCTCGATGCGCTGTCCCACAGCGCCCAGTCGGTCGCCGAGCTCGCAGCCCTTCTCGAGCTGCCGGTGAGCGTGATGCGGATCCTGCTCGCCGACCTCATGGAGGCGGGCCACATCACCACCCGGCAGCGCATCACCGACGCCGCCGACCCGACCCGAAAGCTGCTGGAGGATGTCCTTGCCGCGCTTCAACGGCTCTAGACCCCCGACACTGCGCGGGGACGAGCGCACCGCGAAGGTCCTGGTCGCCGGGCACTTCGGCGCGGGCAAGACCACTTTTGTCCACGGTCTGTCCCAGATCGCACCCGTCAGCACCGAAGAGGTGATGACCAGCGCCGGTGAAGGCATCGACGACCACGCCGGCCTGCCGCAGAAGACCACCACGACCGTGGCGATGGACTTCGGCCGGCTCCACCTCGCCGACGACCTGGTCCTCTACCTCTTCGGAGCGCCCGGCCAGCCCCGCTTCTTCCCCGTCCTCAAGGACCTGGCGTACGGGGCCCTGGGCGCGCTCGTCCTCACCGACACCCGCCGCCTGCACGAGACCTACACCATCCTCGATCTCATCGAGCAGCTCCGCATGCCGTACGCGGTCGCCGTCAACGCCTTCGACGACGCGCCGGTCCACCCCGAGCCGCGGCTGCGGCAGGTCATGGACCTCGCCGGAACGACACCACTGGTCACCTGCGACGCCCGCGTTCCAGCGAGCTCCCGCAACGCGCTGATCGTCCTCATCCGCCACCTCCTGACGCCGGAGTCCGCCCGATGACCGCCCGCCACCCCTCCGATACCGCCCAGTGCCCCGTGCGCGGGCACACCCCGCCGCCTCAGCAGCCCCTGCCGATCTACGGCCCGGGTTTCGACGCCGACCCACAGGCCACCTACCGCCGGCTGCGTGACATCGGCCCGGTCGTGCCGGTCGAGATCTCCCCCGGCGTCTTCGGCTACCTCGCCGTCACCTACCGGGCCTGCCTGCACTTGCTGCGCCACACCCCCGCGCTGTTCCACAAGAACCCCACCCACCACTGGGAGGCCCTGCGCACCGGGCAGATCCCGGCCGACAGCCCGGCCCGGCAGATGATGATGCCCCGGGACAACGCGCTGTGGAAGGACGGCGCGGAGCACCAGCGGCTGCGCGGCGCCATCACCGGTGCGCTCGACCGCATCGACACCTACGCGCTCGCCAGCACCGTCGCCCGCGTCGCCGACAAGCTGATCGACGCCTTCTGCCCGGCCGGGCGGGCCGACCTCGTAGCCCAGTACGCCGACCCGCTGCCGATGCTGACCGTCATCGAGCTGTTCGGCTGCCCGCCCGAGCACGGCCAGCGGATCATCCACCACGTCACCCGCCTGTTCGCCGCCGGGGACGACGCCGCCCAGGCCAACGCCGCACTCGAAGCCGCCTGCCTGGAGCTGGTCCGCCTCAAGCGGGCCCAGCCCGGCCGCGACATCGTCAGCTACCTCATCCAGGCCGAACTCAGCGATGCCGAACTCGTGCAGACACTCGTGCTCATGTTCGGCGCGGCGGCCCCGCCGACCGCCAAGCACATCGGCCGCGGCCTGCAGCGCTTCCTCGCCGGCGAGCGGTTCGCCGGCAACGTGTACACCGGCGTCACCCCGGTCGCCGCCGCCCTCGAAGAGGTGCTGTGGGACGAGCCGCCCGTGCCGAACTACTCCCCGCTGTACGCCCAGGGCCTCCAGTCCGTCGAAGGCGTCACGGTCCACCCCGGGTACCCGATCCTCGTCTCCTTCGCCGCCGCCAACAGCGACCCTGCCGTGGCCGTCGACACCGACCAGCGCGCCGGAAACCGCGGCCACCTGGCCTTCAGCGCGGGCGTGCACGCCTGCCCGGCCCCGGGGCTGGCCCGCGTGATCTCCGAGACCGCCGTCGAGCGCCTCCTGGACCGCCTGCCCAATCTCGCACTCGCCGCTTCCGCCGGCGGTGTGGCGGACCTGCCCGGCACCTTCCTCGCCGGCCCTGCCTCGCTCCCCGTGCACTTCCAGCCCGCTCCCGCACCCACCGGAAGGTGACCACCATGCCCGCCACCCCCACGTCCGCATCCCAGAGCTCCCTCGCCGGCTGCCCCTACCGCCTGGACGGCACCGGCTCCGACATCCACGGCGAAGCCGCCGCCCTGCGCGACCGCGGTCCGGCCACCCGCGTCCTTCTGCCCGGTGACATCCCCGCGTGGTCCATCACCGACCCCGGCCTCATACGCCGCCTGCTCACCCACCCCGACATCTCCAAGGACGCGGCGCAGCACTGGCCCGCCTACACCAGCGGGCAGCTCCCGGCCGACTGGCCGCTGCGGATCTGGGTAGACGTCCGCAACGCCCTGTCCGCCTACGGCACCGAACACCGCCGGCTGCGCCGCCCCTTGGCCGCCGCGTTCGCCACCCGCCGCGTGCGGGCGCTGATACCGCAGATCGAGGAGATCACCCGCACTCTCCTGGACGAGGTCGCAGTCGCCGGCCCCGACCAGGAGGTGGACCTGCGCGACATGTTCGCCTGGCGCCTGCCGCTGCGGGTCGTCAACGTCCTGCTCGGCGTGCCCGACGACCTGCACGACGACTTCCGCGACGCCGTCGGAGCGCTCTTCGTCACCAACGCCACCCCCGAGGCCGCCGCGGCGGCCGGCCAGCGCGTCTACGAGCTGATCGGGAAGCTCATCGACCACAAGCGTCAGACACCCGGCGACGACGTGACCAGCACCCTCGTCGCCGCGCACGCGGAGGGCGAACTCAGCGACCAGGAACTCGCCGACAGCTTCGTCCTCCTCATCGGCGCCGGCCACGAGACGACCGTCAACCTCCTCGACCACGCCGTCACCCACCTGCTCACCCACCCCGACCAGCTCCACCGGGCCACCTCCGGCCACACCCCCTGGGAGCAGGTCGTCGACGAGGCACTGCGGCTGGAAGCACCCATCGCAACGATCATCATGCGTTTCGCGGTGCGCGACGTCACCGACGAACCCACCGGCATCACCTTCGCGAAGGGCGACGCCATGGTGATCAACTACGCCGCCGCCGGCCGCGACCCCGCCGTCCACGGCCCCGACGCCGACCGCTTCGACACCAACCGCCCCACCGCGCACCAGCACTTGGCCTTCGGCCACGGCGCGCACATGTGCCTGGGCGCCGAACTCGCCCGCATCGAGGCGCGCATCGCACTCGACGCGCTCTTCACCCGGTTCCCCGACATGCGGCTCGCCGTCGAGGCCGACCAGCTCCGTCCGCTGCCCAGCTTCATCTCCAACGGCCACCAGAGTCTCCCCGTCCGCCTCGGCCAGCCGGCCGCCTGACCCCCACCCGCCAGGACCTCAGATGACCACCATGACCGCCGCTCCGATGCCGCCACTGTCCGAAGCGGCCAAACGCGTCGCCGCACGCCTCGTCTACGGCGAAACCGACGCCGTGATCGCCGCGCACCTGTCCCTGTCCGTGCACGGTGTGAAGAGTCAACTCCAGGTGGCCCGCAGACACGTGGGCTGCCCGCCCAGGACCCGCCGGGCAGTGCTTGTGCACGCGCTCCTCACCGCCCGGCTTGTCGACCCGCCCGCGTGCCGCAGGCCGGCCCCGCGCCTCACCGAAAGCGAGCAGCGGCTCCTGCACGCCCTTACCCGGCACTCCCTCAACGCCGTCATCGGCGCGGCCGTCGGCGTCTCCACCCAGGACGTGCGAGCCGGCATCAGTTCTCTCCTGACCAAGACGTGCGCGGACAACACAGCGCACCTGGTGGGCCTCGCCCACGCCTGGAAGCTCTTCGACGCCGCTCCCGCTCAGAAGGTCCTGGCAGAGCCGGCCGCAGCCGCGGGAGCCGCACAGTGAAAGCGACCGTCACGGCCGCCGCGGCCGTCACCGCCCCTGCGGCCCCCAAGAGGGGGGCGGACCAACCGGTCTACGAGGTACGTCCACTCAAGACACCCGCTGCCCGAGCCGAAGCCGCCGCTCTCGCCGAGGAACGCATCCACGCACTCGCCGCGCAGCGCATCGCCCCGCCCTACCCGCAGGCCCCGGCCGCCTTCCGGCAGGACAGGAACGAAGCCGTCGGGCTGTACGAGAACGACGAAGATCCGGCCCTGATCGGATGTCTCCTCCTCCACCGGGGCCTTGGGCACCGGGTGGCCGGCGTCCCCACGCCGGGACTGCGGGTCTCGCTCTTCCACACCGCGCCCCACCGTGACGGCCGCGCCGGATGGCGGATGACGATGTGGCTCCGGGACTACGCAGCCCGACAGCAGACATCGTGGGTCTGCGCCGAGGCGCCGGGCCGGCACTCCGGCCCCACCAGGCGCACTGACCGACTCCTGGGCCATCTGCGCGACCTCGGATGGGAGGTGACCGGCTCCGGCCTGGGGCCGGACGGCCACCGGCTGACACGGCTGCGGCTGCCCGCGGCCGCCTCACCCGGCCTCAGCGCGATGATCCGCTGCAGCGTCCCTCTCCGCGCGGCAGGCAGCCCCGCACCAAAGGAGGCGGCCCAGCGATGACAGCGTCACTGCGCCGGACCGCCACCGCCGCGCCTCGCCTGCCCCGGCCGCCCGCACCGGGCTGGCCGTTCCCCGAACCGGGCTCCGCACAGCCGTGGATTCCGTACGACCGCACGGTTGCTGTCGAATGCGGCCGGCACTTCGACGCGGTGCGCGTGCGCGCCGACATCGCCACGCCGGCTCTCCAGCGCCTCGGAAGTCGCACCGGGCCCGTCCTGGCAAACGACATCACCCGTGTCTGGTGGTTCCTCCTGGCACCCGGCAACGTTCAGCACGGCCTGTGGAGCCCCGGGGTACGGGTCCTGCGCCCCGGCACGCGGATCGGTATCCCGCCCCTCCACATCACCACCGGCAAGGACGTGCGCTGGGTGGTCGCACCAGGCCACGGTGCCACCTCCCCCGACCGGCTCCACGAAGCCCTGACCGCCGCGGTGGTCCCCGCGCTCGGCGAGGACCGCTCCGGCACACGCCGACTCTCCCGCCCGCAGCCACACGGCGGGCAGCCACGCCCCCTCACTCCCGCGCAACTACGCGTCGGCGAACACCTCCTCGCCGGGTACAGCGTTCAGGAGACAGCCGACGAGCTGGGAGTGTCCGTCCCCACCGTCCGCGGGCACTTGGCGGGCATCAGCGACCGGGCCGGTGGCACCACCTCCGCCGGCCGAGCCACCGCCCTGCTCACCGGCCGGCACCTGCCCCCGCCGCCGGCCGGCAAGATCGACGCCCCCGAGTTCACCGTGCTCGACCTGACGGTCCTGCGCGTGCTCGCCGAAGTCTCCACCGAAGCGGCCCTCCCCGCGCAGTTGCGTCACAAGCCCGCTCTCCGGGTGTACGCCGCCGGCCTTCGCCAGCGGGCGGGCGCCCGGAGCGACGCTCACCTTGTGGGCCTGGCCTACGCCTGGGGTCTGCTGGGCCCCACGGCCGAGCCCTCACCCGCACCGGCCTCGGGAGCAGACCGGTGACCGGTAACACCGTCCGCCGAACCGTGGTTCATTCCGACGGTGCACCAGGCATGCCCGGCCCTGCTTCTGCCGCCGTGCCGTGCGAACCGGACTGTGACGCTCCCTCTCTGCCGCCTGTCCTGGTCGGCGCGCTGATGCGCCACTACCGGACGCGCGCCGGGCTGAGTCTGCGGAAAGCCGGGACCGTCGTCCATGCCTCACCCAGCCAGATCGGCGCTCTGGAGAAGGCCCAGCGTGCCCTGTCCGACACGAGCGTGCGCGCCCTGCTGGATGCCTACGACACACCCGTTCACGAGATCCAGCAGGCACTCACGCTCCTGGCCCATCCCGAGCACCAGCACCGGATCGACTTCTTCACCGCATCCCCGGCATGGGGGGACGCGCTGACAGCCGGCTCGCATTCCCTTCACGTCTACAGCGCCTCCCCCGCATCGCTGTCCCTGTTCTCCTCTGCCTCCTCACCCGCACCCGGCGCACCGGGCCGGTCTCTGGCTGCCCCGGGCCGGTGCCGGGTGGTACTGCTCCTGCACGAGAGTCTGCTGGACCTGGCGCGTGCCGGGCACCCGGCCCTACCTCACCTTGTCCGTCTGGCGGAGAGCAGAACGATCAGCATGCACCTCGTGCCGGACCAACTCGCCGCCCCTGGGCCGCTGCTGGCCGAGTACACGTACACGGCGTGGGGCTGGGACGGAAGCGCCGCCGAACGCCTGCGGCGCCAGCTGTTCGTCACCCATCCGCATGATGGTGCGCCGGGCAGTGTATGCAACGGGCCTGCGGCCGTGGCTGAACGCCAACTGCTGCAGCAAGCCGTTCGCGCCGCGCGGCCGCTCCAGTGGAGTCTCCTCAGGCTGAGACAAGCCGCCCGTGCCCAGCAGCAGGTCACACCGGCCGACGCGCCTCATGCCCGCCCCGGCCGCCCGGTTCACGCCCCCGTCTTCGGCTCCGGTCCGGCATTCCCACGCAACGGCCCGCGAGAGCTCGCTCAGGAATCCCCCTCACGCCCTACCAGCGACGTCGAGCACACCCCCAGCGCCTTCCGCCCCGCCTGATCACCCAACACCACAGCCCTGCGGCAAGTAAGGAAAAGCATGCCCGCCATCCTTCGCACCCCTGCCCCGCCGACCCTTCTGACGCCCACCGAAAGGAGCGTCATCGAGAAGATCGCAGCAGGTCTGTCCACCCAGCAGGCCGCCGACGAACTCGGAATGAAAGTCGGCACGCTGAGTACGCACCTGTCGAACATCGGCTACAAGTTCGGTGTCATCTCACGTCCGGCCAAGGTCCATGCTGCGCTGGCCAGCAGGCAGGCGCCCGCGCCGAAACCGGCAGGCCCCCGCCCAGACTTCACTGCGGACGAATTGCTGCTCCTGCACGCGGTCGCAACCCGTTCCTCGGACCAGGAGATCGCGGTGGCCGCGGACCTCACCGGCATCTCCCCGGCCCGGGTGAAAGTCCGCATCCGCAAATTGGCCGATAAGGCCGGCGCGAATGGCGCCGCCCACCTGGTCGGCCTGGCACATGCCTGGCAGGTCCTGGGCGCCCGCACCGACGCGCAGCCCAGCACCTCGACCGTCCCAGCCCCCAGACAGTGCTGATCTGCACTTCCCTTTCCCCAGGTCCGAGTCGACGAGGGAGACAGACTGTGACCGCGATGCTGCTGGACGCCGAGGCCTCCCGCTGCCCGGTGTCCGGACCCCGGCTGGAACCCGCGATCGTGATGCGGTCCGACCAGCGGGTCCACGTCCCCCGGCTCCGGGTGAGCCGCAACGGACTCACCTACAAGGGTGCCGGCCCGACGGACCGCGATCCCGAGGGGTTTCTGTGGCCGCAGGTCGCCGGCCCAGAGACCGGCCGCTACCTCTACACGGACGTCAATCCGGTCAAGCAGCGCCGCGCGATGCAAAGCGCGCACCGGCTGCTGTGCCAGGTCGGAATGGGCCCGGCGACCAGAACGCCGGCCGGCGTGCTGTGGCTCGTGCCCAAGGCCACCGGCACGCCCCAGGACCCGGTCAGCCCACGGTGGCCGGAGATCAGAACGGCCGAGCCCCCGGTGTGCGCTTTCCACGCCCCGTACGCCGCTCGCGGCTGCAAACGGATGCGCCGTTTCGGGTACGGCGCCTTCTTCGCTCGCGAGGCGGAGCTCGTCGCCGTCGAGGGCACCGTGTACCGGCCCTCGTCTGCCGGAGGGATCGAGGTCTTCAAGGGAGTGGTCTGTGAGCTGGACCAGACCGACCAGAAGGGGCGGGCCGAGAACGCCATCGATCCGCGCTTCATGCTCGCCCGTCACCTGGTGCGGCACCTTCGCATCATGACCCCGGTCGACCTGGCCGACCCGGAGCTCTACCGTGACGCCGTCCCCTGCAACCAGGAAGAGGGGTGAGCAGCGTGCGCGTACACCTTCTGCCCACCACCCGGGCCAGCGACCACCCGTCCTTCCGTTCCCTCCTGGCCGACCCCGTCATGGCCAATCGGAGAATCGCTGGCCGGGCCAAGGGCTTCCCCCCACTTCCCGTTCCGGTCGGCGGCCGGCGCCAGGCTCCGGGGGCAGTCGCATGAACAGGGCGGTGTCGGTTCGCGGCTCCTCGCCGAGGAATGAGGATCTCGAGCGGATCGTGCTGGATGAGCTCAAGTGGTCGAGGTCGGGGTTCGCCAAGAGGATCCGCGAGCATTGTGCGGCCACAGGCCATCCCCGATCCGTGAGCACAAGCACGGTGGCGCGATGGTGCATGGGGGCGCAGCCGGGTCCAGAGCTGGCAGCTGCTGCGTGCCATGTCCTGACCCAGGCGTGCAAACGCCAGGTGACCCCTGAGAGCCTGGGTTGGTCGTCCGAGGACACGGATGTCGCCGAGCAGGCCCTGCAGTACGGCGATCTGGCACACGCTGTGCGGATGCTCCGGCGGTTGTGGCAGATGGATGCCGTGCCCAGGAGTGCAGCGGTGCGCAGGATGCCGTTCACCCCGAGGCCCTATGCGGTCGAAGCGCTGGTCATGCTGCCCGACACGGAGATCGCCGGGCACGGACAGCGGCGGGTGACCATGGCAGACATCGAGTTTCTGGACGCACACACCGACCTGTACGGCAGGACGGACGCCCGGTACGGGGGCGGACAGTTCCGCTCAGCGTTCGCCGGCTTCCTCGCAGCTCACGCCGTCCCACTGCTCGAAGGACGTTTCAATGCCGGGCGTGGCCGACTGCTGTACGGCAGCGTCGCCGACGCGGTGCTCGCGCTGGCGAGCATGGCCTACGACGATCAGCTGCCGGGCCTGGCTCAGCGCTACGACCTGCAGGCGATGCGGCTGGCGCAGGCGATCGGAGATCGTGGCCGGCTCGCGCGCGGCTGCATTCACCAAGCCCGGCTGGCGGCGATGCGAGGCGACAGTCGTGAGGTGCTGACACATGCCCGCAGCGCAGTGATCGCCGCGTCTGGCGCGCCGGCGCTGGTGCGGGCCTACGTCGCGGTGACGGAAGCGAGAGCGTGGGCCTACAACGGCGACGGCGCGCAGTGCCGGGCAGCGGTGGAACGAGCACGTACCGCGTTCGACCGGGCCGGGCGCGGGTCGGACCCTAGATGGCTGGCGTGGCTGGATCGCCCGGAGTTGGAGGGGCAGGCCGCGTGGGCGCTGGCGATGGCCGGGCTGGCCGAGGAGGGCGAGCAGGCTCTGAAGGTGGCGATGGGTCTGCCGCCGGAGCGTACGCGCGACAGCGTGGAGTTGCTGATCACTGGTGCGGAGCTGGCGCGGCTGCGGGGTGACCAGGCCGAGTGGGAGGAACTGCTGGCGAGAGCGAAGAGGGCCGCCCAGAATCTCAAGAGTCGACGTCTGACCCGGCGCCTGGCCGAGGCCACTGCAGGCGGGCCACTCCACGCTTTTTGACCCTGATCTGGCGGGCCCGGTAGTCACAGATCGGTGTCGTCGAGCCAGGTGAGCTTGGAGCGGACGTCGGCAGCGGGACGGGGCCGGGGCCTATCGCCGGGAATGGGGGTGCCCACGTACAGATAGCCGAGCAGTTGTTCTCCCTCACCGATACCGAGGTGCTTGCGGACCTGCGGCGCGTCCGGGTAGGGCCCGCCGAACCAGACGCCGCCCCAGCCGCGGGCGTCGAGGAGCAGCAGCAGCGTGCTGGCCATCGCGGACGTCGCGGCCAGCTGCTCCCAGCGCGGGATGGCCGGGTGGTCGCGGGGCTGGAAAACGACAGCGAGCATCAGCGGCGCACGCAGATGCTTGGCGGCGACTTTGTCGGCCAGGTCGGCGGTGGGAGCGGCCTCGGCGGCGGCTTCACCGAGCCGGGCCCGGGCGCCCCCGTAGACGGCGATCAGGCGCCAGGGGCGCAACTGCCCGTGGTCGGGTGCGGTGGCCGCGACCTCGAGGAGGTCGAGTAGTTCGTCCGGACCCGGGGCGGGCTCGGTGAGGCGGATGGTGCTGCGCCGGGTGCGGATCGCCGTCTCGACAGTGCCCGCAGCGGGCCGGGAGGCCGGGAGGGTGGTCATCGAGCCGCTCCTGGAGTCTCGGGCAGCACGGTGAACGACTTGCTGGTGGGGGTCGGGGCGGTGAGGTCGGGCGTGTTGCGGGTGAGGCGGTCGAGCAGGGGTGCGGTGGCGGCGGTGGTGGCGACGGCCATGACTACCATGATCGTGAACAGGTTCGTCGTGATGACGCCGAGCTGGAGGCCTATACCGAGGACGACGATCTCGGTGATTCCGCGGCAGTTCATCAGGGTGCCCATCAGCGCTGACCATCGCCAGTCGCAGCCGGCGAGCCGGGCGGCCCCGGCGGCGCCGACCCACTTACCCGTCACGGCGACTGCCAGGATGAGCGCAGCCCACCCCCATTGTCCGGTCGGGAGGGCGGCGAGGTCGGTGTGCAAGCCGATATCGACGAAGAACAGCGGTAGCAGCACGGGGACGACCACCGCATGGAGGCGAGCAGCGCCGCGTTCGAGGGAGGGCAGCCCACGTGGCATGGTCGCGCCGGCCAGGAAAGCACCGATCGCGGGATGGATGCCGATCTGGTCGGTGGAGTAGGCGGCCAGGAGCAGTCCGGTGACCATCAGCACGGTCACCAGGTCGTCGGAGGTGCGGGCGGCTCGCTCCAGCGTTCGCTTCGTGAGGGGCCGCGCCGCCGCCAGTACGGCGGTGAGGGCGATGGCCAGGGCGAGGGCGGTGAGTGCGTCCAGCGGGGAGCCGGCGGTGGAGAGGGAGGTGACGGCGATGAGCAGGCACCAGGCGAGGGCGTCGTCGGCGGCGGCGCACGCGAGCGCGAAGGTGCCCAGGCGGGTAGTGGCCAGGCCCTTGTCGGCGAGGATCCGTGCGAGGACGGGAAAGGCAGTGATGGACAGCGCGGTGGCGATGAACAGGACGAACGGCAGTTGCTGCACTCCGGGCGGCGCAAGGGCCGGGTACATCGCGAGTGCAAGGCCAGCACCGAAGGCGAGGGGCAGCAGGATGCTGCCGGCGGCCACGGAGGCAACGGCACGGCGGGCGGTACGCAAGGAGCCCAGGTCGAGTTCGAGGCCGATGAGGAAGAGGAAGACAAACAGGGCGAGGTTGCCGAGCATGGAGGTGTATGGCAGGACGGCAGGCGGCAGGAGGAAGTGCTGGGCGTCGGGGGCGAGCCAGCCGAGGAGAGAGGGGCCGAGGAGGATACCGACGGCCATCTCGCCGATGACGGGCGGCTGGCCGAGGCGGCGGGCGGCCCAGCCGCCGGCCTGACAAGCCAGCACGACGGCGGGGACGGCAATGAGGACGAGTGAGAGGGAATCGGACAAGGCGGGGATCCTCCAGGGACAGCGGCGAAGGGCGTGCGTGAGCGGCCCGGAAGCCTGAAGCGGGCCGCTTTGAGGGGACGACGGGAGTCAGGTGCGCAGCAGAGGCAGGGTGGTGCAGCGCAGGGATCCGGGGATGCGGGTGACCTCGCTGTAGTCGACGGTCAGGACCTCAATGCCGCGGGCGGTCAGGGCAGCGCCGATCCGGTCGCTGCCGGCGGCGACCACGGTCGTGGTGGGGGCGATGGCCAGGACGTTGACCTGGACGGCGCGGGCCTCGATGTCGGTGACCGGGATGAGGTCGTCGAAGTGGGCGTCGAACCAGCGGTTCTGTTCGGCGGTGAATACCTCGCGGTGGATCAGGGCGGTGCCGGGTGCGACCACGGCGAGGTGGTCGTCGAGATGGACGATCCCCTTGACCTTGAAATGCACAGGGACGACCTCGCGGTCGACGCCGTGCCGGGCGAGGGCTTCCTGGAGGGCGGCCGCACCGTCGGGACTGGTCTCCTCGCTCAGGCCGACGAGGACTCGGCCGGTGTCGGGGAGCAGGACGTCACCGCCCTCGATGGTGCCGCGCGTGAGGTCGACGGGTCGTAGTCCGAGTGTGGGGTCGGTCAGGGCGTCGGTCTCGGGCAGGCGGTGTTGGGAGTTCAGGCGGGCCCGGAACAGGACGTGGTCGACGGCGAAGGCGATGTCGCGCGGGTAGTGCTGGGCGGAGCAGTCCGGCGCGGCAGGGAGCAGGACGACTTCGGCGCCGTGGTCGCGCAGCAGGCCGATGAGCTGGTCCTGCTGGGCGCGGACGACGGCGGGGTCGTAGGAGGTCCAGCTGCTGGTGGTCTGCTGGCGGGCGAGGATGGGATGAACGTCGGGGCCGGCCAGGGGGCGGGTGAAGTCGCCGGCGTGTCTCATGGCGACGCGGCGCAGGGTTCCATACTCGGTGGCGGCATGGGTGGCGGTGGGCACGGGTCCTCCGGTGCGGGCGCTGGTGATGCGGGAGGGAGGCAGCCCCGGCACGCCCCGGCGGCGGGATGCCTGCGGGGGCGGGCGCTGTCAGGTGCGCCTGCCCCCCGCAGGGGTCCGGGGTCAGCCGGCCGCCGCGTGCCGGTTGTCGTCCTGGGCCAGCCAGGGGGCGGCCTCGGCGAGCCGGTTCAGGTTGGTGGGCACCAAGGCCGGGTCGGTGTCGTGGTGGTCGAGGGCGGTGGCGAGGATGCCGATGATCGTGTCGTCGCCGTAGTCCCGGGCGGCGATGTGGCTGCCGCACACGCCGCAGAAGCCGCGGGCGGCCTTGCCCGGGTAGGTGTCGAACCAGATCGGTTCGGCACCCGTCCACTCCAGCCCCGCCATCGGGAAGCCGACCCACCACTGGAACGGCGCGCCGGAGCGCTGGGCACAGTGGCTGCACTTGCAGATGTGCGGGTCGTCCACCGGGCCGGTGACGGTGAAGCGGATCTTTCCGCACAGGCAGCCGCCGGAGCGGACCTCGGAGCCGGTGGCGGAGACAATCTCGGTCACTAGTTCAATTCCCTTGCACGATAGGCCAGTTGGGTCCACCAGTGTGCCATCGCGTTGAAGATCTGCAGGAAGCCCTCCAGGGCCTGGGGCAGGTCGAGGTGGAAGAGGTCACTCTGACGGATGAACCGGGCCAAGCCCTCGATGTGGGCCTCTTCCACGCTCATGCCGCCGACCTGCGCGGCCTCGTGACCCTCGTCGAGGTGGAGCCGGTAGTAGTAGTCCAGGTGTTTCAGCCCCGCACCGCTGGTCCCCGTGGTCAGCTCGCCGTACCGGTCGGTGATCTCCCGCAGGATCTCGGTCTCGGCGACGGCGACGCCCTCGGTGGCGTAGTAGCCGCCGGCGATGAGGCTGGTCATGTGGGAGTTCACGAGGACCTGGTGCTGGAGGACCAGCTTGGCGGTCTCGTCGGTGGGGACGTGCCCGTTGACGAGCAGGCCGAGGTCGGCGAGGAGCGCGCGGGTGTAGAGGATGTAGTGGGCAGGGACCTTGCCGGGCTCGCCACCCTCCTCCAGGAAGTTGCGGTCGAACTCGTGACCGAGGGCGGGACAGGAGCCGTATACCTGCTGGGCGGCCAGCCGCAGGAACTGGGCGTTGTGCCGGGCGAAGACGGCGAGCTCGGCGATGTACATGCGGGCCTGGGCGGCAGTGAGGCTGCGGGGGTCGACCAGGGCGCGGATCTGCCGGTAGACCGTGTCGATCATGGGCTTCAGGTGCTTGTCGACGAGGTCGTCACCGCTGTTGCGGGTTCCCTGGAGGGTGGCGTGGATGTAGCTGCGGGTCTCCGGGTTCGCCTTGAGGTACGCCTCGACGAGGCTGGTGCCGCGCAGGGTGTCGAGCGTGGACGCGGGTGCGGTGGTGGTCACTCGGTCTCCTCGGTCGTGGTGGTGACGGTGAGGCCGCCGGTCGCGCCGAGCGTGCGGATCGCGGCGATCACCTTCGGGTCGTCGGGAAGGCGGGTCGGGCCGTTGTTGAGGCTCTCGACCAGGCTGGGGGTGAGGACGGCGGGGTCCGCCGCCGTCTCGCAGCCGCGGAGGAACGCCTGCTCGCCGGTGACCATCAGCCGGTAGGGGGCACGGACCGCGACGCTCGCGCCGGGCGCGAGGCCGGCAGCGGCGAACGCGGCGGCGGCCTCGTCGCGGGCGAGGTCGTTCTCGGTCTGCTGCCAGCCGCCGTTGCTGAGGACGGTGTGCCAGCGCTGGTGGGCGTGCGTCTTGGCGGCGGCCGGCGCCTGCTCGGCGGCGGCGGTGAACGCGGCGGCGGTCACCATGCTCAGGCGGCGGGCGAGTTCGTCGGGGCCGGCGGTCAAGGGCTGCATCGGGGACGGCCTGCCGGCGTCGGTGTCGGGCTCACTGGCCAGCAGGGCGCCGAGCAGGTCCGGTGCGATCCAGGACCGGGCGATCGCGGTGTCGGGGAAGGTGTAGAGGGGAATGGCGATGGAGACGGAGAACTCGCTCTGCCGGCCGACGTGGAAGACCCGCTCGGGCAGGAAAAGGGCGTCGCCGGGCTCCAGGGCGAAATGCTCGCCGTGCTCCAGGAGCCACGTGTAGTCGCCGTACAGGGGGTCGCTGCCGCCGGTGAGCTTGCGGTACTCCTCGGCCGGCCAGCAGTAGAAGTCCTTGGTGCCGGGCCCGTAGTGGGTGAGGAACGCGTTCTCGTAGCCCTCGTGGACGCCGAAGGCGGTGCCGCTGTAGTTGCCGACGAAGGCGACCAGCTCGGCGCCGCCGGCCGGGACGCCCCAGCCGTCAATCAGCGCGCCGACGAACTCGCCCAGGCCTGCGGCCAGCGGCTCGCTGACGCTCTCCAGGGTGTTGAGGACCAGGCTGAAGCGCTCTGCGCCGACCTGCTCCTGCATCCACGCAGGGAAGCCGCCCTCCGGCCAGCTGTCGGTGGCCAGCACCTTGTCCACCAGGTCGGGGCGGTGCTCCTCACCCACATACACCCGGGCGTTCGCGGTGATCTCCCGCCCGGCGGCGTGGGCGCGGCGGATCGCGGCGAAGCCGTCCAGGACGGCGTCCGCGTTCGCCGCCGAGGCGGGGACGATGCCTTTGAACAGGTGCGGGCGGGTCATGCTGTCGGTCTTCTCGGGCAGGGTGTCGGTCCAGAACGCGCGGGGCGGGGGCCACGCCTCTGTGCTGTTACTCATGGCCGGGTACTCCTTGGGGTTGGGCCGCGTGGATGGCGGCCAGACGGGCGTGCAGGGGGAGGTCCAGGCGTTCAGGCCTCGAGGTAGTCCTCGGGGCCGCCGTCGCGGACGGTGTCGAGGGTGAAGCAGTGGTGGCCGCCGCCGAACAGGCGCCGGTGGCGGTGGCGGACCGGGACGACGGTGAAGCCGCGCTGCTCCAGCAGCTCGATCAGCTCCGGGTAGAGGGAGTTGACGATCACCGTGTTCTCGTCGACCGACAGGACGTTGATGTCGATGTAGCGGGACGCGGTGGGGATCACGAACCCGAACTCGTCGTAGTTCTGCTCAGGCACGGTGCTGGGCGGCGGGTAGATCGCTTCCCAGCCGCGCATCGCTTCCGGCAGGTGCTGCAGGTAGTGCGGGTCGCGCAGCAGCATCAGGCCCGGGCGCAGCGGGACGACGATGGAGTCGACGTGGTTGTCGGCGATCCCCGGCAGCCGGTGCAGGCGCAGGTGAGGGAAGTTGCGGGCCAGCCACCGGTAGGCGAGCTCGTGGTTGTGGTTGGCGACGTTGACCAGCACGTCGCGGCCCAGGCGGACGCACTGCGCGCCGTCGAAGACCATCTCCAGGCCCAGGCCGTCGATCGGCAGGGCATCCTCGCTGGCCATCGCCGCGGTGACGTCGATGCCCTGCTGGCCGAAGTAGGCAGTGTCCAGGGAACCGGCGGCGAGGGCGGGGCGGGGCATGGACAGCCAGTTCGCGCCCTGCTCGAAGTAGCGGACGAAGTGGGGTTTGAGGTGGTCGTTCTCGAAGATCCGGCCGCGGATGTGCGGCGCGGTCTCCACGATCGTCTCCCCGAGGATGATCGCGTTGTCACGGACGTTCAGCGGCGGTGTCGCGCCGCTGCTCCACCACGGTGAGGAGATCTTGATGTCCTTGCCGGGGGCAGAGGGGCGCAGTACGCGCACTCCGCAGCCGGTCAGGGCGTCGGCGAAGCCGGCGATGTCCTCGTTCAGCTCGTCGACGATCTGCTGGGGGATGGACAGCTGCCGCTGCCCATCGGCCAGGTGAGGGGCGACGTTCTCGAAGTAGAACAGCCGCCAGGACGGGTCGGTGTCGTGCGTGGTGTAGTGGTCGGCGCGGCCGACGACGACTTCGCGCAGCCGGGTGAAGTCGTCGAAGCTGTGCACACCGTTGGCGGGCGGGTCGAGCTGGGAATGGGTCATGGGTGGCCGCCTCCTCGGCGGCGGGTGCCGGCACGGCCCGGGCGGCAGGGGGTACCGTCCGGGCGGCGTTCGGCGGGCCCGGTCGTGGACAAGATGAAGGGGAGCGGTCAGGCGGTCGCGCGCGCGGCGGTCACGGCCGTCTGAAGTGCGGACTGGGAGGTGAGGCGGGCGATGATGTCCTCGATCACGCACGGCACTTCAGGAGTGGAGCGGCGGCGGAAGAAGTAGCCGGAGCACCAGGGCACCTCGTCCCAGCGCTCCAGGTGCTCGGAGAGGAGAGCGGTGGCCTCGGGCAGGCGCCGCCAGGGAATCTTGGGGCACCAGTGGTGCACCGGGTGGAACATGTCGTCGAGGTGGCCGCCGAGCAGGTGCCGGGTGAGCCAGTGGGAGGACCAGCCGCGGGTCTGCAGCAGCACGTCGTCGCGGTTCTCGATCAGCCCGGCGTGGTTGCCGAGGTCGGTGATCCAGGTGACCACCGGCCGCACGAACACCAGCGGAACCAGCCAGTACAGTAGTAGGTCGCCGAGCACACCGAAGGACCAGCACACGGTGGTGACGCCCGCCCACAGCACCGCGCGGGCGGCCGGCGCCCACCGGCTCTCCCGCGGGCCGCGGGTCACCAGCACCCGCACCGCCGACGTCGGCAGCCGCCACAGCGCAGCCTTGACGATCACCCGCAGCACGAACCCGCCCCGGCTCATCGGCGCCCGGACCGTGTGAAGGCGCCCGGCCCGGTACGACTGGAACATCGGATCGCCCGCGGTGCCCAGCTGCGCGTGGTGCACCCCGTGGGTGACGCGGTAGGGCCGAAGCCCCTCGCCGAGCATCCCGGTCAGCAGGTACCCCACCATGCGGTTACCGCGCGCGGTGGCCATCAGTTTCGCGTGGACGCACTCGTGCGCGAGGTTCGACAAATGCCGCTGGCGCACCCCGATGTACAGCACCGCGAGCAGCGGCCCGATGACGTGCCCGACCAGGGAGCCGACGATCGCCGCTCCGACGATTGCGCCGACATCGCACGCGACATCCCGCAGGCCGACGCTGGGAGCGCCGCACAGTCCTTCAAGCTTGCCGATCAACTCCGGCCCCAACGCCTTCCGGACTGCAGCGGACGCTCCGGTCGAGTGCCGGGTGCGCTTTGGCCTCTTCCCGCGCCGGTGTGCCGACCACCGGCTGAACCTGCCCATCTGCTCTCCTTGGGACTGGACTGGAACGGATCATTGGCCTTTTGTGAACCGCTGCCGGTGGGCGGAGTGCTCCGCCCACCGGCAGCGGCACGTCAGCCGATCAGGACGATCGGGGTCAGGCGGCGGCGCCGGGGCGCATGCCGAGCTTCACGGTGCCCGTGCCCGGCCGCATGCCGAGCTTCACGGTGCCCGTGCCCGGCCGCATGCCGAGCTTCAGGTTGCTGTCCATGTGCTCTCCTCTCGGACCGCGGGCATGCCGCGGCCACGCGTGGTGAATCGGATGGTCGAGCCAGAGATGAGCGCGGCTCGAGGAAGCCGGCCGGGCGCTGCAGAAGCCGTTGCGCCGAGTGGCCGTGCCATCACGCTAGAGCCGCGCCTAGGGCAGCGGCAACGGGTCGTGGCGTTGCGGCTGGTGCGCCGCCCCGTTGCGTACCCGTTGCGTCCGCCTTGCCGCTGAACAGGGGAAACGCCTCTTCAGACCGCTGGAATAACAGCAAAGTGCCGTGCAGCAACCGCTCGGCCGGGTGTGTGTGGTCTTCTGCGCCTCGGCGGCGTGCGGCTACTTTGAGGCGCTCCGAGAGGGCCGCGCCGCCCAGGCTGCCCCGAGTCACCAACTCACCTTCTATGCGGCCAATTTGAGAGGACCTGCGTATGTCCACACCGTCCGGACCCATTCGCACTAAGGCCCGCGTCCTGCGCAGCCTGAGGACCCTGCTGCACGACGAGGGCTTCACCGAGGTCATCACCCCCGTCGCGCGCCGCGCCGACCTCGGGCCCGGCCGTCGCGCACCTGCCGGCCTCCACGAAGGGCGGTACCTGCGCGCGATGATCGGCCCGGCGCTGCGCGTCAACGTGAGCACCGATCTCCCGCGGGTGTACGAGATCGGCCCGTGCTTCCGGCCCGAACCCCCGGACGCCCTCCACGCCGGCGAGTTCACGATGCTCGACCTGTACGCCGCCAAGCTCGGCTTCGAGGACTTGATCGACCTCGCCTGGCGCCTGGTCGGCCCGCACCTGCCCTCCTACACCCCCGAGCGGCTCTCGATCGCCGACCATGTCCGCACTGAGTTCGGCGTCGATCTGCGCGCCGAGCCCGTCGGCGACCTGCAACCACGCATGGCTGCCCGGATCGGCGCCGACGCGGACGAGCCGTTCCGCGATGTCCTCGGGCGCTACATCGCCCACGAACTGGAGGCTGGCACCGTCGGACGCGCGGTGTTCCTGACCGACTACCCGTCCGGCGGTGACGAGCCGTGCGCCCGCCTGGCTCCGGGCACCACCGCTGTCCTGGAGCGGTTCGAGCTCATCGTCGATGGCATCGAGCTCGTCCACGGCTACACCGACGAGACGGACCGGGATGCCTTCACCGAACGTGCGAAGGCCGTCGGCCTCTACGACGACGAACAGCGACTCGCCCAGGAAGCCGTCGAGTCCGGTGCCGTGCCCGCGGACACCGCCGGTCTCGGCATCGGCATCGAGCGGCTGTGCGCCGCCTCTGCCGGACTGCGCGACATCACCCCGTTCCTCCAGTCCCCTCAGTTCTGACCGTCCGCCCTTCGGCCCCGGAGCCACGATGGACCTTGTGATCACCCCGCTGCCCGGCAAATTCGGCGCTCTCGTCGACACCGACCTCGCCCGCACGACCGGCGCTGCTGCAGCACGGGCTCTCACCGACGCTCTGCACCGCCACCGCGTGCTGATCTTGCCCGGCCAGCACCTCAACCACGCCGACCTGCTTACCGCGGCGTCCCTGTTCGGCAGCGTCGACACCGCCACAGACCGCCGCTACACCGTCCCCGGCTTTCCTGGCCTCACCGTCGTCTCCAACATCCACGAGAACGGCACCCCGATCGGCATCTACGACGGCGACCAGGAGGAAGAGTGGCACGCCGACAACTCCTTCAAGCCCGAGCTGACCGCCGCCACCTTGCTGTATTCGGTCATCGCCCCCGGTGAGGGCGGTGAAACCCGCTTCGCGGACGCCACCCGCGCCTACGCCGACCTGCCAGCGGGTCTCCGGGCCCGGGTCGACGGTCTGAGCGCCGTCCACTCCGTCCGGCACCTCGCCGCCCGTCAGGCCGGCGCTGCCGACGGTCACTCCTCCACCCAGGCCGGCACCCTTGCGCAGCTGCCCGAGGTCACCCACCCACTCGCCCCCGTCCACCCCGTCACCGGTGTCCGCGCGCTCCTGCTCGGCTCCATGGTCATTCCCCGCGTTGAGGGATTGTCCAAGGCCGACAGCCAGACGCTGCTGGCCGATCTCCTCGTCCACACCACCAGCCCCGAGTACCTCTACACCCACCGCTGGAAGCAGTGCGACCTGGTCGTCTGGGACAACCTCGCAGTCCTGCACACCGCCTCTCCCTGTGACAGCTCACGCCACCCTCGGCTGCTGGTACGCGCTGCCGTCCGCCAGCAGGCACACCGTCCCAGTACCCCTGACGGGGGAATCACCGTCGAGCCACCCATCTCCGGCCCGAACCGCCACTAGGGTGAGCCAATGAGTTCCCAAGTGCCCATGAAGGAAAGGGCATTGCACCCCGAACGGATCGCCCGGATCGGGCGCGAGATGCAGGACGCCTGCCCCGACTTCGACGCCGCCTCCTTCACCGCCCAGGTCACCGCAGACCTCCCCCGTCTGGAGCTCAAGGCCCGCATCGCCCGTACGGCAGAAGGCCTACACCAGCACCTGCCCGCCACCGGGCCAGCCGCCCTCGACACCTTGCTGCGCTCCCTGCCGGTCACCCCGGAGGCCGCCGGCGCGGAAACCGACTTCGGCCTGTACGTCTACGCCCCGCACTCCGCCTACGTGGCCGCTCACCACCTCCACTCGGACCACCTCGACCGGGCCTTTGCCGCACTCGCCGCCCTCACCCCGTACTTCTCCGCCGAGGACGCTGTCCGTACCTTCCTCAACACCTACCCCCGACAGACTCTGGCGGCGGCCGCAACGTGGGCCGCCGCCCCCGACCATCGAGTGCGGCGCCTGGCCAGTGAGGCTCTTCGCCCCCACCTGCCCTGGTCCGTCGGCACCGACCTGCCCGTCGACGCTGCTCTTCCCCTGCTCGACACGCTGTACGCCGACAGCAGCCGCTTCGTAACCACGTCGGTCGCCAACCACCTGCGTGACATCGCCCGCACCCAACCGGAACTCGTCCTTGCCACCCTGGCCAGATGGCGCGCCGAAGGACGTGCCGCGGACGCCGAACTCGCCTTCATCACCCGCGAGGCTCTCAAAGCACGGCTCAAGGACGGCTGGGCCCCCGCCTACACCCTGACCGGCTACGACCCCCAAGCGGCCGTCAGCGTCTCCCCTCTCCGTCTGCTCCACACCGAGTACCGGCTCGGCGAGGTCCTTGCCTTCGAAGCCGAACTCACCGCCCCCACTGACACTCCGGTCCACGTCATGTACGTCCTGACCCGCACCGCCCCCTGCACCACAGCCAGGGAGAAAGTCGCCCACCTCACCCGGGCCACCGTCAAAGCAGGCACACCACTGCACCTGGCCAAAACCCACCCCCTGAAGCCCACCGGTACCGCCGCCCTCGCCCCGGGCAGCTACCACCTCGCCCTCCAGGTCAACGGCCGCCGCCACCCCCCGGCACTGCTCTACATCACCGACCGCACGACCTAACCGGGACAGCTCCGCCGCGCTTCCGCGCTCCAAACAGCCCTGTGCCTCCTGCTGGCACAGCACCGTCTGAAGGAGAAGACACATGATCGACGGCTGGAGTACGGTCTCGTCGACCGTGCAGTACACAGGAGTCCGGGTGGTGGTGCGCCGCGACTCGGTCCGGCGCGCCGACCACAGCCTGGGGACCTACGAGTACGTTGAGTCGGTCGACGGCGTGCGTGTCGTAGCCCTCGACGACCGGGGCCGTATCGCCCTGGTGGAGGAGAACGTCTACGTATGCGGGCAACGGCTGCTGATGTGCCCCGGTGGCGGGTGCGAGCCCGTCGAGGACCCGCTGACTGCTGCCCGCCGGGAACTGCTCGAGGAGGCCGGCATCCTCGCCGACGAGGTCGAGCTGCTGACCATGATGTGGCGGATGCCCGCCGGCGCGCGCACCCGTGAACACCTGTACCTTGCCCGGGGCCTGCATATCGGTAAGCACCAGCGAGACGCGAGCGAGGCCGACATGGAGCTGCGCTGGGTCGCGTTGGAAGAGGCAGTAGCGATGTGCAGCGACGGCCGGATCACCGAAGCCGGGACGCTCGCGGCGGTCTTGCTGACCGCTCAGCGCACCGCCGCCTAGCCCAATCCCCTGGCCAGCCACAGGTACCCATCTGCATCGGCCTGCTCCACCGAAGGCCAGAAGCCACCTGCCGCCTCCGACTGTCAGGGAGCACGCTCAAGTTGCCTGCTGGCCGCGTACAGCCGCAGCGACCGAACACCGGCGTTTCGGCCAACACGCCTTCGCCCGCGCACTCTTGCACGGCAAGGGTGGATGCACTGCGCACCTTCGAGGAACCGTGGAATCCCAGGGTGCACAACCCGACCGAATGACACGCGTTCGAAATCGTGGCGGAGTCGTTGGACATGCCGACGCCGCCACCACGCCTCCGGAGGAAACACATTGACGCAGGCCGAATCAGGCAGTGCCGAGCCCCTGGACCTCCCGAAGGCCGCCGCAACGGCTACGGACAGCATCTCGGACGCCGAGCGGGAGCTGTACGGCGGTCGGCTGCGCTATGACCAGTCCTACGTCCGCCATGAAGGGCCGCTGACCCGGCTGAAGTTCAGGCACATGGCGGCCGCGCTCCCGCAGATGGTGGGCATGGTGCTGCGCACCGGCTGGGAGACGGACTGGCGGGCGCTCGCCGGGGTCGTGGCGGCACAGCTCGGGCAAGGTGTGATGGCCGGCTGGGGGCTGGTGGCGGTCAACGGCGTACTCACCCGGCTGTTCGCCGACGGTCCGACCGCGGACAAGCTCCGCGAGGCGCTGCCGTCGCTGGCCGTGCTTGCGGTCACCGCGGTGGCCACCGCGGTGCTGTCGGCGTGGTCGACGGCGATGTCGGGACGGCTGGAGCCGCAGGTGGAACGGGCGGTCTCCGCCCGGTACTACACGGCCGTCACCCACGTCGAGGTCGAGGCGACCGAGCGGCCGGAGGTCCAGCGGGTCCTGGAGGCGGGAAAGTTCGGCACGGACTCGGCCCGCAGCATGCTCCGGTTGTCGGTCGGCGTGGGCAACGTGGTGATCGGTATGGCGGCGGCCGCGGTCGTACTCGCGTCGCTGCACTGGGCGCTGCTGCCGATGCTGCTGGCGATCGCGCTGCCCAAGGGGTGGGGCGCGGTGCGCTCCGCGCGCCGCGAGTACCTATCCCGTCTGAACTGGGTCGACCACCGGCGGGCGATCGCCTCCCTGCTGGCCTATCTGACCCGCCCGCACGCCGCCGGGGAGATCCGCGTGCACGCCGCCGGCACGAAGCTGCTGTCCAGCTACGAGGAGATGTCGCGGCAGACGGAGGCTGAGCAACGGCGCCTTGCCCGGGCACAGGCCTCCACGGACCTGGTCGCGGGCGGTTTCGCCGGCATGGCGTCGCTGGCCTGCTACGGGGTGCTGTGGTGGCTCCTGGCGTCGGGAGGTCTGCCGCTCGCCGTGGGCGGGACAGCGGTGATCGCCATCCGTACCTCGACGGCGCGGCTCACGTCGCTGGTGCAGCAGGTCAACCGGCTGTACGAAGAGTTGCTGTTCCTCACCGACACCGAGGACGCCATCAAGGTGGCGGGTGAGAACGCCATCCCGCCCTCCGGTATGCCGTTGCCCGCGCCGGTGCGGGAGGTCCGCACGGAGACGGTGTCGTTCACCTACCCGGGAGCTGACGGTCCTTCCCTGAAGGAGGTGAGCGTGCGGGTTCCCCGGGGGAAGGTGACGGCCCTGGTGGGTGCGAACGGCTCGGGGAAGACCACCTTGACGAAGGTGCTGGCTGGGCTGTTGCTGCCCACGGAGGGGAGCGTGTGGTGGGAGGGCGACTCCGGCCAGCCGGTTGAGCTCCGCGAGGCAGACCGTGCTCAAGTGTTCGCCGCGGTCGGGCTGCTGGCACAGGATTTCCCGCGCTGGGAGATGACGGCAGCCGCGAACGTCGCCATCGGCGCCGGTGACCGGCCCCGGGACATGGACCGCGTCCGCAAAGCCGCCGAGGAGGCGGATGTACTCGATCTGATCGAGGGACTGCCACACGGCTGGGACTCGATCGTGTTCAAGGGCTACGAACGCGGTGTCCAGCTCTCGGGCGGACAGTGGCAGAAGCTGGGGACAGCTCGAACGAGGTATAGGCAGGCGCCGTTCCTACTGGTCGACGAGCCGACCAGCGCTCTGGACCCCCATGCGGAAATCGCCGCGTTCGAGGGGCTGTGGTCTCTGGCCGAGGAGGGGCACGCGGTCGTCCTCGTCACCCACCGGCTCGCCGCGACCATGAACGCCGACCACATCTACGTCCTCGACCAGGGGCGCGTCGTCGAAGACGGCACCCACGAGGACCTGATGGCCCGCGCAGGTGGCCTGTACCAGGGCATGTTCACCGCCCAGGCCGCCCAGTACGGACTCACGCCGGTGACCGACCTGCTTCCCGGTCCCCGCGGCAGCCAGCCGTCCGACTACAAGGCAGCGAACTGACCCACCAGCGCACCTTCCACAGCACCGGATCCCCTCACCTGCCCTCTATGTCGAAGGCGAGACGACGCTCATGCCCCCCAACTCCTCCTCGATCCGTAAGACCGTCGAGGCGTATCTCGGTCACCACCCTGACGAGCGTGATGCCCTGGCCGGACTCCTCGCTGCCCTGGACCGGCCCGCCGAGATGACGGCCCGGACGACGCTGCCCGGTCACGTCACGTGCAGCGCCGTCGTGATCGACCGCCAGGGCCGGGTCCTGCACATCCGGCACCGGGCCACCGGCGGTCTCATGCTCACCCCCGGCGGCCACATCGAGCCTGAGGACCGGACACTGCTCGCCGCGGCGCTGCGCGAGGTGGCGGAGGAGGCCGGGATCCCGCCCGGGGCCCTGTGCCTGACCCCGCGGTTCCTCGGCTCTCCGATCGACATCGACGTCCACGACATCGACGCCAACCCCGTCAAGGGCGAAGGTACCCACCAGCACTACGACTTCCGCTACGTGTTCTACCTCGCCGGAGAGGAACCGCCGGCAATCACCCTGCAGGACGAGGAAGTGTCCGGCGCCCGGTGGCTGGCCCTGCCGGAGGTCACCTCACCGACCCTGCGCGCGAAACTCCTTCGTGCACAGCTGGACGGGCAGCCGGAACCTGTGAACGCCTCCGCGATCATCCACGATGGCCACGGCCGCTACTTGCTGCACCTGCGGGACGCCAACAAGCCGTGGATCTGGGAGCCCGGCTGCTGGTCGCTGCTCGGCGGCGGCCGGGAGCCGCAGGACCGCACCCTGCTCGACACGGTCCGCCGGGAGCTGCACGAGGAGGCCGGCCTGACGGTCGCGGACCTGGAGCCGTACGCGGTCGAGCACGTCACCGGCACCGACGGAACAGCTGTGCCGATCCAGCTGTTCACCGGCCGCTGGAGCGGCGACCCCGCCCGTCTGCCGCTCACCGAGGGGGTGATGCTCGCCTGGGTGCGGCCGGAGAAGTTCCCGCACATGACGATGCTGCCCTCGACCCGGGAACTGCTGGAGCGGCACGCCGCCGAACATCCCCTGCCCGCCGACGGTCCGACGACGACCGCAGGGGCCGCGCGGGCGGAGGCACCGTCCGGGACCGTGCCGAACGTGGTCGGTGTCCACCTCTACCTGGAGCGGGACGGCCAGGTCCTGCTGGGCCTGCGGCATCCCAGCTCGGCGTACGCGGGTGGGGCTTGGCACGTGCTCGCGGGCCACTGCGAGGAGGAGGCTGCAACCGCATGCCTCGTGAGGGAGGCACGCGAGGAGGCGGGGCTGGTGATCGACCCGGCCGACGTCGACCTCGTCCACACCGTGCACATGAGGGAACGCCCCACGGACCCGCCTCGCATCCAGCTCTTCTTCCGGGCCCGGCGCTGGGAGGGCACACCGGAGATCCGGGAGCCGGACAAGTGCGTGGCCTGGCAGTGGTGGAGCACGAAGGACCTGCCCGAGCCGACCGTCTCCTACACCTGTACAGCGATCGAGGGCATCCGGGCCGGCCGGGCCTACACGGAGCTGGGGTGGTCGCGGTGACCGGGTTCGACACGGTGGGCGCCGCGTATGCCGCCCACTCCGACAGCGCACGAGGCCAACTCCGCCACGACGTGGTCGAGCGTCGGCTCCTCGCCGAGCTGCCGACCGGGCCCGCCGAAATCCTGGACGTCGGGTGCGGAAACGGTGAGATGACACTCCGCCTCGCCGCCGCCGGGCACCAGGTGACCGGCATCGACCCTTCGGCTCGGATGCTGGCCGCCGCGGCCGAGCGCCTCGCGGCCCGGCCCGAGCTCGCCGGCCGTGTCCGGCTGTTCCAGGCCGACCTCGAGTCCTTCCCTTTTGACGGGCAGCGGTTCGGCGGGGTGTGCTGTCACGGCGTGCTCATGTACCTGGACGAGCCCGGTGCTGTGGTTGCCCGCCTGACTGCGGCCGTCGCACCGGGCGGCCTGCTGAGCATCCTTGCCAAGAACCGCCGGGCCATCGGCGTACGCGAGGCACTGGCCGGTGACTACGAGACCGCACGCCAGCTCATCGAGTCCAGAGCGGAGAAGAGCGTCGGCAATCTCGGCCGGGAAACCCGCGCCGACGACCCCGGAGCCCTCGACCGGCTCGCGGCCGAGCACGGGCTTACGCCACTGCCCTGGCAGGGCATCCGGATCTTCCATGACCACCTCGACAACACCTGGGCTCCGGGACCCGCCGCGTATGCGGCGGCGCTGGAGCTGGAGTGGGCCGCGTCCTGGCGGAGCCCTCACCGGGACATGGGGCACCTCGTGCACACCCTCGCCCGCCGGCCGGAGCGGAGCCTACCGTGACGGCCACCAGCACAGCCCTCGATGCACCAGCACCTTCCGGCACCGGCGTTCCTCTGCGGAACAACCGGTCCTTCCCCACGCACTGGTCCGGCGAGGCAGTAACCCTCGCGGGGGCATCGGTCCACGGTGCGGCACTGTCGGTGGCCGCAGTGCTGGAGCCGGATGCCTCACCTGGTCAGGTGCCGTTGCTGGCCGCCGCGGCGCCGGCATTCATCCTTGCGCTGCCCGCCGGGGTGGCCGATGCCCATCGCCCGAAGAAACGGATCATGGTGGGCGCCGATCCCGCCGCGGCGGTGGTGATGTCCGTGGTGCCGGTCTGCTGGGCCGCCGGTGTCCTGTCCGGCCCCGACGGCTGGGTCCCGGGCCCGGCCCGAGCGGTTGACGCCTACCGGGCGGTCAATCCCGCCCTCCCGGCCGGAGACCTTGTCGCCGCGCCGCTGAGCGGTCCCGCCGCGGTCCCCCAGTGCTGGGGGGCGTACGGGCGTGCCCGGAATGAGGCTGCGGGAGCGCCTGAAGGAAGCCGAGGAGGTGCTCCGTGACGTCCTGGACCGACCCTGCCACAACCACTGCGTCCGGTGACTCGCTGTGGCGGCATCGGGACTTCCGCCGGTATCTGACCGGTCAGGCCGCGAGCGTGACCGGCAGCTCGATCACTCAGATGGCGCTGCCGGTGCTGGCCGTGCTCCACCTGGACGCCACGACCGCCCAGGTCGCGTGGCTGTCTTTCCTGGGGCAGCTCCCTCCCGCGTTGCTCGCCCTGCACGCCGGCGCGCTCGCCGACCGGCACTCCAAGCGCCGGCAGATGATCACCGGTGACCTGGTCAGCGCGGCAGTGCTCGCCACCATCCCGGTGGCGGCCGCGTTCGGCGCGCTGACCCTGACGCAGCTCATGATCGTTTCCGTGGTGCAGGGAGCGGCGGGCGTGCTGCACGACGCGGCGGCCATCAGCCTGCTGCCCAGCCTCGTCGACCGGTCGTTGATTCAGCGGAGCAACAGCCGCGTGGGTGCGCTGTTCGCGATCGCTTCGACCGCCGGAAGTCACCTCGGCGCCGCGCTGACCGCAGTGCTCGGCCCTGCACGGGCCCTGCTCGGCGACGTCGCCTCCTTCCTGGTCAGCGCCGGATGCACCGCCCGCATCCAGGCCCGAGAACCTGCCCCGCATCGGCCGAAGGTCCGCCGGCTGCGTGAGGAGATCGGCGAGGGCCTGCGGTACGTGCGCGGCGATGACCGGCTGTGGACCCTGACCCTGGTCAACGCCACGTCCTCGTTCGCCCTCGGGCTGCTCAACACCCTATGGGCGCTGTACCTGTTGAGGTCCCTGGCGATGAGCGCGACCGCGTTCGGCGTGGTGCTGGGACTCGGCGCGCTGGGTGCGGCCGCCGGGGCACTGACCGCCCCGGCATTGGCCCGCCGGTGGGGGCCGGGGCCGATGATGCTGGCCGCGTTCGCGATCACCCCGCTGACCCAGCTCCCGCTGCTGCTCGCCTCCCGCGGCCTTCGCTGGCAGATCGCGATCGGTGTGGCGTTGTTCATGCAGCTGGCGTGCGCCGCTGCCGCGGGTACCACCCAGCGATCGATCCGTCAGATCATCACCACGGCCGGGATGCAGGCGCGGATGCAGGCCGTGAGCACCTGGCTGACGTCCGGCGCCCGCCCCGTGGCCGCACTGCTCGCGGGCGGCCTGGGCACGTGGATCGGGGTGCGGCCCGCCCTGACCGCCGGGGCCTGCCTGCTGCTCGTCCCCGTCGTGGTCCTTCTGCGCTCTCCGCTGCGCGCGCTGCGGCAGATGCCGGCCCCGCCAGACAGTCCCGCTGACGCCCTTGCGCCCTCGTCGGCCAGCCGGGCCGTGCGCGGGCCCGCGCATACGGAGGATGCCCGGCGAGACCGCTCGCGGGGAGGCGATGCAGCGTGAGCGAGAACTCGAACGCGTCGGCAGCGGCTGTGCCCTCCGCTTCTCCCGTACCGCCAGGTCCCCTGGAGGTCACCGTGCTGTCCGCCCCCGTCACACCCGCAGTACCCCACGCGGATCCGGAGTCCGCCGTCGCCGCATCCGCAACCGCGCCCGCCCGGGTGGCGATGACTGCCCGGCTCGAGGAGAGCGGCGACGTACGCTCCGGCCCCGTGCGTGAGGCGCTGCTGGCGCTGCCGCGCGAGGTGCTGATGCCGCAGGCGTACGTGCGGCGCTCGGCGCCCGACGAGGCACCGCCGCGCTGGGATCTGCTGGACTGGGCGCGGCCGGACGACAGGGACGAGTTGCTGCGTGTGCTCCACAGCGGGGACAGCGTGGCGATCCAGCTCGACGGTGAGCCGATCCTCGGCCGGGCGCCTGGGCCGCGTCGCGGGGGTGCCATGACCGCGATGTCCAGCACCATGGGCATGACCGCCCGCCTGCTGCAGCAGCTGGATCTGCGGCCGGGGCAGCGGGTCCTGGATGTCGGCACAGGAGCGGCGGTGACCGCCGCGGTGGCGTGCTTCGTGTGCGGCTACGAAGGAGTCGTCACCGTAGACGTCGACCGCCACGTCAGCGAGGCCGCCAGGGCCCGGCTGCACGAGCTCGGTTACCGGCCCGTCGTCGTGACCGGGGACGGCACCGCAGGATGGTCCGAGACCGCGCCGTACGACCGGATCTTCGTGTCCTTCGCGGTACCCCGGGTCCCGCTGGCCCTGGTAGACCAGATCGCGCCAGGCGGGCGCGCGCTGATGACGTTGGGTACCTCTTCGCCGTCCTGGCCGGGGCTGGCCGTGGTCACCAAGACATCGTCCGGAGCAGTGGAGGGGACGCTGGCCGCGGTGGAGTTCGGGCACCGCGGAGGGTGGGGCTTTGACCGGCTGTTCCTGTCCCGCGAGTTCCGCGACCGGATCGCCACCTCGCGCGGCGACTGGACCCAGCGGACCCGACTGGAGCCCCCGCCGGACTCCGCACGGGGCATGTGGCTGGCCTTGGATCACTACTTCCCCGGGCTGGTTCGGCACTTCGGCGCCGAGGATCTGACGATCGGCGCGCCCGAGTGCGGCTCGTGGATGCGGGTGCGTCCCGCCGGCTACCGCCGCTGGGACGTCACCGTCGCCGGGCCGCGCGACATCTGGGCGGAAATCCAGGACGTCGCCGGCCGGTGGCGGGCGGCCGGATCCCCGCAGGCCTATCAGCTTCAGATCCGCGCCGACGGCACGCAACGGGTGACAACCGACAGCGGTGCCCTGTCCTGGTTCCTCCCCACCCCGGCCGTGACAACAACGGAGACATGCCATGACCAATGTTCATAAAACGCTCCCCAGTGCGTCCTCCTCGGTGGAAACCCTGCCCGGCGCGGCCGTCACTGGCTGCACCCGCTACCGTCCTGGTGGTGCCGCATGACCGGCCAGCGGCACACCGAGCCGCTCGACGTTCACCTGATCGCCGTTCGCGACGGCGCGGCCGGGGCCGAGGTGCTGCTGTCCCGGCGGGCCGGTGACGTGTACGCCGCCGGCTGCTGGCATCTTCCGTCCGGACATCTCGACGGCCCGTGGGAGGACATGGTCACGGCGCTGGTCCGTGAGACCCGCGAGGAGACCGGTGTCATGGTCGACCCGGCTGATGTCCGCGCGGCCGTCACCATCCACCACCGCTCGCCCGGCGGCGGAGCACGCGTCGGAGTGTTCTTCGAGGTGCGGCGCTGGCACGGCACCCCTCAGGTCATGGAATCTCGAGTGTGCGATGCCATGGGCTGGTTCTCGTTCGACAAACTGCCGGGGCCAATGGTCGCGTACTGCCGGGCGGGACTGGACGCCTACCGGGCCGGCGCCCACATGGGCGTGCATTTCCAGAAGACGGGCGACCCCATCGCCTACGACCCGGCCGTCGACCGGCTGCTCCTGGTCCCCGACCACGGCAGCCACGGCGCCGTCCCGGGGGACGCGGTGCACGCCTTCGCCGAACGGGCGGTGGGCCGGATCACCCGCTGGACGGACGTCTCCTGGGCAAGGGCGAAAAGCCGCGTCTGGCGAGCGCACGGCGCCGAGGGCGGCACCTGGTACGTCAAGGTCCACCAGAACGACCGTTTCCACCAGCGCGAAGTGGCCGCGCTCCGCGGCTGGGCCGTGTCGCTGGGTGCGGCCGCGCCCCGGCTGGTGGCCGCCGACGCAAGTCTGCGGGCCGTTGTCGTCACCGCGCTGCCCGGCCGGCCCCTGCATGGCAGGGTCCTCGCTCCGGTGCGGGAGCGAGAGGTCTTCCACCGGATCGGTGCGCTCGCGCGCCGGATCCATGAGTCCACACCTTCGTACCCGGCTCCCGCTGGCAGCGGACCGGCCGTCGACAAGGCCGACCGGCACCTGGCGGCAGCTCGCCCCTACCTCACGCCGGGTGATGAGGAGTTCGTTCGTGAGCTGGTCCGGCAGGCCGAGGACCTGATGCCGCTGGAGTATGTGGAGACCCATGGCGACTTCCAGCTCCGCAACATCCTGTACGACGACTCCGACGGCAGCGTGGCCGTGATCGACCTGGAACGGAGTGAACCGGGTCCTGCGGTGCGCGACCTGGTCCGTCTGTCCGATGCCTGGGCCAGCCGGCCTGACTTGTATGAGGCGTTCATGAGCGGATACAGCAGGTCCCTGACTGCTGCCGAGGAGGCCCGCCTGGTCATCGACACGGCGCTCGATGCCGTGAGCGGCATCCAGTTCGGCATCGCTCACGGCGAGCCGGAACTGATCGAGCGCGGCCACCGGACGCTGACCCGCCTGCGCGCCGAGCGCGAAGCCAACTCGCCTGTGGGAGAACCTTCGTGAATCACGAGAAGCCGCCCGCGCTCCCCGTTGCGGAGCCGGGCGCTGTGCAGCAAGTGCCGGTGCGTACGGCGACGCCCGCCGATGCTGAGGGCATTGTGCGGATGCGCTCCGAGTACATCCTGTCCGAGCCGTTGAGCGAGGAGTGGATCCGGCGGTGCACCATTCAGCTGGTGCCCCGGCTGGCCGCGGCGGGAGACGCGCGGGCGTTCGTCGTCGATGCCCCGGACGGTTCGATGGCCGCCTGCGCCCTCGGCCTGATCCACCCCGTGCTCCCGGCGCCGGCCTATCCCAAAGGGCTGGCCGCGCGCGTCCACGCCGTGGCCACACGCCCGGACTTCCGGCGCCGCGGGTACGCCAGAGCGGCCCTGAGCGCACTCCTCGATCAGCTCCACGCCGAGCACGTCACACTGTTCGAGCTCCACGCCAGCGAGGAGGCCGCCCCGCTGTACCGCGCCTTGGGATTCGCCAGCAGCACGGCGCTGATGCGGATGACGCGCCTGGAAGAGCCGGGCGTCATCGGCGAGCAGGCAGCCGGGCGCGGCCTGCGGGACGGTGGTGAGCGCTCCGGCTGGTTGCCACCCGAGGTGTATGCCGAGATGGTGCCGAAGGCGACTTGTTTCGCGTGTCTGTACTTCACCGACGAGGACGACCGGCCCCTGCAGTTGCATTCCGTCTACTCTCCCACGCACCCATGGCAGTTGGCGGGCGGCACGATGGATCCCGGCGAGCGGCCTTTCGGCACGGCGGTGCGTGAGTGCCAGGAGGAGACCGGGCTGACGGTGTCCGGCCCGCCGCGTTTGCTGGCGACCGTGTACGGGTTGCCCGGCGCCGAGTGGCCCTACAGCACGCTCGGCCTGGTCTTCGACGGCGGTCGGCTCACCGCGGAGCAGATCCGCAGCATCGTGGTGGATCCGCGCGAGCACGACGAGGTGCGCGTGTTGCCCCTGGCCGAGTGGGAGGCGCTGATGCCGCCTCGCGACTTCGCTCGGCTCAGCGCCGTGGCCGAAGCTCGCCGAACCGGGGTGGCCGCCTACTTCGACGCCTGGGACTGGGGGACCGAGTGAGCAGCATCGTGCTGATGTCCGACCACAGAGTCGCCGCGGTCCCCCTCGAGGAGTGCGGTGAGGAGCTCGTGGACGTGCGGACGCACGGCCTGAAGGTCGATGCCCGCAAGCAGGACGCGGCCGGGGCCTTTGCCCATGTGCGGCAGGGGGTGCTGACCCGGCTGCTGCATGCGCGGTCGCTGCTGCCCACTGGGGTGGATCTGCTGTTTGTCGAGGGGTATCGGCCGCCGGCGTTGCAGCGGCGCTACTTCGAGGAGTACTCCGATGAGTTGGCCCGCACCCATCCGGACTGGCAGGCCGCCGAGATCCGGGAGGCTGCCAGCCGCTTCGTGTCGCCCCCGGAGATCGCGCCGCACTCCGCGGGTGCGGCCGTCGACCTGACGCTCGTCGATCACCAGGGCCGCGAGCTGGATATGGGGGTCCGGGTCAATGCGTCGCCGGAGGAATCGGCCGGCGCCTGCTACACCGACGCCGCCGGCCTCAGCGACCGGGCCCGCACGAACTGGGGCGTCCTCAAGGCCGCGCTGTCGTCGGCCGGACTGGTCAACCATGCGACCGAATTCTGGCATTGGTCATATGGTGACCGGTATTGGGCATTTCAGGCCCGGCGGCCAGCCGCCCTGTACGGGCCCCTCGCGCTGCCGCGGCAGCACCGCACCACCCACCGCTGACGTACCAGGAGAGAAATCTGTGGGATACACGCGGGCCGACTGGTCCAACCACTACGCCGTCGGAAAAGGCTTCCGTCAGCTTGGCGACAAGGAGAAGGCCCTCCTCGCCGAGCACGTACCGGCCCCGGCTGGCGGCCGGGCCCTCGACGCTGGCTGTGGCACCGGCGAGTTGGCGGTGTTCCTGGCCTCGGCCGGCTACACCGTGGACGCGTGCGACTTCGCCGACAGCGCGCTCGCCCGGGCCCGCGAGGAGTACACCGGCGTCGAGGGCGTGCGCTGGCTGCACCTGGACATCGAGCGTGACGATCCTGCCCCGCTGGATGAAGAGGGGTACGACCTGGTCGTCATGCGGCTGATGTACCCGTTCGTGCAGGACAGGGGGCGCATCGTTCACGGGCTGGGTGAGCGGCTGAGGGACGGCGGTGCTCTCGTCGTCATCACCCCGGTGGCGGAGACCACGCCCGAGGAGCGGCGCGGGATCGCCTTGGACGAGGACGAGATCGCCGTGCTCGCTGCCGGCTGGGAGACGGTGGAACGTCTGGACGCGGACGGCCTGGCCGTCCTGGTCCTGCGCGGTCCCTGCCACACCGGCACGAGGGCCGTCGAGAAGCGGCCGACCACCGCTCATGCTCTGACCGGTGCCCTCGCTGTCGTCACCGATGACGCCGGCCGGGTCCTGCTCGGCCGCTCCCGCGACGGCATGCTCGAGCTGCCCGGCGGCAAGACCCGCGGCCCGGAGGATTTCGCCTCCGCCGCGGTGCGCGAGCTCGCCGAGGAGACGGGCCTGGTCGCCGACCCGGGCGACGCGCACGTGGTGACGATGCTGGTCGATGACAGCCACGGCATTCCGCGGCTCACGGCCGTCGTCCGCATCACCACGTGGACGGGGACCCTGACCACTGCGGAGGCGGACAAGTTCGACCGCTGGGAGTTCTTCGACCTGCACACTCTCACCTGTGTCGGGAGCATCTTCGTCCCGGCCGCACTTGCGATCGACAGCGTGTGGCCCGGCGTCATCCCGGACCTGCCGCCTGTGGTCTCCTACCCGCTCGCCGCCGATCGGCCGCCCGTGCCGAGTGAGCCGGCCGAGGCCGTCCGGCTGCGCCAGGCGATGGCCCAGACGGTCATCGACGGCGGCTGGGCCCCGTCCGAGCCCGTCCGCGACGCGCTGCGGACCGTGCCCCGCCACCGTTTCGCCCCGGAAGCGAGCCTCGCGGCCGCATACGACGGCGGCGACCGGGCCGTCATCACCCGACGCGACGAGACCGGGACGGCCATCAGCTCAGTCTCCGCGGCCTGGCTCCAGGCCGACATGCTCGAGCACCTGCACCTCGAACCGGGAGCGATCGTGTTCGAGGCGGGATCCGGCGGCTACAACGCCGAGCTGATCGCCCACGCCGCCGGGCCCGACGGTCGCGTGGTGAGCGTCGACATCGACCCGTGGGTCGTACGCCGCACCCGCGCCTTCCTCACGGAGGCCGGCAGCGGACGCGTCACCGCCGTCGAAGCCGACGCAGCCCTCGGCGCGCCCGCGCACCTCGTGCCCCGCGGCGGCTTCGACGGCAGCATGATCACCTACAACTGCTGGGACATCGCCCCGGCCTGGCGGGACCAGTTGGCCGAGGGCGGGCGCCTGGTCATGCCGCTGGAGATCGGCGGCTACACGCGGGCGGTCACCTTCGAGCGGCGCGGGAAGGTACTGGAGGCCCGCCACTTCACACACTGCGGGTTCGTCCGGGACCAGGGACAGCAGGCCCGCACGGTTCCGGTCGTCTCCCTTCTCGACGGCGGGTTGACGCTGCGCTTCGAGCACGGCACCGCCGCCGACACGACGGGTCTGGAAGAGGCGCTGCGCGGGCCGCGGCATGAGGTCGCCACGGGGGTGACCATGCGCGGACGGTTCTATTTCGGCTCGCTTCAGCTCTACGCCGCTACGACCCTCAAGGGGTTCTGCCGCCTGGCCGCTCACCAGGACCCGGAGGAGGGGGTCACGCAGATCGCGAAGGGCAGCGACGCCCCGGCAGTCGTGGACGGCGCGTCGCTGGCCTACCTGGTTCATGTCAAGACCCGGCACGGCAAGAGCCCCAGCGAGTGGGAATCGCAGTGGGTGGTTCACGCCTTCGGCAAGCAGGGCCCCCAGCTCGCCGAGCAGGTCGCGGACATGGTGCGGGCCTGGGACCGTGACGTGCGCACCGAGGACGGCAACGGCGCCGACCCCGCCTTGACCGTCCACCCGGCCGGCACCCCCAACCATCTGCTGCCCGCCGGCGACGTCCTGGACAAGGCGTCCTCCCGGCTGGTGTTCCGGTGGCCGGGCCGGAACGGACACCTCCCGGCCCCCGCGCGGTCCACCGACGCGATCACCACGACCACGACGGACGCATGATCGTCTGGCTGAACGGCCCGTTCGGCGGCGGGAAGACGACCCTCGCCGCCGGGCTGTGCCGCGCTCTGCCCGGCGCGATGACCGCTGACCCGGAGGCCGTGGGCGACCTGCTGCGCAGCACGCTCGCCGGACACGCCCAGCGCCCCCGGGACTACCAGGACCTTCCGCTGTGGCGGCACCTGACCGGCGCCCTCGTCGCCGGTCTGGTCCGGCACACGGGCGGCCCCGTCATCGTGCCGATGACCGTCCTCAGCCCCGCCTACGCCGAGGAGATCTTCACCCCGCTCCGCCAGGCCGACGGCGGCTTCCACCACCTCGTCGTGCACGCCGCCCCGGCGGTACTCCGGGAGCGGATCGCGACCAGCCGGGAGTTCCCCGGCGACGAGGCACGCAGCGAAGCCGTACGCGCCTACCGCCGCTGGCGGGTAGCCGACTACGAGCAGGCCGCCACCGGTTGGATGCACGCCGACGGCCACGTCATCGACACCAGCGCCCTCACACCCGAGCAGACCCTCGACGCGGCCCTCGCCCACCTGCGACTCCCGGCCCCCGAGCAGCCCCGATCACCGGAGGCACTACAGGCATGACCGTGACCATCCACCCCGTCCCGGGCTTCGGCCACAGCGGTCGGCGCCCCTCCCCGATCGGGCCGGGTCGAGCGCGCGGAGCACGGTCGTGAACACCGCGGCCGGTTCCCCGTCCACGGCGGTGTTCGTGCCGCCGCACGATCGCGATGACCAGGTCCGGATGCGTCATGCCCACGCGGCCGCGGCCCGGACGTTCAAGGCGACGCCCACCGGCCCGGACGTGTGGGGCTGGCAGGGCCGCACCCTGGGCCGCCGGGCCGGCCAATGGTGGCTCCGCCTGGTCTGCGCGCCCGAGGACAAGCGCAACCTCCGCCTGTGGGAGGGAACGGCCACGGCCCACCAGGCGCTCCCCGCGGCCGTGCCCCGGCCGCGGCTCCATGACGTGCTCGAATGGTCCGCTCACGGCCACGCCTACCGCGCGGAGTTGTCGGAGTACGTGCCGCTGCCCGCCCTCCAGGCCGGTGGCCCGGTCCTCACCGCGGACCTGGAGCTGCCGTCCTCGTGGTGGGCCGACCTCCGCCGGGCGCTGGAGGCGACGTCGACCGTCCAGACCGACCGGCAGGCCGTACGGCAGCAGTGGGTCGACAAGAACCTCACCCGGTTCCTCGGTGTCCCCGCGTTCCAGGTCAGCGCCTGGACCACAGGCCACGGCGACCTGCACTGGGCGAACCTCACCGGCCCACCGCTGGTCATGCTCGACTGGGAGGGCTGGGGCCTGGTTCCCGTCGGCTTCGACGTCGGGCTCCTGCACGCCTACAGCCTCACCCGCCCCGTCACGGCCGCCCGGGTCCGCGCGGAGTTCGCCCACGTCCTGGACACGCCCGCCGGACGGGCCGGGGAGCTCGTCGCGCTCGCCCAGCTCCTCCAGGTCGCCGGCCGCGGCGGGCACCCGGACCTCGCTCCCCACCTCGCCCGCCGCGCCGAGCACCTCACCGGCACCCCTGTCCCCGTCCCGTGACCGCCCTGGAGACCCCCGTGCTGCCCAGCCTGCTTTCCGTCACCGCCCACCCGGATGACGAGTCCCTCCTCACCGGGGGCGTCCTCGCCCAGCACCACGCCGCCGGGGCCCGCACGGCGGTCGTCACCGCCACCTGGGCCCCCGACAGCCGCAGAGCGCCCGAACTCGCCGCCGCCCTGAGCGTCCTAGGCGCCGGCAGTCCGCGGCTACTCGGCTACAACGACGCCCGCAACCCCGAGGCCGCCCCCGGCCAGCCGCGCTTCGTCGACGCTCCCCTCGACGAAGCAGTCGGCCGCCTCGTCACCCACATCCGCGACTTCCGCCCCGACATCGTCGTCACCCACGACGCAGTCGGCCAGCTGACCGGGCACCCCGACCACGTACGCACCCACCAGATCACCCTGCTCGCCGTCGAAGCCGCCGGCCTCGCCCACCTGCACCCTGAAGCGGGCGCGCCGTGGCAGCCGTCTGCGGTGTACGCCGCCACACACCCCGAGTCCGGCGTCGGCCTGCTCCGCCCGCTGCTCGAAGGGGTGGGCAAGACCGTCCTCGCGGTCCCGGACTCGTACGTGACCACCAGCGTCGACGTCAGCCCCTGGGCCGCGGCGAAGATGGAGGCGATCCTCGCGCACCGCAGCGAAGTTGCCCGCGAGCGGTCCCTGCCCGGCCTGCTTGCGCGCCTGCCCGAAGCAGAACGCGACGAGATCATCAGCACCGAGTACTTCACTCGGCTCGCCCCCGGCCCCGCGCCGGGTGACCCTCACCAGCTCATCGCCTGACCGACCGCCGTCCACGCGGTCCCCCGCACGATCGGAGACGAGATGGCCATCACGCCCTCCCCTGACACGCCGCCCAGCACGATGATGACCGACGAGGAGTACGGAGCCTTACGCGCCGAGGCTGCCCTATGGGTGGGAACGTCCGTGCTGATCACAGACGAACGCGGCCGCATCCTGGTTCAGCACGTCGACTACCGCACGACCTGCCTCCTGCCGGGCGGCGCCGTCGACGAGAACGAACCCCCGGCGCAGGGCGCCGGGCGAGAAGTGCGCGAGGAACTCGGCGTCATCATGACCGTCGACCGAGGGCTCGCCGTGGACTGGGTCAGCGCCGACAGCCTCAACGCGCCCGCCAGCATGCGCTTCCCCGGCGAGATCCTGCACGTCTACGACGGCGGGACCTGGGACAACGAGCAGATCGCCGCCATCCGGCTACCCGACCGCGAGATCACGTCCGTCGAGTTCGTCGAACCCGCCCGGCTACCGGACCTGATGGCCCCCGGCGACGCCCGCCGGGCCCTGTCCGCCCTGCGCGCCCGCATCAACGCCGCCGGGCCCGCCCTGCTGGAGAACGGCCTCCCGATCGCCCCCACCGTCCTGGACCGGGCCGGCGCCCTTCGCACCGCCCGCGCCCGGCACCACCTGCCCTTCCACGCCGGCCCCGCCCCAAAGCAGCTCTCGGTGGCCCAGGTCTGGAGCTGGCTCCTCGGACCCGACGGCCGCGTCCTGGTGCTTCTCGAACCGGACACCGGCGCGGCCCTTCTGCCGGGCGGCGCCCCCGAACTCCCGGACCGCGGCAACCCGCTCGCCACACTGCGCCGGGAGGTAGGCGAGGAAGCCACAGCCGAGTTCGGCGAACCGCTGCTCCTCGGCCACCTGCGCGACCCCGACAAGCCGTACGCCCGCCTCCGCTACGCAGCCCCCCTCACCCACCTCGGCCCGCCATCCGCCGACCCGGCCACCGGCCGCACCCACATCCGGATCCTGGCCACACCCGAGCAGGCCCTGGAGCTCTTCGACTGGGGACCCCCGGCGGCCGACCAGCTCGCCGCCGTCCACCAGGCTCGAGCGCGGCTCGGGATCCCCCGTGCCGCGCGGCAGCCCCTCACCGAACTGCCGGACGCCACCGACCTCACCACCTTGTAGCCCCCGGACCATCTCGAAGCGAGGACTCGCATGAGCAACACATCACCCTCCCCGGGCACGCCCCCTGTGGCCGCTCGGCCCCTGCCGGCCACAAGAGCCGTATCGGATGCTCCACCGCCGGTTCGAACGGGCCACTGCCAGTGCGGCCGGATCTCCTACCAGGTCACCGGTATCCCGGATGATCCGCATCTGTGCTTCCCTGATGATTGAGTGAGCGTTTTCAGCGGGGCCACCGATCGGGTGATGGCTTCGGTGCCCGCAACGGGCAGGGCCCCTGCGCCGTTGGATGAGGTGTTCGAAGTCTCAACCTGCTGGCCCGGGAGCCCTGTTGGTTCCCTGTCCTGCCGCACTCGACCTGCCTCATGCGCTGGTCGAGTGGGTCACGATGCTCATCGTCACCCGTGAGGGTGACCGACGCTGCAAGCTCCGCCCACATCAGCGCGCTCTCGTCGCTCTCGCCTACCTGCGCAAGCACGACACCCTCGCCCAGATCGCCGCCGGGTTCGGCATATCCGTGGGCACGGCCCACGCCTGCACCACCGCGGTCGTGCGACTCCTCGCCGACCGGGCGCCGGGACTGCTCAAGACCCTGCGCGAGCACAACCCGGACTACGTGCTCCTGGACGGCACGCTCAGCGAGTGCGACCGCCTGGGCGACGGACGCACCGATTACTCCCACAAGCACCGGCGCCACGGCGTGAACGTGCAGGTCGTTACCGATCCCGAAGGCCGGCTGCTGTGGATCTCGCCGGCGCTGCCGGGCCGCGCTCACGATCTGACCTCCCCCAGCCTCCGGCCGGGGGTACCCCCAGCCCGCACCCACCGCATCATCCGGATCTGCGAACGCCAAGGCGTCCCGATCGTGGCCGACCGCGCCTACATCGGCGCCGACGCCTGGGTCACCACCACAATCCGCCGCCCTCCCAACGGAGAACTGTCACCGACCGAGCGGACGCTGAACCGGGCACTCGCCCACGCCCGTGTTCCCGTCGAACGAGGCGTCGCCCGGCTGAAGTCCTGGCGGATCTTCCGCCGAAGCCGCTGCAGCCCGAACCGGATGACGGTCATCGCTGCCGCGGTCCTCACCCTGGAGAGGCAACGCTGAATGATCCGGCCAAGGCTCTCTGCGAGAAGGGCCGCCGCGGCAACAGCGAAGGACTTCCCTCGCACGGCAGCTGCCTGCCGTTGGCCTGCCGCAACGGCGCACTGACCGCCGAGAACATCGCCGCCTGGCAACGCGAGGTCGTCCGCATCGACGGGCGCATCGCCTCGCGGCCGACGCTGCCGCCCCGTCTTCGACAGCTCCTTGAGAGCCGACGGGCCGAGATCGTCGAGTTCCTGACGGCGAACGGGCAGGAGGCTGTTCCGGCATGACTCGCAACGTCCCCGACCTGCCCGAGGCCCTGGTCCACAAGCACCTCCAGGAGGTGCTGGACACCTGCCGCGAGACCAACAAGCAGCCCAGTGTCCTCATGCTGGCCCACCGCCTTGACCTGACCAAAACCACCTTCCGCCGCCGTTACCCCGACATCGCCCGAGAGATCGCTGATCACCGGGCCACCCCCGCCGCCCGTCGAAGCGGCCCGACGGCACATGACAGACTCGTCGCCCGCAACGCGAAGCTCCGCCGGCGCAACCGCGAGCTGAACGCTCAACTCGCCCTCGCTGCTGCCCAGATCCAGAACCTCGCCCTGCGCAACGAACGACTCCAGGAGGCGCTGGAGGAGGCGTCGAACGTCACGAGCATCAACAGTAGGACTGTCTGCCGTTGAACCAGTAGCACCGAGATCATCGGCCCTGATGGCGATATCTGAATTCCGCCTACCTATGCTCAGCCGTTCGCCAGAGCTGCTCGTACTGCTTCCCCGCCAGTGATTAGATGAGTTTTAGCTAGACGCAGGATCTTCGCTGGAGGATGTCGACGAGGGTTCGTATCCGCAGAGCCTCAGAATCTCGGATTTAGCCTCGGCTTGCCTCACCTTCCATCCTTCGCAGGTTTCTCGACGGGCTTGAATGTGCGGGTCGACTTCGAGCTCGTCTGGCAGTTCGGTGGAGTAGTAGATTTTCGCCTTCCCGACCTGTTCGGCCGTGAGCCCGCGGGCTAGCGACAGTTTAGCGTCCGTCAGACGCGTCACTTGCAGCTCGGCGCCCTCCAGATCGCAGGCCTCGAGGTCGGCGCCCTGTAGGTCTGCCCAGTTCAGATTGGCACGGTTAAGCTCAGTCAAGGTCATGTCCGCACGTTGGAGGCGTGCGTTGCTGAGATCCGCACCTTCGAGGCATGCGAATTTCAGACTTGCCCTAGTCAGGTTCGCTTGCCTCAGGTTCGCCCACCTCCAGTCGACGCCCTCAAGGTCTCGGTGGTGCAGTTCTGCTCCTTGCAAGTCCATTGGCACTGCTCGGCGTCGCTCGTTGTCGCGACGGTTGAGCACCGAGAGAGCGGCCCGGATCTCTTCAGGCAGCCCCTGTAGATCGTCGCGCGGCGGGATGAGCAACTCGTCGGCCAGGGGATACTTGTACGGACGTTCCTCGCTCTTCTTGTGCTTTTTCTTCGGCCTTGCGTCTTCTTCCAGTTTGGTCCGGATGAACGCGGAGAGGACCTCGACGATGGTTCGGTGGTCCCGTTCGCTGTCCTTCATGATGCGTTCAAGGCTGTAGATCCCGCCGAGCCGCTCGTGCAGTTTGTCTGACGCGAGCAGCTTGATCGCCTCGACGTACCGGTCGGTGACCTGGCCTTCGCGAGTCAGCCTCACCTGCTCTCGGTCCTTCGCCCTGGTGTGCTCGAAGAGCCTTTCGGTCTGCTGGTGACTCTTATGCGTGTACCGAAGGCCGAGCCCGGTTAGAACGCCGGCGACGATGGCGATGAGCATGGTGCGGAACCCGGTGATGATGATCCCAGCACTTGAGACGAGCTCGCCGCGGTCGTCTCGGAGGTGGTGGCCTTCGACCCACCAAGGGCCCCAGATGAGGGAGACAAGGAAGACGGCAATACCAACTGCTGCCAGCGCCCAGTGCCACCAGGGGCGTCGTTTGGGGATTGGGTACTCGTCGCTCATGCCGGGCATGATGTCCTTCTGAACGCCACGGTATGCGATGAACGGCCAGCCTCAGAGGCAAAGTTGAGGTTGCTTGCGGCCAACGCCCGGATCCCAGGCGCCGAGCGGGTTTCGCAGGTGGGTCAAGCATGTGGCGCAGTGGGTCTACCACCGTCGACACACCGTGGCGCTCAGCACGCTGCGTGGTGTCCCGTACGCGGCGGGGACCAGCTCGGTCGGACTGATTGCGGTGTGGATCCAGGGCTGCCACCGACCGAATCTGTGACGTGGGGCTCGTCCAGCTGTAGGTGGACGAGCCCCTGCTCACCACCGCCTTTGTCCCCAGCCGAGCGCTCTCGGCGCGCATCAACAGCAAGATCCTGTGCTATGAGGCTGCCGCCGCCGGGAGCCAAGGCTGCACGGCGGTCAACGGTCAGTTCTCAACCCCTCCACAACCTGGCCTGGCACATCGCCCGCCGCCCCGGCGGCCTGGTCGCCCTCGCCATCCAGTACGGACACATGCGCACCGCCCTGGACGCCCGCACCTCCACCGGCTACGGCAGCCGCGAGCGCAGAGGCTTCCACGGAGAACTCGACGTCGAGACCGCCCTCGCCGCCGCGACCACCGCGGCACGTCTGCGCGACGCCACGGCGGCCGGCGAGAAGATCTCCGGTCCCGCCGCTCGACGGGCTCTCCTCGGAGCCACTTCGATCCCCGCCTTCGAGGGCGCCCTGACCACCCCGAAGGCCGCCGCCAAGTTCCTCGCGCGCGACGGCCTCGTCCTCTTCGACAACCCGGACTCGTTCCTCATCTGCGCCTTCAAGCGGGACACGGCCCTGTGCGATCCGGATCCGGGGGCGACGGCACCCAACCAGTTCGCCTGCCAGCTCGGCTGCGACAACGCGGTCCGCACCGACAGTCACGCGCAGGCAGCACGGGAGCACGCTGATCGGCTCGATGCGAAGGCGGCCCTGATGCCCCAGCCCCTGGGCGACCGGTTTCGCCGAACAGCCAGCCGCTTCCGTGCACTCGCCGATGCCCACGATTCCGCCGCCCAGTCCGCCGAGGAGGCTATTGCATGAACCAGCGGCACGAGGACGAACGCTCGCGCATCCGCGCGGCCATGGACCGTCTCCTGGCCGGCCAGCCCACCTGCTCCAACGGCAGCCTCACGGCCGCCGCCCTCGCCGCAGAGGCCGGTGTCCACCGCATGGCGGTGCAAAAACGCCACGCCGACCTCAAGGGGGAGTTCTATGCGCGGGTGCGTACGGAAACGCACCAGACGCCGGAAGTCGAAAGGCGGCTTCGCAAGGAGGTGGTCCGCCTGAAGGAAGCTCTCAAGGACTCCCGGGCTGCCGAGGCCGAGTCCCGGCATCGGGCGGAGCAGATGGCGCTCGCGGCAGCCGTCCTCATCCTCCGGCAACCTGACAGCCAAGCCCAGCCTGCCCCCGACAACGTCATCCCGCTCCGTCCGTCAGACGACGGCGACGGCTGAGAAAGACCCTGATGCTCATCCCATCGGCGTGTCGAGGCCGTCTGGCGCGGTCGCTGCGTCGTGCCGGAGCCGGAGCCGGAGCCGGAGAGGCGAGTCTGTGGCGGTCCGTGGCCGGGAGTGGCAGGTTTCGCACAGGGTGATGAGCCAGGTGCGGTGCTGGTCCCCGTGGAAGCGCGGTCGTCCGGTCTGGCCGCACAGCTCGCAGGTCTGTACGGCGGCGACCTCGGCTGGCGTCGGTAAGGGCTGCGGCTCGGTCGGCAAACTCCCCGTCGAATTCGCCGCCGTCGAAGCGATCGGCGACGGCGATGCACAGGCCGCCGAACCTCGGGCTGAAATCCTCGATCCGGTAGGCAGGGTCGAGAGTGGACAGCTCGTCGTGGAGGTGGTTGAGCAGGTCGGCCCAGCCGGGTCCAACGGTGGAGGCCCAGGCGGGAATCTGCCGTTCGCTGTTTGGGGCGGGAGCCATCGTCACGGCTGCCATGGTCGCGCAGGGCACTGAGAGTCGGCCCCAGGATTCCGCGAGCCTCGTCGGGCGGAAACCGGTGCTCGACGCGATGTACGTTCCTGCTGCGGGGTGGGCGCCCTCGGTTCGAGGGTGATGGTGGGGGAAGATTACGACGGCGGCCGACCCCACTATGCCTGGGGTCGGCCGCCGCCTTCTTGTCCGTTACGGCCGCTTCGGACCGCCGGCTGTTGTGCGTTATGCCAGGTGGTCGAAGACGCCGGCCTTCGCTCCGGCGAGCATCGCCCCGATCTCGCCCCGCGTGTAGACGAGCGGGGTCTGCTCGGGCCGCTTGGAGTCGCGTACGGCGATCAGGTCACCGATCACGCCGAACTCCACGCAGTTGTCGTTGCCCCCGCTGAACGGGCTCTTCTCCCAGGTGACGGCGGAGAAGTCCAGCTCGGCGGGGTTGGGCTTGGTGTTGCTCACTTACAGCTCCTTGATCATGTTCTTGATGCGGCTGCGGGTCTCGGGCGGGCCGAGGGCCGTGGCCCGCAGATGGTCGAAGACCTCGGTGTAGCGCCCCACATCGTCCGATCCCTCGAAGTACACCGAGTTCGTCAGATTCTCCACCCAGACCACGTCCGGGTTGGGCTCGGGGAAACCCATGAGCATGAACGACCCGTACAAGCCGGGATGGAACCCGGCGTCGAACGGTAGGAGCTGCAGGGTGATGTTGGTGCAGGGTTCGACGTCCAGCAGGTGCTCGAGCTGCTGCTTGAGCACCGCCGGGTTTGACTCGACACGCCGTATGGCGGCCTCGTCGATGACCGCCCACAGCTTCGGGGCGTCCTCGCGGACCAGGAGGGACTGACGCTTCATGCGCACGTCCACCAGGTCCTGGATCTGCTTGACGTCCAGGTCGACCCGCATCGCGGTGATCACCTGGCGGGCGTATTCGGGGGTCTGCAGCAGTCCGGGGATCAGCTGCGGCTCGTAGGAACGCAGGGTGGTCGCGCTCTGCTCCAGCTCCAGGTAGCCGCCGTATTGGGTGGTGTTGATGACGGCGGAGTACTTGCGCCACCACTTCTGCTTCTGGGCCTGGTCTGCGCGGACCAGGTCCAAGATGTCCTCCCGGACGCCCGGGTCGGTGACGCCGTAGCAGTCGAGCAGGGCCTTCACCAGGACCGGTGTGGTGCCGCGGTCGCCGTTCATGATGCGGCTGAGCGAACCCTGGTTGACCTCGATGATGGCGCCGACCTCGGCCAGCGTCTTGCCGGAGTCGTCCTGCAATTCCTTCAGCCGGGCCGCGAGTTGACGTCGGTAGATGGACTTGGGGGCGGGCTTCCTCTTCCAGGCCATGGCGACAGTGTGGCCTTTGCCCGGGGCATGGACAACCAATCTGGGGAATCTCGATGAGGCATATTGCCCAATCGAGTTGGCGCGGGGCATCCTGACTATCGGTTGCGAGGCGTGATGATCCCATCGCGCTTCGTGTCATATGCCGTTGCCTTGCGCCGACTTCCCGGGGTGAATCACCGCTCTCGGGGGCCGACGTGCCGACCCACAGCCCGAGCCCGGCCCGACTCCTCGGCCGGCTGCCCGCTCTGTCGACTGGGGAGCACGCCATGCACGAAGCCCAGGCCCACACCGGACCTACCGCCGTTCCGCCGCAGGCATCCTGCGGCTTCTACCTCGTGCACCACGACGACGGGTTCGTCTTGCACATGAGTGCGAGCCCGGAGCATCTGCAGCAGATGCGGGCCGTGGTGTTCAAGACGGTCGCCGGGGCGGGAATAGGCGAGGAGGTCGCGGAGTCGGCCCGGCTGGTGGCCAGCGAACTGGTTGGCAATGTGGTGCGGCTGTGCGGCCCGTGGGCTCCGGTGGTCGTCCAGGTCCATCCGCACGAGGACCACGTGCTGGTCCAGGTGCACGACCCGGAGCCCGCGGCCCTGCCCGAGCGGCGTGATCAGGCCCCGGACAGTGCCGAGACCGAGGCCGGGCGGGGGCTGTGGATCCTCGACGCGCTGGCCCCGGGATGGACCGTGAAGCCGACGCCGGTCGGCAAGCAGATCACCTGCGCCCTGCCCGCCCCCGCCCTGGTGAGCGTCTGACGTCGTCTTCCGGCCCGCGCGGCGGCCTACCCCCTTCCTCGGGCCGCCCGCAGGGCCGGGGCCGCACCACCCCTCGGCGACCCGGGGACGTGTGCGGCGGGCATCGCCCCTCAAGTACTGGCATGACCAGCACCACCTTCAGTCCCGACCGCTCATGACCTGGAGGTTCTTGATGGAGATTGCTCCCGCCCGCATGGCCGGCGTCGATGCCGTCGCCGTCCGTCCCGGCCGTCCGCTCGCCGGCACGGTCAGGGTGGACGGTTCGAAGAACGCGGCCCTTCCGTTGCTGACCGCCGCCGCGTCGCTTCGCCGCGGCGTACGCCTGTCGGGCGTCCCGGCCAGTGCCGACGTCCAGACGATGCTCGCCCTGCTCCAGCGGTGCGGCTACCGCATCGCCCGCCCGGTCGCCGAGCCCGGAGCCGTGATCGTGCTGCCCCACGACGGCCCCGCTGAGGTGCCCGACCTGGCGGACGCCGCCCGGATCAGGGCCTCCTACTACCTCGTGGCACCTCTGCTGGCCGCCTGCAGGCAGGCCGTGCTGCCCTGGCCCGGCGGCTGCCAGATCGGCGACCGCGGGATGGGCCTGCACTTCACCGTGTACGAGGCGTTCGGTGACACCGTCCTGCTCGACGACTCCGGATACCGCGTCCTCGCCGCCGAGCGGGCCCGCGACAAGGTCGTCCTGACGCTGCCGTTCCGCTCGCGCGGGGCCAGCATCGCCGCAATCTGTCGGGCGGTCGCCTCCCGCAGCCACCTGGAACTGGGCAACCCGAACCTGTCTCCGGAGACCACGAGCGTGCTCGCCGCCTTAACTGCCGCCGGGTGGGCGGCCCACGCCAGCGCGGAAAAGATCACGCTGGACCCGCCGCCGGGCGTCCCGGCCGGCACGGTGGCCTGGACCGTCCCCGGCGACAAGATCGAGGCGGGCACGCTGGCCTGCGCGATCGCCGCGACCGGCGGTGAGGGCCGCATCGAGGGCGTGGGCGGCCCGGACCTCAAGGTCCTTGCCGGCCTGCTGGACTGGGCCGGCATCCCCGTCACCCTCGCTCCCGACGCGATCACCGTCCACCAGACCCGCCACGTCAGCGGCCGGCCGCTGCGGGCGATCGCCTCGCTCACCCCGGACGGCCTGGACGCCGACCTCGAGCCCGCGCTGATGGCCCTGGCCCTCACCCTGCCCGGCATCCACCTGTTCTCCGACGACATCAACCCCGGCCGCCACGGCAACCTCATCCCCCAGCTCGCCTCCCTCGGTGCCGTGGTCGAAGAACTCTCGCCCACCCAGTGCCGCCTGACCGGCCCCCAACGCCTGAACGGCGCCGCCGTGAAGGCCACGGACATCCGCACCGGCTCCGCCCTGCTGATCGCCGCCCTGAACGCCCGCGGCACCACCACTGTCAGCGGCCTCGACCAGCTGCGGCGCGGTCACGCCGACCTGCCCGCCAAACTCCGAGACCTCGGCGCCGACGTCACCGAGGTACCGCGATGACCAGGACCTACGGCCAGATCGTGGCCACCACCGACGTCCACTCCACCCTCGACCGGGTCGACAGCTTCCTGCCGCACCTGTACGAACTCAGGTCCACCTCGCTGATCGCCGACTGCGGCGACTTCTTCGAGGGCACCGGCTACTACCTGCTGGGCAAGGGAGCCATCGAGCGGGAAGTCCTCACGACGCTGTACGACGTCCTGGCACCCGGCAACCATGGCTGGCCCCACTACTTCGAGCCGGGCCTGCGCGAGATGACCGTGTGTGCCAACACCGTCGACGACGCGAGTGGCCGGCCGTTGTTCGACCGCCTCCGCATCGTCGACGTGCACGGCCGCCGAGTCGCCGTCACCGCGGTGATGGGCCAGCAGGCGTTCAGCACCATCCCCGCCGACCAGCGGGCCGGGCACCGCGTCACCGACCCCGCGGCGGCCTTGCGCCGCCTGATGCTGGAACACCACCACCACGTGGACTCCTGGATGGTGCTGTCCCACTCCGGCTTCGACGAGGACCTGGGGCTCGCCGCCGCCTGCCCGTTCGTCGACGTCATCTTCGCCGGCCACTGCCACAGCGATGCCTACGGGCCGGTGAACGTCGGCGACACCCTCGTGGTCAAGGGCCGCGAGCTGGCCGCCGGTTACGCCGCCGCAGAACCCGTCGGCTCCGGCTGGGCCGCCCGAACCACCACCTTTCCCGCCCCCGGCCCGGTGCCGGACGACCTCGCCATGCTGAAGGAGACGATCGCCTCAACCGGCCGGATGCTCGCCACCCGCCTCGGCACCGTCACCGAGCCCTACCGCGACACCGACCTCGACCGGCACCGGCTCCTGAAGGACGTCGCGGACCGGCTGCACACGGGCCTCGGCGCCGACGCCGTCATCCTCAACGACACCACCCTGCGGCCCACCCGCCTCGGCCACATACTCACGCTCGGGGACCTGCTGGCCATCGAGCCGTTCGACAACCAGCTCCTCCACGCCTTCCTCCCCGACACGGGCCCGGAGGGCCTGGACCGGCTGCTGACGCACCTGAGCAAGCAGGTCGGGCCGCTGGCCATCGCTCCCTGGCCGCTGCCGGAGGGCATCCGGTCCGTGCTGACCACCGGCTACCTCGCCGATACCTACCTCGGCGGACGCACCCACCAGGCCGGCCTCCGCCTCGGCGAGGCCGTCCGCCGCACCGTCGCGACCCCGCTGCCCGAGCCCGAGAAGGAGGAAGGTGCCCGATGATCCTCACCGGACCCGAGATCACCACCGCCGCCCATGACGGCCGCTTAACGATCAGCCCGTTCGAGCCGGGCCAGGTCAACCCCAACAGCTACAACGTCCGCCTCGGCCCCACCCTGCTGACCTACACCGCCGGGATCATCGACGCCCACCAGCCCAACCCGACCCGCGCGGTCGAGATCGGCGAGGACGGGTTCGTGTTCCAGCCCGGCGAGCTCTACCTCGGCCACACCCTCGAGCAGGTCGGCTCGAACACCTTCGTCCCGCTGCTGTTCGGACGCTCCTCCGTCGGCCGGCTCGGCCTGTTCGTCGAGATCACCGCCCCCATCGGCGACATCGGCTTCCACGGCCAGTGGACCCTGATGCTCTCCCCGATCCGGCCCCTGCGCGTGTACGCGGGCATGAAGATCGGGCAGATCATGTTCTTCGTCTCCACCGGCGACATCGACCTGTACGCGGGCAAGTACCAGGCCGCCGCCGGCCCGCAGCCCTCCCGCTACTGGCGGGACGCGGCCCGCATCCGGGCGGTGGCCTCGTGATCCTCACCGGCCCGGCGATCGCCGCCGCCGTCGCCGCGGGCGAGATCACCATCGACCCCTTCGACCCCGCCCGCCTGTCCCCGAACGCCTACGACTGGCGTCTGGGCGACACGATCCGCGTCTGCGACGGCGACCTCGACGCCGCCGCCCCCACCGCCTTCACCAAGCAGACCATCCCCGCCGCCGGCCTGGTCCTTCAGCCCGGCCTGCTCTACCTCGGCGTGACCCACGAGCGGACCGGCTCCGAGGCGTTCGCGCAGATACTCAACGGCGATCGCACCATCGGCTCCTTGGGCATCTGGGTCCACGTCTCCGCCCCCCTCGGGCACCAGGGCCACGCTATCCGCTGGACCCTGGAGATCCGCGTGGCCAAGCCAGTCCGGATCTACGCGGGCATGACCTTCGGCAAGCTCGTCTTCCTCGCCGCCTTCGGCACCCCGGCCAGCTACCAGCAGCAGCTCGCCAAGTACGCGGCCACCGACGGCATCGACATCTCCCGCCTCTACGAAGAGATCGAAGGAGCCAGCCGATGAGCCCCCTGGTGAGACCCGCTGCGGGGCCGCCGGCCGCGACCTTCCTGGACCTGCCCGCCGACAGCCCCGGCGGCAGCGTCGAAGTCTTCCTCGACC
>NZ_JBIAHR010000037.1:0-55974 GCF_042870695.1 Streptomyces sp. NPDC006384
CCCCCCCCCCCCCCCCCCCCCCCCCCCCCCCCCCCCCCCCCCCCCCCCCCCCCCCCCCCCCCCCCCCCCCCCCCCCCCCCCCCCCCCCCCCCGCCGTGGAGGCAGGCATGCCGCGTCAGCGCACGAACACCCCCGCCTGTCCCGCCAGGTCCAGGAAGTACTGCGGTGCCACACCGAGCACCACCGTGACCGCCACGCCGACGCCGATCGCCGCCATGGTCAGCGGCGACGGGACGGCGACGGTCGGGCCCTGGGGCCGCGGCTCGCTGAAGAACATCAGCACGATCACGCGGATGTAGAAGAACGCGGCGATGGCCGAGGAGATCACACCGATCACGACCAGCGGGGCCGCGCCGCCCTCCGCCGCCGCCTTGAACACGGCGAACTTGCCCGTGAAACCGGAGGTCAGCGGGATACCGGCGAAGGCCAGCAGGAACACCGCGAACACGGCCGCCACCAGCGGCGACCTGCGCCCGAGCCCGGCCCACTTCGACAGGTGCGTCGCCTCGCCGCCCGCGTCGCGCACCAGCGTGACCACCGCGAAGGCGCCGATCGTCACGAAGGAGTACGCGGCCAGGTAGAAGAGGACGGACGAGACACCGTCCGGCGTGGTCGCGATGACGCCCGCGAGGATGAAGCCCGCGTGGGCGATCGACGAGTACGCCAGCAGCCGCTTGATGTCGGTCTGCGTGATCGCGACGATCGCGCCGGCCAGCATGGTGACGATCGCCACGCCCCACATCACCGGCCGCCAGTCCCAGCGCAGGCCGGGCAGGACGACGTAGAGGATGCGGAGCAGGGCGCCGAAGGCCGCGACCTTGGTCGCCGCGGCCATGAAGCCGGTCACCGGCGTCGGCGCGCCCTGGTACACGTCCGGCGTCCACATGTGGAACGGCACCGCGCCCACCTTGAACAGCAGGCCCATGACGACCAGCGCGGAGCCGACGAGCAGCAGCGCGTCGTTGCCCATGGTGTTCGCGAGCGCCGGGGTGACGTTCTGCACGGTGCCGTCGACGACCCGCGCGATGGTGCCGTACGACATGGAGCCCGCGTAGCCGTAGAGCAGGGCGATGCCGAACAGGGTGAAGGCGGAGGCGAAGGCGCCGAGCAGGAAGTACTTGACCGCCGCCTCCTGCGACATCAGCCGCTTGCGGCGGGCCAGCGCGCACAGCAGGTACAGCGGGAGGGAGAAGACCTCCAGGGCGACGAAGAGCGTCAGCAGGTCGTTGGCCGCCGGGAAGATCAGCATGCCGGCGACGGCGAACATCAGGAGCGGGAACACCTCGGTGGTGGTGAAGCCGGCCCTGACCGCCTTCTGCTCGCTCTCGCTGCCGGGCACGGCCGCGGCCTGCGCGGCGAAGGAGTCGACGCGGTTGCCGTGGGCCTCCGGGTCGAGCCGCCGCTCGGCGAAGGTGAACACCGCGACGAGGCTCGCCAGCAGAATGGTGCCCTGCAGGAACAGGGCCGGGCCGTCGACGGCGAGGGCGCCCATCGCCGCGATGCCCGCCCTGGTGGTGCCGTACCCGTTCGCCGCCAGCGCGACGACCGCGGCGAAGGCGGAGATCAGCGCGACGGCGGACAGGAACAGCTGCGTGTGGTAGCGGGACCGGCGTGGTACGAAGGCCTCGACCAGAATGCCGGCGATCGCGGCGCCGAGGACGATCAGCGTGGGCGCGAGCTGCCCGTACTCGATCTTCGGCGCGTCGATCCTGGCGATCGGGTCGGCCGCCGTCGCCGCCGTTGTCCACAGACTGTGGACGGCTGTTGCGCTCACTTGGCCGCCTCCACCTCAGGCTGGGGGTCCTTCTTGTGTACGTCGGACATGGTCTGCCGCACCGCCGGGTTCACGATGTCCGTCACGGGCTTGGGATAGACGCCGAGGAAGATCAGCAGCGCGACCAGCGGCGCCACGACCACCAGCTCCCGCACCCGCAGGTCGGGCATCGCGGATACCTCCGGCTTCACCGGGCCCGTCATCGTCCGCTGGTAGAGGACGAGGGTGTAGAGCGCGGCGAGGACGATGCCGAAGGTGGCGATGATCCCGATCACCGGGTAGCGCGTGAACGTGCCGACCAGCACCAGGAACTCGCTGACGAACGGGGCGAGTCCCGGCAGGGAGAGCGTCGCCAGGCCGCCGACCAGGAAGGTGCCGGCGAGCACCGGGGCGACCTTCTGCACACCGCCGTAGTCGGCGATGAGCCGCGAGCCGCGCCGGGAGATCAGGAAGCCGGCGATCAGCATCAGCACGGCGGTCGAGATGCCGTGGTTGACCATGTACAGGGTCGCGCCGGACTGGCCCTGGCTGGTCATCGCGAAGATGCCCATGATGATGAAGCCGAAGTGCGAGATCGACGCGTAGGCGATCAGGCGTTTGATGTCGCGCTGGCCGACCGCCAGCAGCGCGCCGTAGATGATGCTGACGACCGCGAGGACGAGGACGACCGGCGTCGCCCACTTGCTGGCCTCCGGGAACAGCTGGAGGCAGAAGCGGAGCATCGCGAAGGTGCCGACCTTGTCGACCACCGCCGTGATGAGCACGGCGACCGGCGCGGTGGCCTCCCCCATCGCGTTGGGCAGCCAGGTGTGCAGCGGCCACAGCGGCGCCTTCACCGCGAAGGCGAGGAAGAAGCCGAGGAACAGCCACCGCTCGGTGCTCGTCGCCATGTCCAGCTCGCCACTGGCGCGGGCCTCGGCGATCTCGGTGAGGGAGAAGTTCCCGGCGACCACGTACAGCCCGATCACCGCGGCCAGCATGATCAGTCCGCCGGCCAGGTTGTAGAGGAGGAACTTCACCGCCGCGTACGACCGCTGGGTGGCGGCCGTCTGCTCGCCGTGCTCGTGCGCCCGGTCCCCGAAGCCGCCGATCAGGAAGTACAGCGGGATCAGCATGGCTTCGAAGAAGATGTAGAAGAGGAAGACGTCGGTGGCCTCGAAGGAGATGATCACCATCGCCTCGACGGCCAGGATCAGGGCGAAGAAGCCCTGCGTCGGCCGCCACCGCTTGCTGCCGGTCTCCAAGGGGTCGGCGTCGTGCCAGCCCGCGAGGACGATGAACGGGATCAGCAGGGCGGTCAGCGCGATCAGCGCCACCGCGATGCCGTCCACGCCCAGCTCGTAGCGGACGCCGAACTCGGCGATCCAGGAGTGGGACTCGGTGAGCTGGTACCGGTCGCCGTCCGGGTCGAAGCGGACCAGGACCGCGATCGCCAGCGCGAGCGTGGCCAGCGAGAACAGCAGCGCCAGCCACTTGGCCGCGGTGCGTTTCGCGGCCGGTACGGCGGCCGTGGCGATGGCCCCCACGGCCGGGAGCACCGCCGTCGCTGTCAGCAGGGGAAAGGACATCGGTATCAGACCGCCCTCATCAGCAGGGTCGCGGCGACGAGGACCGCCGCACCGCCGAACATCGAGACCGCGTAACTGCGCGCGAAGCCGTTCTGCAGCCGGCGCATCCGCCCGGACAGGCCGCCGAACGAGGCCGCCGTGCCGTTGACGACCCCGTCGACCAGGGAGTGGTCGACGTAGACCAGCGAGCGCGTGAGGTGCTCGCCGCCGCGGACCAGGACGACGTGGTTGAAGTCGTCCTGGAGCAGGTCGCGGCGGGCGGCCCGGGTGAGCAGCGACCCGCGCGGGGCCACGGCCGGCACCGGACGCCGTCCGTACTGCGCCCAGGCGATCGCCACGCCGATGACCATGCAGGCCACGGTCGCCCCGGTGACCGTGGCGGCGCTGATCGGCGCGTGCCCGTGGTCATGCCCGGTGACGGGCTCGAGCCAGTGCAGGAAGCGGTCGCCGATGCTGAAGAAGGCACCGCCCGCGACCGAACCGACGGCCAGCAGGATCATCGGGATCGTCATCAGCCCCGGCGACTCGTGCGGGTGGGGCGGTGCGTACTCGCCGCGGGTCTCGGCGGCGGGCTCCACGTCCGGCTGGGCCGGGGACGGCGTCGGGGCGTCGCGCCAGCGCTCCTCGCCGAAGAAGGTCATCAGCATCACGCGCGTCATGTAGTACGCGGTGACGGCCGCGCCCAGCAGGGCGCAGGCGCCGAGGATCCAGCCCTCGGTGCCGCCCTTGGCGAACGCCGCCTCGATGATCTTGTCCTTGGAGAAGAAGCCGGACAGGCCCGGGAAGCCGATGATGGCGAGGTAGCCGAGGCCGAAGGTGACGAAGGTGACCGGCATGTACTTGCGCAGGCCGCCGTAGCGGCGCATGTCGACCTCGTCGTTCATGCCGTGCATGACGGAGCCGGCGCCGAGGAACAGGCCGGCCTTGAAGAAGCCGTGCGTCACCAGGTGCATGATCGCGAAGACGTAGCCGATGGGGCCGAGGCCCGCGGCGAGCACCATGTAGCCGATCTGCGACATGGTCGAGCCGGCCAGCGCCTTCTTGATGTCGTCCTTGGCGCAACCGACGATCGCACCGAACAGCAGCGTGACCGCGCCGACGATGGTGACCACCAGCTGGGCGTCCGGGGCGCCGTTGAAGATCGCCCCGGAGCGGACGATCAGGTAGACGCCCGCCGTCACCATGGTCGCGGCGTGGATGAGGGCCGAGACCGGGGTCGGGCCCTCCATCGCGTCCCCGAGCCAGGACTGCAGCGGCACCTGGGCGGACTTGCCGCAGGCGGCGAGCAGCAGCATCAAGGCGATCGCGGTGAGCTTGCCCTCGTCGGCCGAGCCCGCGAGCCCGGCCTCCCCGTGGCCGCCGAGCACCGGCCCGAAGGCGAAGGTGCCGAACCACAGGAACATCAGCATGATCGCGATGGACAGGCCCATGTCGCCGACGCGGTTGACCAGGAAGGCCTTCTTCGCGGCGGTGGCGGCGCCGGGCTTGTGCTGCCAGAAGCCGATCAGCAGGTAGGAGGCGAGACCGACGCCCTCCCAGCCGGCGTACAGCAGCAGGTAGTTGTCGGCGAGGACGAGGATCAGCATCGCCGCGAGGAACAGGTTCAGGTAGCCGAAGAAGCGGCGGCGCCGCTCGTCGTGCTCCATGTACGCGATCGAGTACAGGTGGATCAGCGAGCCGACGCCGGTGATCAGCAGGACGAAGGTCATCGACAGCTGGTCGAGCCGGAAGGCGACGTCGGCCTGGAAGCCCTCCACCGGGACCCAGCTGAACAGGTGCTGTGTCAGGGTGCGGTCCTCGGCGGCGCTGCCGAGCAGCTCGGTGAAGAGGACGACGCCGATCACGAAGGACACGGCGGCCAGCAGTGTGCCGATCCAGTGGCCGACGGCGTCCAGCCGGCGGCCGCCGCAGAGCAGGACCGCGGCTCCGAGCAGGGGCGCCGCCACCAGCAGCGCAATCAGGTTCTCCACGATTCTTCCGACCCCTTACAGCTTCATCAGGCTGGCGTCGTCGACCGAGGCCGAGTGACGGGCGCGGAACAGGGACACGATGATCGCGAGTCCGACCACGACCTCGGCGGCGGCGACGACCATCGTGAAGAAGGCGATGATCTGCCCGTCGAGATTGCCGTGCATGCGGGAGAAGGCGACGAACGCGAGGTTGCAGGCGTTGAGCATCAGCTCGACGCACATGAAGACCACGATGGCGTTGCGCCGGATCAGCACGCCCGTGGCGCCGATGGTGAACAACAGGGCCGCGAGGTAGAGGTAGTTGACCGGGTTCACTTCGACGCCTCCTCGGACCGCTTGAAGGTGGCCGGCTCGGCCGCCCTGCGCTCCAGACGCTCCTCGGCGCGCTGCTCCAGGGCCTTGAGGTCGTTCAGCGCCTCCATCGAGACGTCGCGGATCTGGCCCCGCTCGCGCAGCGTCTTGCTGACGGTCAGCTCGGACGGGGTGCCGTCGGGCAGCAGGCCCGCGATGTCGACCGCGTTGTGCCGGGCGTAGACGCCGGGCGCCGGCAGCGGCGGCAGGTACTTGCCCTCGCGGACGCGCTGCTCGGACAGCTCGCGCTGCGTCCTGGCCCGCTCGGTGCGCTCGCGGTGGGTGAGCACCATGGCGCCGACGGCGGCCGTGATGAGCAGGGCGCCGGTGATCTCGAAGGCGAAGACGTACTTGGTGAAGACGAGGGACGCGATGCCCTCCACGTTGCCGTTGGCGTTGGCCTGGGCGAGGCCGGTGAACTCGCTGACGGAGGCGTTGCCGATGCCGGCGATCAGCAGGATGCCGAAGCCGAGCCCGCAGAGCAGGGCCAGCCAGCGCTGCCCCCTGATGGTCTCCTTCAGGGAGTCCGCCGCGGTGACGCCGACGAGCATCACCACGAACAGGAACAGCATCATGACCGCGCCGGTGTAGACGACGATCTGCACGATGCCGAGGAAGTAGGCGCCGTTGGCGAGGTAGAACACCGCCAGCACGATCATGGTCCCGGCGAGGCAGAGGGCGCTGTGCACGGCCTTCTTCATGAAGACGGTGCACAGGGCGCCGATCACCGCGACCGTGCCGAGGATCCAGAACTGGACGGCCTCTCCGGTGGAGGTGCCGGCGGAGAGAGTCGCCGCGGCGGCGAGCTGCGCGCTCATCGGCGGATCACCTCCGGGGAGGCCGGTTCGGTCCCGCCGAAGGTCGAGTCGCCCTCCTGGACGACCTCGCCCTCGGAGTGGGCGACCTGCTGGACGGTGCCGGGCGCGGCCTCGGTGACCAGGCCCCGGTAGTAGTCCTGTTCGTCCGTGCCCGGGTAGATGGCGTGAGGCGTGTCGACCATGCCCTCCTCCAGGCCGGCGAGCAGCTGTTCCTTGGTGAAGATGAGATCGGCGCGGCTGGAGTCGGCCAGTTCGAACTCGTTGGTCATCGTCAGCGCGCGCGTGGGACAGGCCTCGATGCACAGGCCGCACAGGATGCAGCGGGCGTAGTTGATCTGGTAGACGCGGCCGTACCGCTCGCCCGGCGAGTAGCGCTCCTCGTCGGTGTTGTCCGCGCCCTCCACGTAGATCGCGTCGGCGGGACACGCCCAGGCGCACAGCTCGCAGCCGACGCACTTCTCCAGGCCGTCCGGATGGCGGTTGAGCTGGTGCCGTCCGTGGAAGCGCGGAGCGGTGGTCTTCTTCTGCTCCGGGTACTGCTCGGTGAGCCGCTTCTTGAACATGGCCTTGAAGGTCACGCCGAAGCCGGCCACGGGGTTCAGGAAACCGGGGTCGGTCTCCTTGGGTTCCTCAGCCATCGGACGCCTCCTTTCCATCCGTAGATCCGCCCACGGGTCCGTCACGGTGAGTATCGGGCCCGCCACTGACAATCAGCTCCCGCTCCCCGCGCGGGCGGCGCCTGGGCACCGGCGGCAACTCCTGACCGGGCAGCGGCGGTACGGGGAACCCGCCGGCCATCGGGTCGAAGGCGGCGGCCGGTTCCTCCTCGGGGGGCTCGGCCCGCCTGCCCTTGTCGCGGTACATGTCGACGAGGAAGGACAGCACCAGGAGGGCCAGGACACCGCCGCCGATGTAGAGGGCGATGTCGGTGAAGCCGTAGTTCTCGTTCCTGAGGGCCCGCACGGTGGCGACGAGCATCAGCCACACCAGGGAGACCGGGATGAGGACCTTCCAGCCGAGCTTCATCAGCTGGTCGTAGCGGACGCGCGGGAGCGTGCCGCGCAGCCAGATGAAGAAGAACAGCAGCAGCTGCACCTTCACCACGAACCAGAGCAGTGGCCACCAGCCGTGGTTGGCGCCCTCCCAGAAGGTGCTGACGGGCCAGGGGGCCCGCCAGCCGCCGAGGAAGAGGGTGGTGGCGACCGCCGAGACCGTCACCATGTTCACGTACTCGGCGAGCATGAACATCGCGAACTTGATCGACGAGTACTCGGTGTTGAAGCCGCCGACCAGGTCGCCCTCGGACTCCGGCATGTCGAAGGGGGCGCGGTTGGTCTCGCCGACCATGGTGACGATGTAGAGGATGAAGGAGACCGGCAGCAGCACGATGTACCAGCGGTCGGTCTGCCCCGCGACGATCTCCGAGGTCGACATGGACCCCGAGTAGAGGAACACCGAGGCGAACGCGGCGCCCATCGCGATCTCGTAGGAGATCATCTGCGCGCAGGAGCGCAGACCGCCGAGGAGCGGGTAGGTCGAGCCGGAGCTCCAGCCGGCGAGCACGATGCCGTAGATGCCGACCGAGGCGACCGCGAGGATGAACAGCATCGCGATCGGCAGGTCGGTGAGCTGCATCGCGGTGCGGTGGCCGAAGATCGAGACCTCGTTGCCGGCCGGTCCGAAGGGGATCACGGCGATCGCCATGAAGGCCGGGATCGCCGCGACGATCGGAGCGAGGACGTAGACCGCCTTGTCGGCGCGCTTGACGACGACGTCTTCCTTGAGCATCAGCTTGATGCCGTCGGCGAGCGACTGGAGCATGCCCCAGGGGCCGTGCCGGTTGGGGCCGATGCGCAGCTGCATCCAGGCGACGACCTTGCGCTCCCACACGATGGAGAACAGCACGGTCACCATCAGGAAGGCGAAGCAGAAGACCGCCTTGATCACCACCAGCCACCAGGGGTCGGTGCCGAACATCGAGAGGTCTTCGGCGGCGAGGTACGGGCTCATGCCTCCACCTCCTGGAGGGCCTCGCCCGCGAGCGTGGCCGGGCCGATGCGGACGAGGGTGCCGGGCAGCGCCCCGGCGTCGGAGGCGACGCCGCGGCCGGCCGAGTTCAGCGGGAGCCAGACCACCCGGTCGGGCATCTCGGTGACCTCCAGCGGGAGTTCCACGGCTCCGGCGGGCCCGGTCACGGCCAGGAGGTCGCCGTCCTTGACGCCCGCCTCGGCGGCCGTGGCGGGCGACACGCGCGCGCGTGCGGCGTGCCGGGTGCCGGCGAGCGCCTCGTCGCCCTGCTGGAGGACGCCCCGGTCGAGCAGCAGCCGGTGCCCGGCGAGGACGGCCTCCCCGGCGGCCGGCCGGGGCAGGGCGCCCGCGGAGTGCGCCGGTTCGTCGGCCCGGGGCCCGTCCCAGGCGCCGAGCCGGTCGATCTCCGCGCGTGTGGTGCGCAGGTCCGGCAGGCCCAGGTGGACGTCCATGGCGTCGGCGAGCATCTGCAGCACCCGGCCGTCGGTGGGCGCGACGCGGCGGGTCATCTGGTCGGGCTTGAGCGCGGCCTCGAAGGAGCGCGCCCTGCCCTCCCAGTTGAGGAAGGTGCCGGCCTTCTCGGCGACCGCGGCGACGGGCAGGACCACGTCGGCGAGCGCGGTGACCTCACCGGGCCGCAGCTCCAGGGACACCACGAAGCCGGCCTCGGCGAGTGCCGCACGCGCGCGTGCCGGGTCGGGCAGGTCGGCGATCTCCACGCCCGCCACCAGCAGCGCCTGCAGCTCACCGCGTGCGGCGGCCTCGACGATCTGGCCGGTGTCGCGGCCGTAGCGGTGCGGGAGGTCGGCGACGCCCCAGACGGCGGCGACCTCCTGACGCGCGCGGGGGTCGGTCGCGGGGCGTCCGCCGGGCAGCAGCGACGGCAGCGCCCCCGCCTCGATCGCGCCGCGCTCCCCGGCCCGGCGCGGGATCCACACCAGCCGGGCGCCGGTCGCGGCGGCGGTCCGCACGGCGGCGGTGAACCCGCCGGCCACGGCCGCCAGCCGTTCGCCGACGACGATGACGGCGCCCTCGGCGCGCAGGGCCTCGGCGGCCCTGGCCCCGTCGTCCTCCAGGCCGACGCCGCTCGCGAGGGCGTCCAGCCATTCGGTCTCGGTGCCGGGGGCGGCGGGCAGCAGCGTGCCGCCGGCCTTCTCCAGGCCCCGGGTGGTGTGGGTGGCCAGCGAGAACACCTTCAGCCCGTGCTTGCGCCAGGCCTTGCGCAGCCGCAGGAAGACGCCGGGCGCCTCCTCCTCGGCCTCGAAGCCGACCAGCAGCACCGCCGGCGCCTTCTCCAGCGCGGTGTACGTGACACCCGTGCCGTCCAGGTCGCGGCCGCGGCCGGCCACCCGGGCGGCGAGGAAGTCGGCCTCCTCGGCGCTGTGCGCGCGTGCGCGGAAGTCGATGTCGTTGGTGCCGAGGGCCACGCGTGCGAACTTGCTGTACGCGTAGGCGTCCTCGACGGTGAGCCGGCCGCCGGTCAGGACGCCGGTCCGGCCCTTGGAGGCGAGCAGTCCCTGGGCGGCGATCTGCAGGGCCTCCGGCCAGGAGGCCGGCTCCAGCTCGCCCTCGGCGCCTCGCACCAGGGGGGTCGTCAGCCGGTCCCGCTGCTGCGCGTACCGGAAGGCGAAGCGGCCCTTGTCGCAGATCCACTCCTCGTTGACCTCGGGGTCCTCGGCCGCGAGGCGTCGCATGACCTTGCCGCGCCGGTGGTCGGTGCGCGTCGCGCAGCCGCCGGAGCAGTGCTCGCACACGGACGGCGAGGAGATCAGGTCGAAGGGGCGGGAGCGGAACCGGTAGGCGGCCGAGGTGAGCGCGCCGACCGGGCAGATCTGGATGGTGTTGCCGGAGAAGTACGACTCGAAGGGGTCGCCCTCGCCGGTGCCGACCTGCTGGAGCGCGCCCCGTTCGATCAGCTCGATCATCGGGTCGCCCGCGACCTGGTTGGAGAACCGGGTGCAGCGGGCGCACAGCACGCACCGCTCGCGGTCGAGCAGCACCTGCGTGGAGATCGGCACGGGCTTCTCGTAGGTCCGCTTCTTCCCCTCGAAGCGGGACTCGGCGTTGCCGTGCGACATGGCCTGGTTCTGCAGGGGGCACTCGCCGCCCTTGTCGCAGACCGGGCAGTCCAGCGGGTGGTTGATGAGCAGCAGCTCCATCACCCCGTGCTGGGCCTTCTCGGCGACGGGCGAGGTGAGCTGGGTCTTGACCACCATCCCGTCGGTGCAGGTGATGGTGCAGGACGCCATGGGCTTGCGCTGGCCCTCGACCTCGACGATGCACTGGCGGCAGGCGCCGGCCGGGTCGAGGAGCGGGTGGTCGCAGAACCGGGGGATCTCGATGCCGAGCTGCTCGGCGGCCCGGATGACCAGGGTGCCCTTGGGCACGCTGATCTCGATGCCGTCGATCGTCAGCGTGACGAGGTCCTCGGGCGGTACCGCCGCGGCTCCCCCGCCGGAGGGAGCGCTCGTGGTCACGGTCATGCGTTCACCTCCATGCGGTGGTCGGCCCAGGCCGTGGACCTGGCCGGGTCGAAGGGGCAGCCGCCGCCCGTGATGTGCTGCTCGTACTCCTCGCGGAAGTACTTGAGCGAGGAGAAGATCGGCGAGGCGGCGCCGTCGCCGAGGGCGCAGAAGGACTTGCCGTTGATGTTGTCGGCGATGTCGTTCAGCTTGTCGAGGTCGCTCATCGAGCCCTTGCCGGCCTCGATGTCGCGCAGCAGCTGCACGAGCCAGTAGGTGCCCTCGCGGCAGGGCGTGCACTTGCCGCAGGACTCGTGGGCATAGAACTCGGTCCAGCGGGTGACGGCGCGCACCACGCAGGTCGTCTCGTCGAAGCACTGGAGCGCCTTGGTGCCGAGCATGGATCCGGCGGCGCCCACCCCCTCGTAGTCGAGGGGGACGTCGAGGTGCTCGTCGGTGAACATCGGCGTGGAGGAGCCGCCCGGGGTCCAGAACTTCAGCCGGTGGCCGGGGCGCATGCCGCCGCTCATGTCGAGGAGTTGGCGCAGGGTGATGCCGAGCGGGGCCTCGTACTGGCCGGGGGTGGCGACGTGGCCGCTGAGCGAGTAGAGCGTGAAGCCCGGGGACTTCTCGCTGCCCATCGACCGGAACCACTCCTTGCCCTTGTTGAGGATCGCGGGAACCGACGCGATGGACTCGACGTTGTTCACCACGGTGGGGCAGGCGTAGAGGCCCGCGACGGCGGGGAAGGGGGGACGGAGCCGCGGCTGGCCCCGGCGGCCTTCGAGCGAGTCGAGCAGTGCGGTCTCCTCGCCGCAGATGTACGCGCCGGCGCCCGCGTGCACGGTGAGTTCGAGGTCGAGTCCGCTGCCCAGGATGTTCTCGCCGAGGAAGCCGGCCGCGTAGGCCTCGCGCACGGCCGCGTGCAGCCGCCGCAGCACGGGGACGACCTCGCCGCGCAGATAGACGAAGGCGTGCGACGACCTGATGGCGTAGCAGGCGATGACGATGCCCTCGATGAGGCTGTGCGGGTTGGCGAAGAGGAGCGGGATGTCCTTGCAGGTCCCCGGCTCCGACTCGTCGGCGTTGACGACGAGGTAGTGGGGCTTGCCGTCGCCCTGGGGGATGAACTGCCACTTCATGCCCGTGGGGAAGCCGGCGCCGCCGCGGCCGCGCAGACCGGAGTCCTTGACGTACGCGATCAGGTCGTCCGGCGACATCGCCAGCGCCTTGCGGAGCCCCTCGTACCCCTCGTGCCTGCGGTAGACGTCCAGCGTCCAGGACTCGTCCTCGTCCCAGAAGGCCGACAGCACGGGTGCGAGCAGCTTCTCCGGGCTGTGGTCCTTGATCTCGGGTGCCAAGGTCATCACTCCCCCTCCTCGGCGGTGGGCCCTGCGGGATGCGCCGGGTCGGAGGCCGATGTGTCCTGCGGCGCGTCGTGCGAGCTGAGGTGGCGACTCGGCGACGGGTCGTGCACGGCCCGGTCCTGCGGCGCGTCGTACGGTCCGCCGTCCCGCGGGTGCACCACGCGCGCGGCGGACGTCTCGCCCTTGGCCAGCTTCAGTCCGGCCAGGGAGGCGGGGCCGGCGCTGCCGCCGGCCGCGACGGCGCCCTCCCGCTCGTCGGGGAAGCCCGCCAGGATGCGGGCGGTCTCCTTGAAGGTGCACAGCGGCGCGCCGCGCGTGGGTGTCACCTGGCGTCCCGCACGCAGGTCGTCGACGAGGCGGCGGACGCTCTCGGGGGTCTGGTTGTCGAAGAACTCCCAGTTGACCATCACGACCGGGGCGTAGTCGCAGGCCGCGTTGCACTCGATGTGCTCCAGCGTGACCTTGCCGTCCTCGGTGGTGCCGCCGTTGCCGACGCCCAGGTGCTCCTGGAGGGACTCGAAGATCGCGTCGCCGCCCATGACCGCGCACAGGGTGTTGGTGCAGACGCCGACCTGGTAGTCGCCGCTCGGCCCGCGCCGGTACATGGTGTAGAAGGTCGCGACCGCGGTGACCTCGGCCGTGGTCAGTCCCAGCACGTCCGCGCAGAACCGCATGCCGGTGCGGGTGACGTGGCCCTCCTCCGACTGCACGAGGTGCAGCATCGGGAGGAGGGCGGACCGGGAGTCCGGGTAGCGGGCGATGATCTCGCGCGCGTCGGCCTCCAGCCGGGTCCGGACGTCGTCCGGGTAGGCGGGCGCGGGCAGTTCCGGCATGCCCAGGCCGACGCCCCGCCCGGACCGCTCGGAAGAAGAGGTGGTCACCGGTCGACGCCTCCCATCACGGGGTCGATGGACGCCACCGCGACGATGACGTCGGCGACCTGGCCGCCCTCGCACATCGCCGCCATGGCCTGCAGGTTGGTGAAGGACGGGTCGCGGAAGTGGACCCGGTAGGGGCGGGTGCCGCCGTCGGAGACGACGTGCGCCCCGAGCTCGCCCTTGGGCGACTCGACCGCCGTGTACGCCTGTCCCGGCGGGACGCGGAAGCCCTCGGTGACCAGCTTGAAGTGGTGGATCAGGGCCTCCATGGAAGTACCCATGATCTTCTTGATGTGGTCCAGGGAGTTGCCGAGTCCGTCCGGTCCGAGCGCGAGCTGGGCGGGCCAGGCGATCTTCTTGTCGGCGACCATGACCGGTCCGGGCCGGAGCCGGTCCAGGCACTGCTCGACGATCCTGAGCGACTGGCGCATCTCCTCCAGCCGGATCAGGAAGCGGCCGTAGGAGTCGCAGGTGTCGGCGGTCGGGACGTCGAAGTCGTACGTCTCGTAGCCGCAGTACGGCTGGGTCTTGCGCAGGTCGTGCGGGAGGCCGGCGGAGCGCAGGACGGGGCCGGTGACGCCGAGGGCCATGCAGCCGGCCAGGTCGAGGTAGCCGACGTCCTGCATGCGGGCCTTGAAGATGGGGTTCCCGGTGGCGAGCTTGTCGTACTCCGGGAGGTTCTTCTTCATCTTCTTCACGAACTCGCGGATCTGGTCCACCGCGCCCGGCGGCAGGTCCTGGGCGAGCCCGCCGGGGCGGATGTACGCGTGGTTCATCCTCAGGCCGGTGATCAGCTCGTAGATGTCGAGGATCAGTTCGCGGTCGCGGAAGCCGTAGATCATGATCGTGGTGGCGCCGAGCTCCATGCCGCCGGTGGCGATGCACACCAGGTGGGAGGAGAGCCGGTTCAGCTCCATCAGGAGCACCCGGATGACCGACGCCCGGTCCGGGATCTGGTCCTCGATGCCGAGGAGCTTCTCGACGGCCAGGCAGTACGCCGTCTCGTTGAAGAACGGCGTCAGGTAGTCCATGCGCGTCACGAACGTGGTGCCCTGCGTCCAGGTCCGGTACTCGAGGTTCTTCTCGATGCCGGTGTGCAGGTAGCCGATGCCGCAGCGGGCCTCGGTGACCGTCTCGCCGTCGATCTCCAGGATCAGGCGGAGCACGCCGTGGGTGGACGGGTGCTGGGGGCCCATGTTGACGACGATGCGCTCGTCGTCGGCGCGGGCCGCGGACTGGACGACCTCGTCCCAGTCGCCGCCGGTGACCGTGTAGACGGTGCCCTCGGTGGTCTCGCGCGCCGACGCCGACGAGGGGGTGTGCGTGCTCATGAGTACGACCTCCGCTGGTCCGGAGCCGGGATCTGGGCGCCCTTGTACTCGACGGGGATGCCGCCGAGGGGGTAGTCCTTGCGCTGCGGGTGGCCCTGCCAGTCGTCCGGCATCATGATCCGCGTCAGGGCCGGGTGACCGTCGAAGACGATGCCGAAGAAGTCGTACGTCTCGCGCTCGTGCCAGTCGTTGGTCGGGTAGACCGAGAACAGCGACGGGATGTGCGGGTCGCCGTCGGGGCAGCTGACCTCGAGCCGGATCATCCGGTTGTGGGTGATCGAGCGCAGGTGGTAGACGGCGTGCAGCTCGCGGCCCTTGTCGTTCGGGTAGTGGACGCCGCTGACGCCGGTGCACAGCTCGAAGCGCAGGGCCGGGTCGTCGCGCAGGGTGCGGGCGACGCGGACGAGGTGCTCGCGCTCGATGTGGAAGGTGAGTTCGCCGCGGTCGACGACCGTCTTCCCGATGGCGTTCTCGGGCAGCAGCCCCTGTTCCTCCAGGGCGCCCTCGAGCTCGTCGGCGACCTCGTCGAACCAGCCGCCGTAGGGCCTGCTCGCCGGTCCCGGGAGGCGGACCGAGCGGACCAGGCCGCCGTAGCCGGAGGTGTCGCCGCCGTTGTTCGCGCCGAACATGCCGCGCTGGACGCGGATCTCCTCGCCGCCCTGACCGCGCTGGCCGGGAAGGTTCTGCGCGGAGAGGTCCTTCTCGGGGTTCACGCCGTTCGCGTCACCGTTCGTGTGGTTCGCGTCGCTCACCGCAGCAGCCCCTTCATCTCGATGGTGGGCAGGGCCTTGAGCGCCGCCTCCTCCGCCTCGCGGGCCGCCTCCTCGGCGTTCACCCCGAGCTTGGAGTTCTGGATCTTGTGGTGGAGCTTGAGGATGGCGTCCATCAGCATCTCGGGCCGCGGCGGGCAGCCGGGGAGGTAGATGTCGACCGGGACGATGTGGTCGACGCCCTGGACGATCGCGTAGTTGTTGAACATGCCGCCCGAGGAGGCGCAGACCCCCATGGAGATCACCCACTTGGGGTTCGGCATCTGGTCGTAGACCTGCCGCAGCACCGGCGCCATCTTCTGGCTGACCCGGCCCGCGACGATCATCAGGTCCGCCTGCCGCGGCGAGCCGCGGAAGACCTCCATGCCGAAGCGCGCCAGGTCGTAGCGGCCGGCGCCGGTGGTCATCATCTCGATGGCACAGCACGCCAGGCCGAACGTGGCCGGGAAGACGGACGACTTGCGCACCCAGCCCGCGGCCTGCTCGACGGTGGTCAGCAGGAATCCGCTCGGCAGCTTTTCTTCGAGTCCCATGACTAAAGGCCCCTCAGTCCCATTCCAGGCCGCCGCGCCGCCATACGTACGCGTACGCGACGAAGACGGTGAGCACGAAGAGCAGCATCTCCACGAGCCCGAAGATCCCCAGGGCGTCGAAGGTGACGGCCCAGGGGTAGAGGAAGACGATCTCGATATCGAAGATGATGAAGAGCATCGCCGTCAGGTAGTACTTGATGGGGAAGCGCCCGCCGCCGGCCGGCGTGGGGGTCGGCTCGATGCCGCACTCGTAGGCCTCGAGCTTCGCCCGGTTGTACCGCTTCGGACCGATCAGCGTGGCCATCACCACGGAGAAGATCGCAAAGCCTGCCCCGAGGGCTCCCAGTACGAGGATGGGCGCATACGCGTTCACCGCTCCTCGCTCCTCTCAGTCGGCACTGACTGGTGGCGGTTCTGTGCCGGACTCACAACCGCCCCGGCAGTCCCACGAGTCCCACCCGTTCCGGGGTGAAGATCGCGAACATGTGAAGCAGGTCACAAGCCCAACTGCCTCGCATCTTATGCCTGCCGCTCTGTGATCTGCGACACGGGGTATCGCACAAGCTTTGTGATCTTCACCACCTGACGAAGGATCATGAAGTCGGATGAGCGGTGATCTTCGTGCAGGAAGTGTTCAGCCGATCACCATAGGTGACATTTTCACTCGTCGTCGCTGGTCAGATGGGTAACGGGAGGTACGTTCCACTATCAAGGCGCTTCGCGACGAAGCAAATTGGCACTGGACCGGATCTCTTGATAGAGGGACGCGATCACACCTCGGAGGGACGGCGGAACCCGGCGTGGACACGTGCACGCGTTCACGAGCGGCACCGGCCGGCGGCCCGCGCACGGGACGCAGCCGACGGGGCGCCCGTTCCGTGACCTCCGCCACATCCACGAGGGGCGCCCGGGAGCCGGGCTTGGCCATCCATGTCAACAAGTGGTAGGCGAGGGGCAATTCGGGCGAAACGATCAAAGCCCGTGATCACAGGTGGGTTACGGTCGGCCCGCTATGTCCGTTACGTCGTCAAGAAAGGGCGACACGCCCGGGTTTCGGGCCCCCGGCCGGGCAACTGTGGCGCACGACACGTTTCTTGAAGGTACGGAGGAGGTCCTGATACCGGTTGTCCCTATGTCCCACACCGCTCACATACGCAGCCACCGGAAGCCCCGCCGCAGCGCGTCGACCATCGCGATGCGGGCCGGAGTTGCCGGTGGCGTCCTCAGCACCCTGGCAGTGGCCGGGGCGTCGGGTTCGGCCCACGCGGCCGAGCCGGTGACGCAGACCCTCGAACTGCCCACCCTGACGGCCGACCTGGCCGCCCAGATCGCCCAGTCCGCGGACGCCACCCAGCAGGCCGCCGTCGCCTACGAGCTGCGCGCCGAGCGTGACGCGGCCGCCGCCGAGGCCGCCGAGAAGGCCGAGGCGGACCTCGCCGAGGCCAAGAAGAGGGCCGCGGAGGAGAAGAAGAAGGCCGAGGAGGCCGCCCGCCAGGAGGCCGCCGAGCGCGCCTCCCGCACCGCCGAGCGCGCCACCCTGAGCGCCTCCGCCGACACCGGTTCCCCGTCCGCCTCATCGGCCTCGTCCGCCTCCTCCGGCAGCACGGCCACGGTCGGCTCGTCGGCGACCGGTTCGGCCGCCGCGGTCGTCTCCTTCGTCCGGGCGCAGGTCGGCGACGCCTACGTCTCCGGCGGCACCGGCCCCAACTCGTGGGACTGCTCCGGTCTGGTGCAGGCCGCCTTCAAGCAGGTCGGCGTCGACCTGCCGCGCGTCTCCCAGGCCCAGTCGACCGCCGGCACCCAGGTGTCGCTGAGCAACCTCCAGCCGGGCGACATCCTGTACTGGGGCGGCGCGGGCAGCGCGTACCACGTGGGCGTCTACGTCGGTGACGGCATGTTCGTCGGCGCGCAGAACCCGTCGACGGGCGTCGCGCTGAAGCCCCTGTCGTACGACCCGCCGAGCGGCGCGGTGCGCGTGCTCTGACGCCCGCGTCCGGACGGACCCGGACCGTCCCGGACACACACGTCCGGACACGCCGGAACAGAACAGACGAAAAGGCCGCAGCCGCTCGGGGCTGCGGCCTTTCGGCGTGGTTCAGGCCTTCGGCGCGACCTTGCTCAGTCCGTTGATGATGCGGTCCATCGCGTCGCCGCCCGTCGGGTCCGTCAGGTTGGCGAGCATCTTCAGCGTGAACTTCATCAGGACCGGGTGGGTGAGGCCGCGCTGCGTCGCGATCTGCATGACCTTCGGGTTGCCGATGAGCTTCACGAAGGCGCGGCCGAGCGTGTAGTAGCCGCCGTAGGTGTCCTTCAGGACGCGCGGGTAGCGCTGCAGGGCGGCCTCGCGCTGGGCCGGCGTGGTCCGCGCCTGGGCCTGGACGATGACGTCGGCGGCGATCTGGCCGGACTCCATGGCGTAGGCGATGCCCTCGCCGTTGAAGGGGTTCACCAGTCCGCCGGCGTCGCCGACCAGCAGCAGGCCCTTGGTGTAGTGGGGCTGGCGGTTGAAGGCCATGGGGAGCGCGGCGCCGCGGATGGGGCCGGTCATGTTGTCGGGCGTGTAGCCCCAGTCCTCGGGCATGGAGGCGCACCAGGCCTTGAGGATCTCGCGCCAGTCGAGTTCCTTGAAGGAGGCGGAGGTGTTGAGCACGCCCAGGCCGACGTTGGACGTGCCGTCGCCCATGCCGAAGATCCAGCCGTAGCCCGGCAGCAGGCGGTCCTGGGCGCCGCGGCGGTCCCACAGCTCCAGCCAGGACTCCAGGTAGTCGTCGTCGTGGCGGGGCGAGGTGAAGTACGTGCGCACCGCGACGCCCATCGGGCGGTCCTCGCGGCGGTGCAGGCCCATCGCCAGGGACAGGCGGGTGGAGTTGCCGTCGGCGGCCACGACCAGCGGCGCGTGGAAGGTGACCTCGCGCTTGTCCTCGCCGAGCCTGGCGTGGACGCCGGTGATGCGGCCGGTGCGGTCGTCGATGACCGGCGCGCCGACGTTGCAGCGCTCGTGCAGGCGGGCGCCGGCCTTCTGGGCCTGCCGGGCGAGCTGTTCGTCGAAGTCGTCGCGCTTGCGGACCAGTCCGTAGTCCGGGAAGGAGGCCAGGTCAGGCCAGTCCAGCTGGAGGCGGGAGCCGCCGCCGATGATGCGCAGCCCCTTGTTGCGCAGCCAGCCGGCCTCCTCGGAGATGTCGATGCCCATGGCGACGAGCTGCTTCACCGCGCGCGGGGTGAGGCCGTCGCCGCAGACCTTCTCCCGGGGGAAGGCGGTCTTCTCCAGCAGGAGGACGTCGAGCCCGGCCTTGGCCAGGTGGTACGCGGTCGTGGAGCCGGCTGGCCCCGCGCCCACGACGATCACATCGGCGGTGTTGTCGGAGAGGGGCTCGGTCACGGCGGGTTCTCCCCAGAGTTTCGAAATCTGTGTGCCGACGGGCACAGGACACGGGCAGTCTATTCAGCGTCACCGATCACCCGGCTGAAGGGCTGCCCCGTGAACCGAGCTCTGCCTGTCGTACGGCTGCGCGTCCCCACCGACGAGGACGCCGTCGCCTGGCACCGGGTCTTCGACGACCCGGACGTCATGGAGTTCCACGGCGGGAGGCCCGCCGAGCTGTCCGTCTACGAGGAGCTCACCGCGCGCCAGCGCCGCCACGACGCCGAACGCGGCTTCTGCCTGTGGACGATGGTGGACGAGTCCGGCCGGGTCATCGGCTTCACCGGCGCCCAGCCGTGGCCCGGCGACTGGGGGCCCAGGGGCGAGATCGAGATCGGGTGGCGGCTGGGACGGGCGTACTGGGGCAAGGGATACGTCACGGCGGCGGCCCGGCAGACGCTGGAGCGGGTGCGCGCGGCGGGCGTGACGGAGGTGGTCGCGATGGTCGACGCCCGCAACAGGCGCTCCATCGCGGTCACGGAACGGCTCGGCATGCGGCTCGCCGAGGTGTTCACGACACCGGCGTCGCAGCAGCGGGGGCACTGCTACCGGCTCGCGCTGTGACGGCGGCTCAGGCCTCCTTGAAGCCCCGGTGCAGCGCCACGACGCCACCGGTCAGGTTGCGGTACGCCACCTTGGACCAGCCGGCCTCGCGCAGCCGTCCGGCGAGCGCCGGCTGGTCGGGCCAGGCGCGGATGGACTCGGCGAGGTAGACGTAGGCGTCCGGGTTGGAGGAGACCGCGCGGGCCAGCGGCGGCAGGGCGCGCATCAGGTACTCGGTGTAGACGGTGCGGAAGGGCGCCCAGACCGGGTGCGAGAACTCGCAGATCACGACCCGGCCGCCGGGCCTCGTCACCCGGTACATCTCGCGCAGCGCCGCGTCCGTGTCCTGCACGTTGCGCAGCCCGAAGGAGATGGTGACCGCGTCGAACACGTCGTCGCGGAACGGCAGCCGCGTCGCGTCGCCCGCGGTGAACGGCATCCACGCGTGCCGCTCCTTGCCGACCTGGAGCATGCCGAGGGAGAAGTCGCAGGGGACGACGTAGGCGCCGGCGCGGGCGAAGGGCTGGGACGAGGTCGCCGTGCCGGCGGCCAGGTCGAGGACCTTCTGCGCGGGCCGGGCGTCGACGGCCCGGGCGACCTCCTTGCGCCACGCCCGGTCCTGCCCGAGCGAGAGCACGGTGTTCGTCAGGTCGTACCGTTCCGCGACGTGGTCGAACATCGAGGCGACTTCGTGCGGCTGCTTGTTCAGGGAAGCGCGGGTCACCGGCCCATTGTTGCAGCACCGCGTCACGGCACGAGCCCCGGCCTCCTCCGCGCGGCGACGTGCCGAGACGCGCGGGGAAGGACCCGTTCAGCGCCGCCGGTACACCAGGCGGCCCGCGACGACCGTCGCCACGCACGTGGACGCGCCGTCCCGCACGAGCGCGGCCCGGTCGGGCACGTCGAACACCGCGAACCGCGCGGGTCTCCCGGGGGCGAGCCCAGGAAGCAGCACGAGCGGCACCGGTGAGAACGACGCGGGCCCGGGCAGAGCGGCCGGGCGCCCCGCCAGGGCGAGCCCCGCTCCGCGCACCGCGTCCAGGGCCGCGCGGCTGCGCAGTTCACCGGCGACGGCGACCGTGCCGTGCGCCAGCATGCGCTGTACTCCGCGGCGCGCGCTGGCGCCCCGCGCGGACGGGGCGGCGGTGAGAAGTGCGAGCGCGCGCTCCCCGAAGACCGGCTCGGTACCGAGCCGGTCCGCTTCGCGCGGGTCGGGGTGGTAGGCCTGTTCCAGCAGTTCCGGACCGTACGGGTTGAGCAGGCCGGGCGTCAGGATGCCGGGCCACCGGCGCACTCGCGCCCGCGGGTGGTCGGCGGCCAGCGCCTCGTACGGGCCGACGGCGGCGACATGCGCGCCGTCGACCACGACGGCCGCCTCGGGCGAGGCCTCAGGGACGTGAATCGTCAGCACGGCGGCGTCAGTTGGGGGCGAGCAGCTTCAGCTCGGGGTGGGCCGTGCCGCCCTCGATGGCCGTGGACGAGATGTGGGAGACGACGCGCTCGTCGACGGGGTCGTTCGCCGGGTCGTCGTGCACGACGAGGTGCTCGTAGGTCGTGGACCGCTGGGCCGGGACGCGTCCCGCCTTGCGGATCAGGTCGATGATCTCGAGCCGGTTGGAGCGGTGCCTGGCGCCCGCGGAGGAGACGACGTTCTCCTCCAGCATGATCGAGCCGAGGTCGTCGGCGCCGTAGTGCAGGGAGAGCTGGCCGACTTCCTTGCCGGTGGTCAGCCAGGAGCCCTGGATGTGGGCGACGTTGTCGAGGAAGATCCGGGCGATGGCGATCATCCGCAGGTACTCGAAGAGCGTGGCCTGCGTGCGGCCCTTCAGGTGGTTGTTCTCGGGCTGGTAGGTGTACGGGATGAAGGCGCGGAAGCCGCCGGTGCGGTCCTGCACGTCCCGGATCATGCGCAGGTGCTCGATGCGCTCGGCGTTGGTCTCGCCGGTGCCCATCAGCATGGTGGACGTCGACTCCACGCCCAGGTTGTGGGCGATCTCCATGATCTCCAGCCAGCGCTCGCCGGACTCCTTCAGCGGGGCGATCGCCTTGCGCGGCCGCTCCGGGAGCAGTTCGGCGCCGGCCCCGGCGAAGGAGTCGAGCCCGGCCGCGTGGATGCGCCGGATCGCCTCCTCGACCGACACCTTCGAGATCCGCGCCATGTGCTCAACCTCGCTCGCCCCCAGGCTGTGGATGACGAGCTCGGGGAACTCCTTCTTGATGGCGGCGAAGTGCTTCTCGTAGTACTCGACGCCGTAGTCCGGGTGGTGGCCGCCCTGGAACATGATCTGCGTGCCGCCCAGCTCGACGGTCTCCGCGCAGCGGCGCAGGATGTCGTCGAGATCGCGGGTCCAGCCCTTCTTCGTGTCCTTGGGGGCCGCGTAGAAGGCGCAGAACTTGCACGCCGTGACGCACACGTTCGTGTAGTTGATGTTGCGCTCGATGATGTACGTCGCGATGTGCTCGGTACCCGCGTAACGGCGCCTGCGGACGGCGTCGGCGGCGGCGCCCAGCGCGTGCAGCGGGGCGTCGCGGTAGAGGGCGAGCGCCTCTTCGGGGGTGATCCGCCCACCGGCGGCGGCACGGTCGAGGATGGGCTGAAGGTCGGCCTTCTCGGTCACCGGCGTCCCTTTCGTAAGGGTTGTGGACAGACCTGCCCAGCGTACGCCAGCCCTTTCGGCCGGCCGCGCTCAGGCCGCGTACGCGCCCGCGAGGAGGCCGAGGAACACGCCGCCGAGCAGGAACGGCCCGAAGGCGATGGCGGTGCCGCGCCCGGCCCGCCCCGCGAGGACGAGCACACCCCCGTACAACGCCCCGAGCAGGAACCCGGCGAAGGTGCCCAGCATCAGCGTCGGCCAGCCGTACCAGCCGAGGACGGCGCCGGCGCCCAGGGCGAGCTTGACGTCGCCGAAGGCCATGCCTGCGGGGTTGACGAGGAACAGCGTGAAGTAGCCGGTGCCGAGCGCGAGGGTGCCGAGCAGGGCGGTGGTCCACTGTCCGGCGTGCCCGGGCACGAGCGCGGTGACGCCCAGCAGGGCGAGCGCGGCACCGGCGAGCGGCAGGGTCAGCGGGTCGGGCAGCCGCCGTACCCGCAGGTCGACGACGGCCAGCAGCACGCCGGCCGGCGCGAGCAGCAGCCAGACACCCAGCTCGGGCCGGACCCCGGTGGCTGCGGCGAGGAGGGCGCAGACCAGTGCGGTGACGACGGCGAGGACGAGACCGCTGGGGCCGTAACGGAGCACCGTCGGCTTCCGGTGGTACCCGGTGACTGTGGTGACATCACCGGCCGGTCCGCTCACGTACCCCCCGGTCACGGCCCCCGCCGGGGTGCACTTCCGGCAGCGGGCCCGTCCGAGCCAGCCCGGAACCGGGTGTCCGCCGGGACACTCGGCGCGCCATGCCTCGCCCGACGGAGCGGAGAACCGGTAGGCCGCCCGGGGCAGCAGGCCGCCGGCCGCCAGTCCCCACGCCGCGGCTCCCCCCACCAGCACGGACTCCATCATCCGAAGAGGGCGAGGTCGACGAGGGCGGGGCCGACGAGCAGCGGAGCGGCGACAAGCCGACGGCCCGGCGGCCGACCGGGCCCGGTCCCCGGCACTCGCCCCGGCGTCCCGGCATCGGACGACCACCGCCGCGTACACGCGGACCGGGCCCTGCGGTTCCCCGGAGCCGGGGGAACCGCCGAGGACGGGAGAGAGGGGATGCGGTGTCGCGGCATGGATGGTGTCCCGGGGTGCGTGTCGTGTGCGGACTTGGCGGACCTACGCGAAAGACCCAGGAAGGCGCGGTCCCGGAAGAGCCTGTACCTCACCCGCCGAACAGGTCCTCGGCCCGCTCCACGGTCATCGCACGCCGGGCCCAGGTCTCGAGCTGGTCCAGGTCGGAGCAGGCCCGCACCCGTTCCCGCACGACGTCGGGCACCGGAACGTCGCGCCATTCGAGAATGCGCAGGGTCATCTCGGCCCGGTCCTCGGCACGCCCTTCCTCACGCCCTTCCTCGCGCCCCTCCTCACGTACCTTCTCGGCCACCGGATGCCGAAAGAAATAGTGCACCTCCGCCATCAGTTCCCTCCAGATCTCCTGCGCCCGGCGGTCGGCCAGGCACGATTCGACGAACTGCCCGAAAACCGCCGCACTCTCCCCGTCGATCGTCCGCAGAGCGGTAGCCAGTGGCTCCAGTATGGCGGCGGCGTTCGCACCGCGGCCATGCGTCATGGCGGAGAGCACGGCAAGCGGGACGTCCTTCTCCGCCTCCCGCTCACTCGCGATCACCGGCACGTTCTCCGGGCCGATGACGAGCGGCCGCACCGTCAGCGAATGCCAGCCCGGCAGCCCCCGCCGAATGGGCCGGGCCGCCCGACGTGCCGTCGCGCTGTCCTGTGTGATCACGACGAGAACCGGCTCACAGCGGTACTTCGCGTACAGGTACGACAGGTAGTACGCCCAGCTTCCCCGCTTGCCCTCGTCCTGCTTCCCCTGCGCCTCGACGACGAGGAGGTACGCCCCGTCGTCCGTCTCCACCCGCATCAGCGTGTCCACCCGCCGCTCGACGGGTTCGATCTCCGTCAGGTCGGCGTTCAGGACGGCGAAGTCCCGTGGCTCGGGAAAGGGGACGCGCAGGACATTCTGGAACGCCCGGGTCAGCAGCGCGGGATCCTTCTGGAACACCCGGTGCAGCGCCTCGTGCGACGAACCGACCATGTGCTCTCCCTCCGGTACGACACGGTCAACGCGCTGTACCGCGACGAGGTCACGCCACCTGGCTGTCTCCCGGTGGCCGGGGTCCCGTACTCGTCGTGCTGCCCGTGTGGCACGGCGCACGCGCCGCGCCCCGTCTACCCGACCTTCGTCAGCCGGGCCTCGGGTCTTCCCGAGGCCGCGCTCTCGGAGGCGTACTGCAGGTCGTCGCCGACCGGGGTGAACCGGACTGTCGTGGGCGCCTGGTTGCAGCCGCCGTGGTTGTCCTGCGCGCCGACGGACTCGGCGACGACCTGCCGGTCCGTCACCTGCTTGAGCGTCAGGACGTCGACGCAGACCCCGCCCAGCTGGTCGGTCTGGGTCAGCCGCCCCAGCTCCTCGCCGACGCCGGCCTGGGTGAGGGTGACGCGGAAGGTGCCCGCCGGCAGCGCGCCGTCGAGGGCGGTGCCCTTGCCCTCCCAGGTGCCGAGGTAGGCGGCGGGGACGGCGCCCGCGCCGCGGGGCGGGGGGCTGCCGCCGTCCGCCCCGCCCGAGCCGCCGCCGGTGTCCGGGGCGGGCGAGGAAGGGGCGGCGGAGCCCTCGTCCTTGCCTCCCGCGGTGTCGCGGTGACCGCCCGGCAGCTGGTCGAGGAGGAACACCGAGCCGACCGTCACCGCCGCCAGTGCCCCCGCCACCGCGAGGGCCACGGTGCAGCTGAGCCGGCGGCCACGTCCGTCCCCGCCCCGCGTGGAGGCCGCCGCCACCTGTACGGAGAACCTGCCGGGCCCCCGGCCGCCGTCCCGCTGTCCGGGCACGGCGGTGGGGGGCGAGAGAGGCGAGGGAAGTGCGGAAGCCGTCGCGGGGACGGGCGCCGCGGAGGGCACGGGCGGCGAAAGGGGCACCGAGGACACCGGCACCGGGGAAGGCGCGGCGAACGGTCCGGCGGCCGGCGCGCCGTTCGCCGCGGAACCGGAGGACACCGGCGCGGGCATCACCGGCGGCGGCCCGAAGACACCCCCGTCGGCCGGCCCCGCCTCCGCCCCGCCCGTCACCGAGGACCGGCTGAAGCCCACCGGCCCCGACCCCGCGCCGTCCGCCGGACCGCCGTCCTCCCCCGCGGCCTCCAGATTGAGCAGCTGTACGGCGCTCCGGCTGACCCGCTCCACCAGCGTCCCCGGCAGCCAGCCGCCCGCGACCAGCCGGGCGGCGCCGTCCGGGGCGAGCCGCCGGGCCACCTCGCCGGGTGCGGGCCGGGCCCCGGGCTCCTTGGCCAGGCACCGCCGCACCAGTTCCCTCATCTCACCGTCCAGGGCGCCGAGTTCCGGCTCCTCGTGGACGACCTTGTAGAGCAGCGCGGCCGAGGAGTCCCCGGGGAAGGGCGGTGCGCCGGTCGCGGCGAAGGCGAGGACCGCGCCGAGGGAGAAGACGTCGGCGGCGCCGGTGACGCCCTTGCCGAGGATCTGCTCGGGCGACATGTAGCCGGGCGAGCCGATGGAGACGCCCGTCGAGGTCAGGGAGGCGGTGCCTTCCGTGGCACGGGCGATGCCGAAGTCGATCAGCAGCGGGCCGTCGAGGGTGAGCAGCACGTTGGACGGCTTCACGTCCCGGTGCACCAGCCCCAGCTCGTGCACCGCGGCCAGCGCCTCGCCGAGGCCCGCGCCCAGCGCCCGCACCGAGTGGGCGGGCAGGGGGCCGCCGTCCGCGACCGCCGCCGACAGGGACGGCCCGGCCGCGTAGGCGGTGGCGACCCAGGGCACGCGCGCCTCCGGGTCGGCGTCGAGCACCGGCGCGGTCCAGGCGCCGCCGACCCGCCGGGCCGCCTCCACCTCCCGCCGGAACCGGGCCCGGAACTCCTCGTCCAGCGCGAAGTGCGGATGGACGATCTTCACGGCGACCGTCCGGCCGCCCGTGCTGCGGCCCAGGTAGACCCGGCCCATGCCGCCGGAGCCCAGCCGGCCGAGCAGCCGGTAGGGCCCCACGACCGTGGGCTCGTCCTCGTCCAGCGGCCGCATGGCGTCCACCCCTCCCCCCTCACGCCGGATCCCCTGCACGTCGGATCCCCGGTGCGCCGAAACCTTCCAGCAGGGTAGTGGGCCGGGCCTGCGGCGCTCAGGGCTCGAGCAGTTCGACCTTCACGTCCGCCGGGAAGCCCGTCGTCGGTCCGACCCGGCGGGCGAACTCCGCGACCGCCTCCAGCTGCGGGGCGCCGAAGCGGAAGTCCAGGGTCGTGAAGTACTGCTCCAGGGTCTTCTCGTCGAAGGCCTCCCAGCGGGCCGCCTGCTCGGCGACCTTGCCGACCTCCTCCAGGGAGAGGTTGCGGGAGGCGAGGAAGGCCTCGTGCACCTTGCGGGCGATGACCGGCTCGCGTTCCACGTAGTCGCGCCGGGCCGCCCAGACCGCGAAGACGAACGGCAGGCCCGTCCACTCCTTCCACAGCGCGCCCAGGTCGTGCACCTCCAGGCCGAAGCGCGGCCCGTCGATCATGTTGGCCCGCAGCGCCGCGTCGCCGATGAGGACGGCCGCGTCGGCCTCCTGCATCATCACGCTCAGGTCCGGCGGGCAGGTGTAGTAGTCGGGCTGTACCCCGAAGCGCTCGGCCAGCAGCAGCTGGGCGAGCCGGACCGAGGTGCGCGAGGTCGACCCGAGGGCGACCCGGGCGCCGTCCAGCCTGTCCAGCGGGAGCTGCGAGACGATCACGCACGACATCACCGGGCCGTCGCAGCCGACAGCGATGTCGGGGAAGGCGACGAGCTCGTCGGCGTGCTTGAGGAACTCGACCAGGGTGATCGGCCCGATGTCGAGAGCGCCCTGCACCAACTGCTCGCTGAGCCTCTCCGGGGTGTCCTTCGTCAGCTCGAAATCGAGGAGCGTTCCCGTTCTCGCGAGCCCCCAGTACAGAGGCATGCAGTTCAGGAACTGGATGTGGCCGACGCGCGGCCGGGTGCGAGAATTGTCCACATCGCGAGGCTAGCCCTCCGCCGCGGACCGTCCGGCGGCACCCCCCGCCGTCAGCCGAATGACACATGCGTTCAAACATTCGGGTGAAGTGATCTTGGCCTCTGTTGCGCCGGGGGGCCTGCGTGCTAGGCTCACAGCAAGTTGCAGTTTGGTTTCCCTTGCAGTACAGAGCCTGCGGAGCATGTGACCGCGGGCTCTCGTCATTCTCAGACATATGCAGTTGTGCGGATCGGTCTTCACACTTGCTGGTTCTGGAGCAGGGCAACCCTTTGGGCCCAAGGAGGGCTTATGGCTACCGGAACCGTGAAGTGGTTCAACGCCGAAAAGGGCTTTGGTTTCATCGCCCAGGAAGGCGGCGGCCCGGACGTCTTCGTCCACTACTCCGCGATCAACGCTCAGGGATTCCGTTCCCTCGAGGAGAACCAGCAGGTGTCCTTCGACGTCACGCAGGGTCCGAAGGGCCCGCAGGCGGAGAATGTCACTCCTGTCTGACCGACAGCAGTACCCAAGGAGCCCCGCGCCGTTTCCGGCGACGGGGCTCCTGCCCTTTTCGGCGTCCCTTTTCCGCATCCCTGTGAATTTCCGGTGAATTCCCGCGTACGCCGGTGCACGGTCATCCGCGGACGCCGGTTCCCGCCGGCGAGCGGGCGGGGGCCGATGCCTGTCAGTGGCGGCCCCTAGAGTCCCGCCATGACCCACGACACCGGTTTCCTCGACACCACCCGGACCTTCTACGACACCATCGCCGAGGACTACGCGTCCCTCTACCGCACCGTGCTCGACGACTCCCCGCTGGACCGCGCGCTGATGGGCGCCTTCGCCGAGCTGGTGGGACCGGAGGGCCGGGTGGCCGACCTGGGGTGCGGGCCCGGCCGGGTCACCGCCCACCTCGCCTCGCTCGGCCTGCGCGTCTTCGGCCTCGACCTCTCCGCCTCGATGCTCGCGATCGCCCGCCGCGAGCATCCGGACCTGCGGTTCGAGCAGGGTTCCATGCTGGAGCTGGACCTGCCCGACGGCGCTCTCGCGGGGGCCGTCTCCTGGTACTCGTCGATCCACACGCCGTGGGAGCGGCTGCCGGACCTCTTCGCGGAGGTGCGGCGCGTGCTGGCCCCCGGCGGGCATCTGCTCCTCGCCTTCCAGGCCGGCGACGAGCCGGGCCGCGTCGACCGTCCCTTCGGCCACGAGGTCGCCCTGGACTTCGAACGGCGGCGGCCCGAGGCGATGGCGGAACTGCTGGAGGCGGCCGGCTTCACGGTGCTGTCGCGGACGGTGCGCGTGCAGGAGGCGGACACCTCCGCGAAGGTTCCGCAGGCCTGTCTGATCGCCCGCCGCTGAACGCCCGCCGCCGGGCGCACCCGGACCCACGGGCCCACGAGGGCCACAGGGGAGAACACCGACCGTGCTTCTTGAAGGCGACCGCGGTACCGCCGCACACTTGGGCTTCGGCCCGGAGAGCGAGGAAGCGCTGTGGGACATCGGATCCCGTCGGGAAGCCGGCGGACCGTGGACCGCTCGCCCGCACCGGCGTGATGGGGGGGATCATGCCCGAGTGGCTGATCGCCGTACTGATTCCGCTGGGTCTGCTGGGGCTGGGCGCGGCCGTGTACCTGGTCTGGGTCTCCTTGGGCACCCAGGATCCCGTGGGCCGCGACGTGTCCGACCCCGACAAGGACCACTGGTCCTACCCCAGCTGAAGCGCGTACGGGCGGCGCCCCGCACCCGTGCCGGGTGCGGGGCGCCGTCCGTGAGGACGTCAGCGGTCAGGCCGCGACGGGGACGGGCCCCTTCTCCCGCTGTTCCGTCTCCGCCTCCGGCTCGTCCAGCGGCGAGCTGTGTGCCTCGTCGTACGCCTTGCGGTCGAGCAGGCCCTCGCGGGCGGACACGATGACCGGTACCAGGGCCTGGCCGGCAACATTGGTCGCGGTGCGCATCATGTCCAGGATCGGGTCGATGGCGAGGAGGAGACCGACGCCCTCCATGGGCAGGCCCAGGGTGGACAGGGTCAGGGTCAGCATGACGGTGGCGCCGGTGAGACCGGCCGTGGCGGCGGAGCCGACCACCGAGACGAAGGCGATCAGCAGGTAGTCGCCGACACCGAGCTGGATGTCGAAGATCTGCGCGACGAAGATCGCGGCGATCGCCGGGTAGATCGCGGCGCAGCCGTCCATCTTGGTCGTCGCGCCGAAGGGCACGGCGAAGGACGCGTACTCCTTCGGCACGCCGAGGCGCTCGGTGACCCGCTGGGTCAGCGGCATGGTGCCGACGGAGGAGCGGGAGACGAAGGCCAGCTGGATGGCGGGCCAGGCGCCCTTGAAGAACTGCAGCGGGCTGACCTTGGCGACGGTCGCGAGCAGCACCGGGTAGACCACGAACAGGACGAGCGCGCAGCCGACGTAGATGTCGGCGGTGAAGGTGGCGTACTTGCCGATGAGGTCCCAGCCGTAGGTGGCGATGGCGCGGCCGATGAGGCCGACGGTGCCGAGCGGGGCCAGGCGGATGACCCACCACAGGGCCTTCTGGAGGAGTTCGAGGACGGACTCGCTCAGGGTGAGGATCGGCTGGGCCTTCTCGCCGAGCTGGAGGGCGGCGATGCCGGCGACGGCGGCCATGAAGACGATCTGCAGGACGTTCAGCTCGGTGAACGGCGTGATGACGTCGGTGGGCACGATGCCGGTCAGGAAGTCGAGCCAGGAACCGGTGTGCTCGGGCTTCGCGCCGTCGGCGGGCGTGAGGCCGGTGCCGGCGCCGGGGTTGGTGAGCAGGCCGATGGCGAGGCCGATGGCCACCGCGATCAGCGACGTGATCATGAACCAGAGGAGGGTGCGCGACGCGAGGCGGGCCGCGTTGTTGACCTTCCGCAGGTTGGTGATCGAGACGAGGATCGCGAAGAAGACGAGCGGGGCGACGGCCAGCTTCAGCAGGCCGACGAAGGTGCCGCCGATCTTGTCCAGGGTGGTGACCAGCCAGGAGAGGTCCTGGCTGCGGGCCAGCCAGCCCAGCAGGACGCCGAGCACGAGGCCGGCGATTATCTGGGCCCAGAAGGGCACCTTGAAGGACTTCAGGGGAGAAGACACGGACAGGCTCCGTAGGGGGACGTGACGCGGGGACGGACGCGCGTGACTGACGTGGAGAACGGTGGGATGAAGAGGAACGTCAGAGGCGACAGTTCGCGGACGAGCACCGACAGAGGTCCACGTGCAGGCGCGCCACGAGCGCGAGGCTCGGCGGCGTGGCGGGCGCGACTGCTGACTTCATGCGTATGACTTTAACACCATCACTTTGGGGGTCTCAAAGCCTCTCTTTGAGAGGTGACGGGCGGCCGCTGCCCGTAAAACGCAAAGCGCCCCGGTTCCTGCGCATTCGGGAACCGGGGCGCGCGAGTCGTGTGTGACGAGGGTTACGAGGCCTGTCGCTGGGCGCGGGCGGCGTCGTCGGCGAGGTCCTCCTGGGTGCGGCTGGCCTCCAGGTTGGCCTTCATCCGGTCCACCCGCTGCACGACCTGCACGGAGGCGCGGTCCCGCTCCCCGCGCAGCACCACGTAGCTGATGGGCGCCGACAGCAGCAGCGACAGCAGGACGATCCACATGCCGTTGGAGTCGCCGAGGCCGCGGGGGAACACACCGGCGTAGACGAGGCCCCAGACGGCCACGAGGCAGCCCACGAAGACACCGAGGCGCATCAGCGTGTAGCGGAGCATCTCAATCCACTCTTCCGTTCGGGGGTGGCCGGAACATACCCAAAAGGGCACCCTCCAGTGAAGCATGGTGGAGCCCGCGCGCCGCAGGCGGGGTACGTCGGCCGGACGTCAGGTCAGCGGGAGCAGGAGCGTGATGTCGTCCCGGTCGTCGCCCGGCGCCACCCGGATCGCGCCGGGCACGCGGCCGACCTCCTTGTAGCCGCAGGACTCGTAGAACCGCTCGAGGCCGAGGCCGCCCCGGCAGGTGAGCCGGATCGCCTCGATGCCTTCGCAGGCGCGGGCCGCGTCCGCGGCGGCGGCCATCAGGTCCCGGCCGTAGCCGCGGCCCTGGTGGCGGGGGTGGACCATCACCGTGTAGAGCCACAGCCAGTGGGTCATCAGCCGGTGGGTGTTGCGGGTGAGGAAGGCGGTGGCCGCGACCCGCCCCGCCTCGTCGTGTCCGACGAGCAGCCGGGTGCGGCCCTCGGCCATCGCCACCAGGTGCCTGACCAGCTCGGGCCGGACGTCCTCGCGGGTCACCGGCGGCACGAAGCCCACGGAGCCGCCGGCGTTGGTGACGTCCGTCCACAGGTCGAGCACGCCGTCGCGCAGTTCGGGGGTCAGGGCGGGATCGAGCGTGAAAGCAAGGGACACGCCGTCATTTTTCCACGGCCCGCATCCGGCCCACGGGGGACCGTCTCACACCCGCATCGGCTGCGGCGCGTCACGGCGCGCCGGGTCGGGACCGTCGTACTCGCGGATGATCTCGTACCGCGTGTTCCGCTCGACCGGCCGGAAACCGGCGTCGCGGATCAGGTCGAGCAGGTCCTCGCGGCTCAGCTTGTTCGGCGTGCCGTAGTTGTCCGCGTCGTGCGTGATCTTGTACTCGACGACCGAGCCGTCCATGTCGTCGGCACCGTGCTGGAGCGCGAGCTGGGCGGTCCGGACGCCGTGCATGACCCAGAAGACCTTGACGTGCGGGACGTTGTCGAAGAGCAGCCGGGAGACCGCGAAGGTCTTCAGCGCCTCCGCGCCGGTCGCCATCTGCGTCCGCGCCTGGAGCCGGTTGCGGATCTTGCCGTCCTTCATGTCCACGAAGTCGTGCTGGTAGCGCAGCGGGATGAAGACCTGGAAGCCGCCCGTCTCGTCCTGCAGCTCACGCAGGCGCAGCACGTGGTCCACGCGGTGGCGGGGCTCCTCGATGTGGCCGTAGAGCATGGTGCACGGGGTCTTCAGGCCCTTCTCGTGCGCCAGGCGGTGGATGCGCGACCAGTCCTCCCAGTGGGTGCGGTGGTCGACGATGTGCTGCCGCACCTCCCAGTCGAAGATCTCGGCGCCGCCGCCGGTCAGGGACTCCAGACCGGCGTCGATCAGCTCGTCGAGGATGTCGGAGGCGGACATCCCGGAGATCGTCTCGAAGTGGTGGATCTCGGTGGCGGTGAACGCCTTCAGCGACACGTCCGGCAGCGCGGCCTTCAGTTCGCGCAGCGAGCGCGGGTAGTAGCGCCACGGAAGGTTCGGGTGCAGGCCGTTGACGATGTGCAGCTCGGTGAGGTTCTCGCCCTCCATCGCCTTGGCGAGCTTCACCGCCTCCTCGATGCGCATCGTGTACGCGTCCTTCTCCCCCGGCTTGCGCTGGAAGGAGCAGTACGCGCAGGACGCGGTGCACACGTTGGTCATGTTGAGGTGGCGGTTGACGTTGAAGTGGACGACGTCGCCGTTCTTCCGCGTCCGCACCTCGTGCGCGAGGCCGCCGAGCCAGGCCAGGTCGTCCGACTCGTACAGCGCGATGCCGTCCTCGCGGGTCAGGCGGACGCCCGCCCGCACCTTCTCCTCCAGCTCGCGCTTGAGCCCGGCGTCCATGCGATACCTCTTTCTCCAGCAGACTCCGTAAACCGTACGCCCCGGGGGCTACACCTCTTCGGGCAGCTCGCCCACCCGGTTCTCCCACTTGGTGGAGAGCACGATGGTGGTGCGGGTCCGCGAGACGCCCTTCGTCCCCGACAGGCGCCGGATGATGCTCTCCAGGCCGTCCACGTCGGCCGCGCGCACCTTGAGCATGTACGAGTCGTCGCCGGCGATGAACCAGCAGTCCTCGATCTCCCGCAGCTCCTTGAGCCGCTGCGCGACGTCCTCGTGGTCGGCGGCGTCGGAGAGCGAGACGCCGATCAGGGCGGTGACGCCGAGTCCGAGCGAGGCGGAGTCGACGGTGGCCCGGTAGCCGGTGATGACTCCGGCCGCCTCCAGCCGGTTGATGCGGTCGGTGACGCTGGGTCCCGACAGTCCGACGAGGCGTCCCAGCTCCGCGTAGGAGGCCCGCCCGTTCTCCCTCAGGGCCTGGATGAGCTGCCTGTCCACCGCGTCCATGCGATCGAAGCCTTCCACTGAAGAGGTCTGAAGATCTGGGGTCCTGAAACGTGTGGGGGGAGGTGATGCTCAGCCGGCGGTGCGCGACCCTCCGCCGAGCTCGCCGCGCCAGCGGCGGTACAGGCCGTGCCCGACGCCCGCCGCGTCCAGGACGCGTCCGGCGACGAAGTCCACCAGGTCCTGGATGTGCGTCGCCCCCGCGTAGAAGGCCGGGGAGGCGGGCACCACGGCCGCGCCCGCGTCGTCCAGGGTCACCAGGTGCCGCAGCGTCCGGCCGTCCAGCGGGGTCTCCCGTACGGCGACGACCAGCTTGCGCCCCTCCTTCAGGGTCACGCTCGCCGCCCGCTGCAGCAGGTCCTTGGACAGCCCCAGCGCCACCCCGGCCACGCAGGCCGTGGAGGCGGGCACGATCAGCATGCCCTTGGCGGGGTACGACCCGGAGGACGGCCCGGCCGCGAGATCGCCCGCGCTCCAGTGCCGTACCCGGTCGCCGTCGAGGTCGACGTCGAAGGTGTCCGGCCTGCCGTCGGCTCCGCGGGCCAGCCACTCGCGCAGGTCGTGCTGCCAGTGGGCGTCGCGGAAGGAGATGCCGGTCTCGTCGAGCAGGGTGAGCCGCGAGGCCCGGCTGACCACCAGGTCGACGCTCTCGCCGGCCGCGAGCAGCGCCCGCAGCACGGACGCCGCGTACGGGGTGCCGGATGCCCCGGACACCCCCACGATCCAAGGCACGCGCTGCGTTTCTCCTGGTTTCACATCTTGAGCCTACCGGTGGACACGGCAGACCTCAGGACCGGTCCGCCGCCTCGGGAAGACGGTCGCCCATGTGACGTGCGCCACTTCGTGGTCTACTCCAGACCATGCCGATTAGACACGTGTCATTTGGGTAGACGCTTTTCGACGGGAGGCTGCCAGCAGGCGGCCGAATGGACCTACCTCAGAGCCACCTGCCGATTGCACGCTCTACGATGGGTAGGTTTCGGCACGCCACATGTCGGTGCCGCTGTCACCTAGTCGAAGGAGCACCATGCCCACGGCCGTCGACCCCAGTCTCAACCGTCGCAAGTTGCGCCTCGCCCTCAAAGCGGCACGCGACAAAAGGGGACTGACCCAGCGGGACGCGGCGGACGCTCTTGAGTGGTCATTGTCGAAGCTGATCCGTATCGAGGCCGGCACCGTCAGCCTGTCCGTCACCGACCTGCGGGCCATGCTCCACGAGTACGGGGTCGAGGACCCGGACGTCGTCGCCGAGCTGGAAGAGGCGGCCCGGGGCAGCAAGGGCCAGTCCTGGTGGACGCCGTACAGCGACGTCATCTCCCAGCCGTTCAGCCAGTACTTGGGCTACGAGAGCGCGGCGAGCGACATCCTCGGCTACCACCCGAGCCTCATCCCCGGTCAGCTCCAGACCGCCGACTACATCAACGCGCTCTTCGCGGTGGGCCCGGCCCCCACCAACGCCCAGCAGCGCATCGATCTCCGCCTGGCCCGCCAGGAGCGGATCTTCCACAACGACGGCCCCAAGGTCGAGATGATCCTGGACGAGGCGGCCCTGCGCCGCCAGGTGGGCGGCCCGGCGGTCATGCGTCGCCAGCTGGCCTTCCTCAAGGAATTGATCACCGAGCAGAAGGCGATCCTGCGGGCGCTGCCGCTGACCGCGGGCGCGCACGACAGCCTGGACAGCAGCTTCTTCCTCCTCGGCTTCCGGGACGACGAGGACGTGCTGTACCTGGCCGGCCCCGGGGGCGTGTCGACCATCCGGGACGACCGGGAAGTGGTGGCCCGCTACCAGGAGTGCTTCGAAGACCTGCGGAACAAGGCCGTCTCCGTGGAGGACACCGTGACGCTGCTCGACGAACTCGTCGTCGGATACCACGCCGACTGACACCCGATTTCGTGCCTTCGGGGCCCGGGAGGGGGGGAGCCATGGCAACCGGCAAAGGGCGCGACAAGCGCCGCGAACAGGAGGCGAGCCACGCTGCGACGAGCGTGGAGTCCGCACGTCCTGGCGCCGTTCCCGGGCCCCGTCGGCAACCGGCGAGCTCCTCCCTCGTCCGGATGGTGCTCGGCAGCCGTGAGGCGTGCGGGCGTCTGCTCCGCTGGAAGCGGACGGAGGCCGACACCCGTATCCGGCGCCGCCGCGCCCATGTGAACGACCTCCTGCGCGTCACGCGCAACGTGGCGGCGCTCGTGCTCCTCTTCTCGGGCGTGTCGGTCCTGGTGGCCTACGCCGGGATACGGATGGGGGTGCCGCCGGAGATCTGCTGGATCGGTTCCGTCACCGGAGGCCCGACCCTCGTCAGAACGTTCATCAAGCTCTTCGAGACGCTGCGTCCCGCGCTGCCGGCCGCACCAGAAGATCCACCGTCCAGTGACGCGCTGTAGCCGGGGATCTCACCCACCACCAGCCCGCGGTGGCGGCCACCGCCGCCAGCACCGTCAGCCAGAGGGCCGCCCGCGCCCAGGCGCTCCCGCCCAGCAGCGAGACTCCCGCACCGGCGCCGGACGCGATCACTCCAGTCACCAGGCAGTAGCCCACGACACCGGTGCCCCTGCCCGTCGTGCACTCCCGCTGTTCGCTGCTCATAGCCCGTCCCGTGGTCAGGTCCGAGTCAATCATGGCTGCGCCCTGGGCCGCCCTGCTCCGACAGCAGGGCCAGCGCGGCCCGCCAGGCATCGGGGGCGAAGCTCAGCACCGAGGAGTCCGGACACTTGGAATCCCGTATGCGTATCTCGTCCGGGAGCATGGCGACCTCGCAGCACGCCTCGTCCTCGTTGTTGCCGCTGTAGGTGCTCTTCCGCCAGCGAACCGTGCCCCGTTCCACGGCCAATGCCGCCCCCTCCCTGCACCGCACCGGGCTGACGCCCTGCGCCCACCGGATCGACAGAAGAACGCCATGCGTCTGTGAAGGCTTACCCGCTGTCCCACCGCTTCAAGAGTCGCTCTCCGGCCGGGGACGGGTCGCACCGGGGCGCACGAGAGCACTCAGACGGTGAGGCCCCGCACCAGCAGGTCCAGCAGCGCGCACACGAACAGCGCGATGCCGATGAAGCCGTTGACGCTGAAGAACGCCCTGTTCAGGCGGGTCAGGTCGTGCGGGCGGACGATGGTGTGCTCGTAGACGAAGGCGCCGGCGACGATCAGCAGGCCGAGCCAGAAGAAGAGGCCGGCGTCGGTGGCGAGGGCGTACCAGGCGAACAGGGCCGTGGTGACGGTGTGGCAGGCGCGGGCGCCCCAGATGGCGGCCGGGATGCCGAAGCGGGCCGGGACCGACTTCACGCCGATCTCCCGGTCGGTCTCGACGTCCTGGCAGGCGTAGATCAGGTCGAAGCCGCCGATCCAGATGCCGACGGCGAGGCCGAGGATCACGGCGTCCCAGGACCACTCGCCGGTGATCGCCAGCCAGCCGCCGATGGGGCCCATGGCCTGGGCGAGACCCAGGATGGCCTGCGGGAAGTTCGTGAACCGCTTGCCGTACGGATAGACCACCATCGGGATCACCGCGACGGGGGCGAGGGCGAGGCAGAGCGGGTTGAGCAGGGCCGCCGCGCCGAGGAAGACGACGAGGGCGACGAGCGCGCCGGTCCAGGCGTGCCTGACCGACATGGCGCCGGTGACCAGCTCGCGGTGGGCGGTGCGCGGGTTACGGGCGTCGATCTCGCGGTCGATGATCCGGTTGACGGCCATCGCGAAGGTGCGCAGGCCGACCATGGCGACGGTGACCAGGAGCAGCCTGCCCCAGTGGATGTTCTCGTCCCACAGGTACATCGCGGTGAGGGAGGCGATGTAGGCGAAGGGCAGCGCGAAGACCGAGTGCTCGATCATCACCAGGCGCAGGAACGCCCTGGTGCGCCCCGGCTGCTGCGGTAGCGCGGCGGAAGCCGACGTCACAGTCCGTACTCCTTCCAGCGGCGGTCGACCATCGCCGCCGTCTCCGGGTCGGACAGCACCATGTCCGGCCAGCCCCCGTCTCGTGTGTACCCCTCCTCGGGCAGCTTCTTCGTCGCGTCGATGCCCGCCTTGCCTCCCCAGAACTGCTGGTAGGAGGCGTGGTCGAGGTGGTCGACCGGGCCTTCGACGACGGTGAGGTCGCGGGCGTAGTCGGTGTTGCCGAGCGCGCGCCAGGCGACCTCGTGCAGGTCGTGGACGTCGCAGTCGGAGTCGACGACCACGATCAGCTTGGTGAGGGACATCATGTGCGCACCCCAGATGGCGTGCATCACCTTCTGGGCGTGTTTGGGGTACTTCTTGTCGATCGACACGATCGCACAGTTGTGGAAGCCGCCCGCCTCGGGGAGGTGGTAGTCCACGATGTCCGGGACGATGATCTTGAGGAGCGGGAGGAAGAAGCGCTCGGTGGCCTTGCCCAGCGGGCCGTCCTCCGTCGGTGGCCGCCCGACGACGATCGACTGGAGCAGCGGGCGCTTCCGCATCGTCACGCAGTCGATCTTCAGGGCCGGGAAGGGCTCCTGGGGCGTGTAGAAGCCGGTGTGGTCGCCGAAGGGGCCCTCGGGCAGCATCTCGCCGGGCTCCAGCCAGCCCTCCAGCACCACCTCGGCGTTGGCCGGGACCTGGAGCGGCACGGTCTTGCAGTCGACCATCTCGATCCGCTTGCCCTGCAGGAAACCGGCGAACAGGTACTCGTCGATGTCGCCGGGCAGGGGTGCGGTGGAGGCGTAGGTGACGGCGGGCGGGCAGCCGAAGGCGATGGCGACGGGCAGGCGTTCGCCGCGCCGGGAGGCGACCTGGTAGTGGTTCCGGCTGTCCTTGTGGATCTGCCAGTGCATGCCGATGGTGCGCCTGTCGTGGCGCTGGAGCCGGTACAGGCCCAGGTTGCGGATGCCGGTCTCGGGGTCCTTGGTGTGGGTGAGGCCGAGGTTGAAGAAGGAGCCGCCGTCCTTGGGCCAGGTGAACAGGGCGGGGAGCCGGTCGAGGTCCACCTCGTCGCCGCGCAGGACGACCTCCTGGACGGGGGCGCTGTCGCCCTTCACCTTCTTCGGCGGCACGTGGGTCATCGCGCCGAGCTTGCCGAAGGCCTCGCGGATGCCGACGAAGCCCTGCGGCAGCTCGGGCCTCAGCAGCCCGCCGATCTTGTCGGAGATGTCGCTGTACGACTTCAGACCGAGGGCCTTGAGCAGGCGCCGGTCGGTGCCGAAGACGTTCATCGCCAGCGGCATGTCGGAGCCCTTCACGTTCTCGAAGAGCAGGGCGGGGCCGCCGGCCTTGTTCACCCGGTCGACGATCTCCCCGACCTCCAGGTACGGGTCCACCTCGGCCTTGACGCGCTTGAGGTCGCCCTCGCGTTCCAGGGCCCTGAGCAGGGAGCGGAGATCGTCGTAAGCCATGCGGTCCAGTATCCCCGAGCGGCTACCCTGGCCCTGTACCTGGGGGCCGTGACGCGTCCCCGCCCACCGCTTGAGCTGGAGAGGCCCCATGCTCCGGGTGCTGATGTTCCTCGTGCCACTGGCGTTGAGCGTCTACGCGTTCATCGACTGCATCAGTACGAAGGAAGAGGACGTCCGCCACATGCCCAAGCCGCTGTGGGCGATCCTCGTGCTGCTCTTCCCGCTGGTCGGGTCGGTCTCCTGGATCATCGCGGGCAAGAGGCGGAGCCCGGCCGGCGCGGGGCCCTGGCAGGGCGGCGGGCGGCGGCAGTGGGTCGCGCCCGACGACAACCCCGACTTCCTGAAGTCCCTCGGCGGGGAGAAGAACCGGGACGGGGACGGCGACAGCGAGGGCCCCGGGGGCGGCGGCAAGGGTCCGGGCAAGGAGAAGGACCCGGACCGGGACAAGGACGAGGACCCGAAGCGGGACTGAGGCGGCGTCGGTGTGCCGGTCCGGGCCCGTTGCCGTGCGTTCCCCTCGTACCGCGCGGATCCGGACCCGGACCAGGGCCCGGATCAGGATCCGGGCGGCCTCCAGTGTGTACCACCACCGCAGTGAACTGGAATGTTTTTCTAGAGGCGAATTCTAGAATTTCACCGGAAGCGATACGGGAGGCAGGCTGCCTCCCGTGGTCCTTCCCGGTCCCCGGCGAGGAACGGTCGTCCCATGAGCCCCAAACAACAGCGCGGCGAGGCCACGGTCGAACTGCTCCTGGACTCCGCTCTGCGCCTCTACGCCGAGCAGGGTGAGCAGGGGCTGACCGTCACCGCGGTGACCAGGACCAGCGGCGTGAGCCTGGGCAGCCTCTACCACCACTTCGGCGGCGTCGACGGCCTCGTCGACGCCCTGCTGATGCGGTGGCTGGAACGGCTGCTGGGCGAGATGGTCACCGCGCTGGAGCACTCGCGCACCGCCCGGACCGGCGTCCGTGCCCTGGTGCGGGCCTACCTGGCCTTCGTCCGGGAGCACCCGGAGGCGGCCCGGCTGCTGCACTCCTCCCACGCCGACCGCCTCGGCATGGCCCGGGCCAGGCAGCTCCGTGACGCCCAGGAGGCCCGGCTCACGCCCCTGACCTGCTGGATCCAGCGGTACGTCGACAAGGGGCAGCTCGCGCCGCTCTCCCCCGCGCTGACCGAGAGCCTCGTGCTCGGACCGGTCATCGGCGCGGCCCGCCGCTGGCTGACCGTCGGCGACATCGACCTGGACGAGGCCGCGCGCGTCCTGCCGGACCGGATCTGGCGGTCGGTGAGCGCGGACGCGGAGGCACCTGCGGCGTCCTCCTCCTGAAGCCCGGAGACCGGAGGGAGGAGAAAGGCCCCCGGGGCGGAGATCGCGCCGGCCGGGCGGCGGGTGAGCGGAGCGGGCCGGGCGGCGGGTGAGCGGAGCGGGCCGGGGCGGTGGCGGGCACTGCGTACCGCCGTTCGAGGGGCCATCCGTTTCGTTGAAGAGTGCCGACACGCCTGGTAAGCCCTCGCGGGCACGGCATTCCCTTGGTCGGGTCTGGTGACATCTGTGAACGGAGACCCCTCGTGCGAATGACCGACCTCCAGCGCTGCGGGATCAGGCCCGGGCGCCTCGTCGAGTGGACGCTCAGTGCCCGGACCGTCGGTCTGGCGGCGGCGCTGCCGGACGACGCCCGGCCGCCGGCGTACATCCAGGAGTCGCACATCCGCACGGCCCGGTCCGTGCGCGACGACGGGCTGTTCGTGCCGACCTGGCTCGGGGCCGCGTTCGACGTCCCGGGGCCGGTCGACCTGGACGCGCTGCAGGAGGCGCTGCGCCGCTGGACGGTGCGGCACGAGACGCTGCGCAGCGGCTTCCGCTGGAGCGGGGAGGCCGGGGACGGGATGCGCAGGTTCACGCTGGACGCGGACGCGGTGTCGCTGCACCGGGAGGACGTCGGGGAGTTCGGCGACGCGACGGTCCTCGCGCGCTACCTCCAGGACCGGTTCGACGACGTGGCCGACGCGCTGCGCTGGCCCAACCTCATCTACACGGCGGTCGTCCGCGACGACGGCGCCAGCGTGTACATGGCCTTCGACCACAGCAACGTCGACGCCTACTCCATCTACCGCATCCCCGCCGAGATCCACGAACTGTACGCGGGCGGGGCGGCCGTGGAGCAGCCGCCGGCCGGCAGCTACGTCGACTTCTGCGAGGCGGAGCGGGCCGACGCCGACCGGATCGACGCCGGTCACGAGGCCGTCGGACGGTGGCGGGAGTTCATCCGGCGGTGCGACGGGCGGCTGCCCTCCTTCCCCGTGGACCTCGGTCTGGAGCCGGGCGGCGCTCTGCCCGCCCAGAGCATGCTGCGCGAGCCCCTCGTGGACGCCGGTGACGCCGCCGCCTTCGAGGCGTACTGCCGTCCACACGGCGGCAGTCTGGCCGGGGTGCTGGCCGCCACCGCGCTCGCCGTCCACGAGATCGGCGGCGCGCCCGTCTACCGCACCGTCGTGCCCTTCCACACCCGGGCGCGGTCGCAGTGGTCGGACTCGGTGGGCTGGTACGTCGGCGGCGCCCCGATCGAGGTCCCGGTGACCCCGGCGACGGACTTCCCGGCCGCGCTGCGCACGGTCCACGCCGAGCTGCGCGCCAACCGGCGGCTCGCCCGCATGCCGATCGACCGGGTGCTGCGCCTGCTCGGCACCGACTTCCGGCCCACCTCGCCCGACCTGTACTCGATCGTGTCGTACGTCGACACACGCGCCGTCCCCGGCGCGGACCGCTGGCCGGACCTGACGGCGTACGGGCTGCTGCGGGTGTCGTACGGCGATCAGGTGTGCGTGTGGGTGACGCGGCTGCCGGAGGGGCTGTGGTTCGCGAGCCGCCACCCGGACACGGACCTCGCGCACAAGAACATGCGCCTGTACGTGGAGCGGCTGCGGGACGTCGTCACGAGCGTCGTGCGGGAGCGGGTGGCGAACTGACGGCACGGCGAAGGCCGGCTCCCGTGACCCGTGTCACGCGAACCGGCCTCGGTGTGCCGCGGGTTCAGAACCCGGCCGCCTGGAGCGCGCCCAGGCCGACGTCGGCGTAGGAGTGCTTGCCGGAGACGAAGATGTTCACGCCGTAGTAGTTGAACAGCCAGCAGGCGAAGGCGGCCAGGGCCAGGTAGGCGGCCTTGCGGCCCTTCCAGCCGGCCGTGGCGCGGGCGTGCAGGTAGCAGGCGTAGGCGACCCAGGTGATGAAGGACCAGACCTCCTTGGGGTCCCAGCCCCAGTAGCGGCCCCAGGCGTCACCGGCCCAGATCGCGCCCGCGATGATCGTGAACGTCCACAGCGGGAAGACGGCGGCGTTGACGCGGTAGGCGAACTTGTCGAGGGAGGCGGCGGCGGGCATCCGGTCCAGGACCGAGTTGGCGAAGCGGCCGGGGGTGCCGCCGGTGGCGAGCTTGTTCTCGTACGAGTCCTTGAAGAGGTACAGGATCGTGGCGACCGCGCCGACGTAGAAGACCGCGCCGCAGAAGATCGCCGTCGAGACGTGGATGTACAGCCAGTACGAGTGCAGGGCCGGGACCAGCTGGTCGCTCGCGGTGTACAGGACGGTGACGGCGAGGCCGAGGTCGAGCAGGACCGTGGTGGACAGGAACAGGCCGAGCCAGCGGACGTTCTTCCTCAGGGCGAGCAGCAGGAGGTACACACCGACGACCACCGTGGTGAGCGTGATGTTGAACTCGTACATGTTGCCCCACGGCGCCCGCTTCACCGACAGGGCGCGGGTGAGCACGCCGCCGGCCTCGATGGCGAAGGCGAGCACGGTGAGGGAGACGGCGATCCGTCCGTAGAGGTCGCCCTTCTCGGTGCCGCCGTGGGCGCCCGGCCCGTCGGGCACGTCGCGGGAACCGGCCGCCGCGCGCACGACGACCTTCGGCCGCTCCAGTACGGCGGTGCCCCCGGCCTTGTTCACGGTGACGGCCGGTGCGGCCTTCGCCTTGTCCGCCGTGTCCGCGGTGAGCGCGGCGGCGGTGCGGCCGACCTTGCTGCGGCTGCCGAAGAGCCACTCGGCGATGTAGGCGAAGAAGGCCAGGGTGTAGACGGCCATCGCGGAGTAGATCAGCGTGTTGCTGAGGTTCGCGAGGTGCTCGTTGGTGGCGGCGGCCAACTCCGTTGCGGCCTCTGTTGCGGCGGCGAGAGTCATTTCTCAGCCCCTTCGGCAGGTACGGCGTGGGTGTCGGGGGAATCGGGGGTGTCGTCGTTCTCGGGGGCGCCGGGCGCCCGCTCGTACAGGAGCCCGGCGAGTTCGCCGAGTTCCTCGGGCACCTTGGCGGACTCGCTGCGGCCGAGGCCGGCCATCTCGACGACGGTGACGCCGTCGGCGCCCTTCACGGCCCGCACCCACACGCGGCGGCGCTGGATGAACAGGGAGCCGGCGAGGCCGAGGATCGCGGCGACGGCCCCGGCGAGCGCCCAGCCGCTGGCGGGCTGCCGGGTGACCTGGAAGCCCGCCCACTCCTTCACGCCTTCGAAGGTGACCGTGCCGGCGCCGTTCGGGAGGGTCATGGTCTCGCCGATCTTCAGCTGCTTCTTGAACAGCTCCCCGTCGGAGTCCTTGAACTCCTCCAGGTTGGTCTTGTCGAGCTGGTAGATGCTCTTCGGGAAGCCCGCGTCGACGCCGAGGTCGCCGTGGTAGGCGGAGAGCGCCAGCATCGGGTTGATCAGCGCAGGGAAGGCCGAGAGCATCGTGCTGCCCTGGCCTCCGTGGGTGGGCAGGAAGAAGGCGTTGAAGCCGAGCTGTTCCTTCTTGCCCTCGGCGTTGCGGTAGCCGTCGCGGACCATGACGGCGCCGGAGGAGGTGACGTTGGCGTCCAGCGGCAGCAGGGCGGTCGCCTCCTTGTCCATGACGACGTTGCCCTTGGCGTCCTTGACGGTGAGGACGGGCGCGTAGCCGTGGCTGACGAGGTAGACCTTGGAGCCGTCGATCTCCAGCGGCTTGTTGACCTCGATGGTGGCCGGCCTGTCCTTGCCGTAGGCGCCCTCGCTGTAGTCGATCCTGGCCTCGAAGACGCGGGGGGTGCCGCGGTTGGGGCCGGTCGCCTCGTAGGTGCCGCGGAAGTCCTTCAGGGTGAAGCTGAAGGGTGCCAGGTCGTGGTCCGGGTCGAAGAGGCTGCCGGACTTGAAGTCGTCGTACTGGGTGAGCGTGTTGGAGAAGCCGTCGCCCTCGACGATCAGCTTGTTCCCCTCGTACTTGAACAGCTGGCCCCAGGCGAAGGCGATCAGCATCACGATGAGGGCGATGTGGAAGACCAGGTTGCCGGCCTCGCGCAGGTAGCCCTTCTCTGCGGCGACCGCGTCACCGGCGGTGTGGGCGCGGAAGCGGCGCTTGCGCAGCAGTGCCAGCGCGGCCTCGCGGACCTGCTCGGGCTCGGCCTCGGTGCGCCAGGTGGTGTACGCGGGCAGCCGGGTCAGGCGCCGGGGCGCGCCGGGCGGGCGGCCGCGCAGCTGGCCGACGAACTGCCAGGTGCGCGGGACGATGCAGCCGATGAGGGAGACGAACAGCAGGATGTAGATCGCGGAGAACCACACCGAGCTGTAGACGTGGAAGAGGCCGAGCTTGTCGTAGACCGGCGCCAGGACGTCGTGCCTGTCGCGGAACTCCTCGACCTTGAGTGCGTCGACGCCCTCCTGCGGGATCAGCGAGCCGGGGATCGCGCCCAGCGACAGCAGCAGGAGCAGCAGCAGCGCCACCCGCATCGAGGTGAGCTGCCGCCAGAACCAGCGGGCCCAGCCGACGACGCCGAGGGCGGGGAGGTTCGGCGTCTCCTCCTGCGGGGCGGTGGACAGCTGGGAGCCGGCGGCGCCCAGGTCCTGGTCGTCGCCGGCCTGCCGGCTCTCGTCGGTCGTGGTCTTGCTCATCGGGTCAGATCCCTACAGTGAAGCCGTTGGACCAGGTCTGCATGTCCTGCACGATGCGGTCCCACGCGCCGGTCAGCAGCAGCAGGCCGGTCGCGATCATCATGATTCCGCCGATGCGCATCACCCAGACATAGTGGCGCTTGATCCAGCCGAAGGCGCCGAGCGCCTTGCGGAACGCGACCGCGGCGAGCACGAAGGGCACGCCGAGGCCGAGGCAGTAGGCGACGGTCAGTACGGCGCCGCGGCCGGCGGTGCCCTGGTCGGCGGAGAGCGCCAGCACGGAGGCGAGGGTCGGGCCGATGCAGGGCGTCCAGCCGATGCCGAACAGGGCGCCGAGGACGGGGGCGCCGATCAGGCCGCTGACGGGCTTCTTGTGGAAGCGGAACTCGCGCTGGGTGAGCCAGGGCATCATCCCCATGAAGAAGACGCCCATGAGGATCATGAAGACGCCCAGCACCCTGGTCAGGACGCCCTGGTTCTCCTGGAGCGTCTGGCCGAAGTAGCCGAACAGGGCGCCGCTGGAGACGAACACGGCGGTGAAGCCGAGGACGAAGAGGGAGGCGCCGGCGACCATCCGGCCGCGCCGGGCCTCACCGAGGTCGGTGCCGGTGACCCCGGTCACGTAGGAGAGGTAGCCGGGGACGAGCGGCAGGACGCAGGGCGAGAAGAACGAGACGAGGCCGCCGAGGACCGCGATGGGCAGGGCGACCAGCAGGGCGCCGTTGAGCACCGTGCCGTTGCTGCCCGCCGCGGCGAGCGTGGACAGTGCGTTCACGTCACTTCTCCGCCAGGACCGGGTCGAGCATCTTGCGCAGCTTCTCCTCGCTGAGTGCCTGGAGGGTGCGCGCGGCGACCTTCCCGTCCCGGTCGATGATCAGCGTGGAGGGGATGGCCTGCGGATTGAGGGTGCCCTTCTCGAAGCGGAGCATCAGCTTGCCGGCCGGGTCGTACAGACTCGGGTAGCTGACCCCGAACTCCTTCTCGAAGGCGCGGGCCGGTCCGGTGGAGGTGTCCCGGGTGTTGATGCCGACGAACTGGACACCCTGGTCCTTGACGTCCTGGTAGACCTTCTCGAAGTTCTTGGCCTCGGCACGGCAGGGCGGGCACCAGGAGCCCCACACGTTGAGGACGACGACCTTGCCCCGGTGGTCGGCGACGTCGAGCCGGCCCCCGTCGACGGTCTCGCCGGACAGGTCCGGAGCGTCGGCCCGCTCACCCTTCTTCACGGTGGCGATGCCGTCGGAGCCGGTGACGAAGCCGGTCTGGCCGCCTCCGCCGGACGTCCCGCCCGAGCTGCACGCGGTCACGAGCAGCGCGGCCACTGCGGCGCCGACCGTCAGGGCGGCGCGGCGGACACGGGCGGCGGTGCGGTTCGAGCGCAGGGGGGCGCGGCTGGCGGCACTCATGTGAAAAGTTTCGCATGTCCGTTCCGGGGATCTTGCGCACCCCCCTCGCGGGCGGGAACCCGCATTTCAGGCGGTGTCCCCGGGGCGGGGCCCCGGGGACGCGGGTCCGGATGTGCGGTGCGGGACCGTCAGGCCCCGAAGGCCTTCCCCTTGCCCTTCACCGGCTTGGCCCCCGCGAGGAGGTGGGCCGGGACCAGGTCGCGGGCGGGCTCGGTGTAGCCGACGGACACGATCCGGTCGCCCCGGAAGGTGAACGTCGTCAGCGAGGCCAGCGTGCACTGCCGCTTGCGCGGGTCGTGCCACAGCCGCCGCCGCTCGACGTAGGACCGCAGGATCCAGATCGGCAGCTGGTGGCTGACGACGACGGCCTCGTGCCCGCGCGCCTTGTCCTTCGCCGCGGTCAGCGCGCCCATCATCCGCACCACCTGGTCGACGTACGGCTCGCCCCAGGACGGCTTGAACGGGTTGAGCACGTGCCTCCAGTTGGCGGGCCGGCGCAGCGCGCCGTCGCCGATGCCGAAGGTCTTGCCCTGGAAGACGTTGCCGGCCTCGATGAGCCGCTCGTCGGTGTCGAGGTCCAGCCCGTGCGACTTGGCGATCGGCGTCGCCGTCTCCTGCGCCCGCTCCAGCGGGGAGGCGACGACGTACGTCACGTCGCGGGTGGCGAGGTGCTCGGCGACCCGGTCGGCCATGCGCCGGCCCAGGTCGGACAGGTGGTAGCCGGGCAGCCGGCCGTAGAGCACGCCGGTCGGGTTCTCGACCTCGCCGTGCCGCATCACGTGGACGACGGTCAGCTCGTCGTTGCGCGCGTCGCTCATGCCGTCGCCTCCGCGGCCGCGCGGGCCGCCGCCGGGAGGGCGTCGGCGACGCGCTGGACGGCCCGCTCGTCGTGGGCGGCGGACACGAACCAGGACTCGAAGGAGGACGGCGGCAGGTAGACGCCGTTCGCGAGCAGCGAGTGGAAGAACGCCGTGTACCGGAAGGACTCCTGCGCCTTGGCGTCCTCGTAGTTCCTGACCGGCCGGTCCGTGAAGAAGACGGAGAACATGTTGGAGGCCCGCTGCAGCGTGTGCGCGACGCCCTCCTTGGTCAGCGCCTCGGTGACCAGGCCCTGGATCTGCTCCGACGCGGCGTTGACCCTGGCGTACGCCGCGTCGTCGAGCAGGCGCAGCTGGGCGAGGCCGGCGGCGGTGGCGACCGGGTTCCCGGAGAGGGTGCCGGCCTGGTAGACGGGCCCGGCCGGGGCGAGGTGCGCCATGACGTCGGCGCGCCCGCCGAACGCGGCCGCGGGGAAGCCGCCGCCCATGACCTTGCCGAAGGTCATCAGGTCGGGAACGACGCCCTCGACGCCGTACCAGCCGGCCCTGCTGGTGCGGAAGCCGGTCATGACCTCGTCGGAGACGAACAGCGCGCCGTTCGCGGCGCAGGCGTCCTTGAGTCCCTGGTTGAAGCCGGGCAGCGGCGGGACGACGCCCATGTTGCCGGGGGACGCCTCGGTGATCACGCAGGCGATCTCGCCCGGGTGGGCGGCGAAGGCGGCGTGCACGGCGTCGAGGTCGTTGTACGGCAGCACGATCGTGTCGCTCGCCTGGGCGCCGGTGACGCCCGGGGTGTCGGGCAGCGCGAAGGTGGCGACGCCCGAGCCGGCGGCGGCGAGGAGGGAGTCGACGTGACCGTGGTAACAGCCGGCGAACTTGATCACCTTGGTGCGCCGGGTGAAGCCGCGGGCGAGCCGGATCGCCGACATGGTCGCCTCGGTGCCGCTGGACACCAGCCGCACCTGCTCCAGCGGGGCGACCCGCTCGACCATCGCCTCCGCGAGCGCGACCTCGCCCTCGGCGGGCGTACCGAACGAGGTGCCGCGGGTGACCGCCTCCTGCACGGCGGCGACCACCTCGGGGTGCGCGTGCCCGAGGATCATCGGGCCCCAGGAGCAGACCAGGTCGACGTACTCGCGTCCGTCCGCGTCCGTCAGGTACGGTCCGGTGCCGGACACCATGAACCGGGGCGTGCCGCCCACGGCTCGGAACGCCCGCACCGGGGAGTTCACGCCGCCGGGCGTGACCGCCGCCGCGCGGTCGAACAGCGCCTGCGAGGCCGGTGCTTCGTATGGGTATTCCAGTTCGCTCATGATGTGCGACTTCTCCGACCTTCTCGACCTTCTCCGACTTCTCGGACACCGGTTGCCCAGAGTGACCTCGTTCAGGGTAGACAACCCGCCCGAACGCCGTGCCGTCTGCCAGACTGGAGCCCGTCCACGCAGCTCACACGGCGGCGCGGACGGAGGCCGCCGGCGTCCTGCGGACATATGACGGGCATATGACAGGCATATGTCCGGCCGCACGTTTCGCCGGACGGCCGTGGGGGAGGTCACTGACACGATGATCGGGTTGCGCGGCGGGGGTCACGCGTCCTAGAAAAGCAGTCGGGTGGAGATATGCATCGCGGTGGCGGACTGGGCGAGGGGACCGACGACCTGGGTCCTCGGCGTGCCCGGCGGGGAAGGCACCGGCGCGAGGCGGCGGAATCGACCGAAGCGCGCCAGGCGCACGGACCTCCGCGCGAGCCCGACCGGCTCGACGCGCGGGCCGGCCGGCCGGTGGCGGGGAGCGGGAATGGTGGTCGGGTGGGGGTGACGTACAAGTACTTCGGCGCGCCCGACGGCGCGACCGCGGCCCGCGTCCCGATCTCGATGCGCCCCGAGGAGCTGGGCGGCGACGAGCTCGGGATGAACGGCATGTTCACCAGGATCAAGCCGGAGACGATGGCCGCCATGGTCCTCACCGGCATCGAGGGCGTCCCCCTGCACCGGGTGCCCCCGCTGGAACTGGTCGTCCTGCACCCCGACTACGCCGTCGTGAAACTCCCGATGACCGTCGTCGACCCCCTGCGCGGCATCGGCGAGGAGGCGGTCGGCGCGGCGGCCTTCATCTGGTCGACGGTCCCGGACCGCGGCGGTCCGCAGGACGCGTTCAACGTGTACCGGCTGCTGCACGAGTGGCAGGACTTCAGCCACCGGCTGCACGAGGCGGGGCATCAGGCGTACTGCCTGGTGTGGCCCTGAGCCGGGGCACCGTGCGACACGGGCGGGACCTTCGGGTCCCGCCCTCTTCTTTTTCCGGAAGGAAGGCCCGTCGTGCCGGACACGCACGCGGGTTCTCCCGACCGACGGCTGCCGTGCGGCGGACGCTCCGCACCGTGCGGCTCTCGGTCACGCCCCGTGGTTCCGGTGGGGCCGGATGTTTCTTCGTCGACCGGTGACGGGTCCGGAACCCCCCTGGCCATATACCCCCTAGGGGTATATCTTTCTTGGTAGTGGGGCCGTCAGGGGCCTTGTGGGTCGTCGAACGGGGATGAGGGTCATGGACCACAGCACACACCACTCCGGTACCACGCACGGTGCCACCTGGGCGACGGCGGTGCGGGCGACGCTGCACTGCCTCACCGGGTGCGCCGTCGGCGAGATCCTCGGCATGGTCATCGGCACCGCCCTGATGTGGGGGAACGTGCCGACGATGGCCCTGGCCGTCACCCTGGCCTTCGTCTTCGGTTACTCCTTCACCCTCTTCGCGGTGGTGCGCGCCGGGGTGTCACTGAAGGCCGCGGTCAAGGTCGCGCTGGCGGCCGACACCGTCTCCATCGCGGTGATGGAACTGGTCGACAACGGCATCATCGCGCTGACGCCGGGAGCGATGGACGCACACCTGTCGGACGGCCTGTTCTGGTACGCGCTGCTCGGCGGCTTCGCCGTCGCGTTCGTGATCACCACGCCGGTCAACAAGTGGATGATCGGCCGCGGCAAGGGGCACGCCGTCGTCCACGCCCACCACTGACCCGCACCACCACCGAGACGCCGCCCGCGCGCCGGTCACCGTCCCCGGGGCGGGGGGCCCACGTCGGTGTGGCGGCCGGGGCGCACGGCGGCGTGCCGTTGTCCGGGGCCCGGACCCGACCTGGCGGCCAGGGCGTCGGCGACGACGCCGGTGGCGAAGGCGTACACCGTCTTGTGGAGCAGGTCGACGACGAGTTCGCGGCGCGGCCAGGTCGGGGGCGGGGCGCCGACGCCGGTGGCGTTCTCCAGGATCTGGTCGTTGGTCAGCCGGACGACGGCGAACTGCGCCGAGGACCAGGGCCCGCGGAGTCCGGCGTGCGACATCACCGACCGCAGGATCCCGAGGAGGGCGCCCTGACCCACGTGCATGGCCAGGTTCACCGGCACGGGCTGACGGCCCGGGTGCTCCCGCATGCCGGTCAGGCGTTCCAGGGTGCGGCCGGGGACATGGGAGTCGGGCCGGCCGGTCAGCCGTTGCTCCGCCTTCTCGCCCAGCGTCATCACCAGCACCCCGGTCGTACCGGCCAGCAGTCCCTGCCACAGCGCGCGCTTCATCATGCCGGGGCGAGTACCCAGCGCTTCCCGGCCCACTTGCTCCCCGGCCTCTCCCGGCCGGCGCCGCGCCGGTGTCCGCGCTGTCCTACCGGGTGGGTGAGCGCGAACGGGTCCTGACGGCCTTCCCCGTCCCCGGCCCGAGCGGCGCTCCGCAGGACACCATGCCGGCCCTGTGGCAGGAGCTCGCCCGCCGGCCCGTCCGCTTCGGCCTGCGCGCCGCCGCCCCCGACGAGCCCTGGCGCACCTTCGCCTCGCTGACCCTGGAAGCCGCGCACACGGCTCCGGCCACCCGCACCGTGTCCTACGGCCCCTACGCCCACAGCCTCCCCGGACCGTGTCCCGCCGGACGGCTGCGCCGGCTCCGCGACGCCGCGTACGCCGGCTCCCGCCACGGACGGGCCGCCGTCGAGCGCGACGAGTGACCGGCGGGCCCGCCGGCGGTGGGCGGCCCTGCCTCACTCCCCGCCGGGGCTTCCCGCCGGGCGGGCGGCGTGCCGGGGGGCCGGGCCGGCGAGGAGGCGGCGTGGGTCGGCGGCGCGGTCGATGGCCGACTCGACGGCCGCGATCCGGTCGGCCAGCAGGCCGAGGGCGGCGACGGCCCGGGTGAGGGTGTCGGTCCCGGGGCCGCCGAGGGCCTGGGTGCGGACGTACGCCGTCTTCACCTCGGCCCAGCGGGCGGCCTGGCCGGCGGTGAGGGTGCCCCGCAGCTCGGCCAGTTTCAGCAGGCCGGCCTCGGCGCCGGCGGTGAGGGTCTGGGCCTCGGCCGCGTAGTGGTCGTCGATCAGGGCGGACAGCTCGGCGTCGTTCATGACCGGCTGGATGCGCTGGGCGATCTTGTTCATGTTGCGGTAGGAGCCCTGGAGCCGGAAGGGCGGCTCGGTCCGGGTGGCGTCCGAGCGGGCGGCCGAGGCGATGTACGCGGCGTTGACCGCGAGGACGGTCTCGCGGGCCGTGAGCAGATGGCGCAGGACCGCGGTGATCCGTTCCAGCTCGGCGGGCGCGTACGGGTGGGTCAGCCGGTCGGCGCGGGCCTCCGGGTCACCGGCGGCCAGCCGGAGCAGCAGTTCCAGGTCGGCGCGGTCGCGGCCGGCGAGCGGGGCGAGGACCGGGTTGGCGGTCAGGGCGTTCTCGACGAAGGAGGCGGCGAAGGCGTCCGCCCTGCCGGTCAGGACGTCGCCGAGGTTCCACACGTCGGCGCGGTTGGCGAGCATGTCGGGGACCTGGAAGCGGCTGCCGGTCTCGGTGTACGGGTTGCCGGCCATGCACACCGCGAAGCGCTTGCCGCGCAGGTCGTAGGTGCGCGGTTCGCCGTCCCGTACGCCCTCGATGCGGCGGGTGGCGTCGCACAGCGGGATGAACCTCTGGAGCAGCTCGGGCGAGGTGTGCTGGATGTCGTCCAGGTACAGGAGGGTGTTGTTGCCCGCCTCCAGCGCGAAGTTGATCTTCTCGATCTCCCGGCGGGCGGTGGCGTTCGGGGCCTCGGCCGGGTCGAGGGAGGTCACCGCGTGGCCCAGGGCGGGGCCGTCGACCTTGACCAGGAGCAGGCCGAGCCGGTCGGCGACGTACTCGACGAGGGTCGTCTTGCCGTAGCCCGGCGGGGAGAGGAGCAGCAGCAGACCGCCGGTGGCGGGGCGCCCGTTCTCGCCCGTGGTGCCGAGCTGCTTGGCGAGGCTGTCGCCGATCAGGGGGAGGCAGACCTCGTCGACGAGCCTGCCGCGTACGAACGTGGGCAGCACGCGCGGCCGGTGCTCGTCGAGGCGGAGGCGGTCGCGCTCGGCGGCGACCAGGGCGGCGCGGCGGCGCTGGTAGGCGCGGTGGGCGGGGACCTCGCGGGTACGGAACTCCCGGGTGCGGGCGAGGAGTTCGTCGACGCGGACGGTCAGGGACCGGTCGCGGATGCGGGGGTGGGCGCCGAGCAGTCCCTCGACGGTCTCGGTCAGGGGTGCGTCCGACGCGTAGCGGGGCAGACCGGGGCAGAGTTCGGCGGCCACCGCCTCGGCCAGGTCGCCGGGGGCGAGGTCGGTGCCGGTCGCGGTGGCGTACGACGTCAGCCACGCCTCGACGAGTTGCCTGCGGGCGGCCGGGTCGGTGAGGGCGGTGAGGTCGTCGTCGTAGGCGGAAGTGCCCACCGCGCGGCGGAACTTGTCGAGGAGGGTCCGGGTGCCGGTGCTGATGACGAAGCCTTCGGGGCCGGTCGTCAGCTCCTCGAGGAGGTAGGCGGCCGCCGCCCGGGTGCCGGCCGCCTCGGCGAGTTCGGCCTCCAGGTCGGCGAGCGCGGGCGTGGGACCGAAGGTGTCGCGGGCCCGGACGAGGGAGCGGGCGCGGCGGGTCCAGGCCTCGCGTTCCCCGGCCGTCGTGCCGTGCGCCCAGAAGAGCTGGGCGGCGGCGCGGGCGGCCGGCTCGTGGCGCAGGAGGCCCGCGCTCTCGTGCAGGCGCAGCAGGGCGGCGAGGATCAGCGCCGCGTCGTGGTCGTGGACACCGGGCTCGTGGCCCTCGTCGTAGGCCTCCCGGGCCGCCTGGCGGACCAGGGCGGGCAGGTCCTCGGCCGCGGCGAGGGCGGCGGGGCCGTGCTCGTCGAGCAGGCGGGCGGCGAGGTGTTCGGCGCGGTAGACGTCGGGCGACTCCGAGGGCAGCGGGCGGTCCCAGTAGGGGCGGGTCGCGGCGAAGCCGGGGTCGGTGACCGGGGCGCGGTAGTCCGTGCCCGCCAGGGCGAAGGCCAGGCCCTCGCCCTGGGGGACGAGGGTGAGGTCCAGGGGCTGGGTGTTGACCGCGAAGCGGTGGGCGCCCAGGCGGACGGTGCGGCCGTCGTCGGCGTACAGGTCGGTGCGGTCGCGCAGCGCGCGCAGGGCCTGCTGCCGGGCGGACCTCAGCCGGCCGTCCAGTTCCTCCGCCCTGCCCTGGTCGCCCAGCGAGCGCAGTTCACCGGCGGTGCGGCGGACCTTGGCGGGCATCGGGTCGGAGGTGAAGTACGTGGTGACGGCGTCGGCGTCGGCGAGGGCGGAGGCCCGGCGGACGACGGTGTCCAGCACCCGGGCGGCCGACTCGGCCAGCCGCTCGGCGCGGCGGGCGCGGGCGTCGGCGAGGGTCTGCTTGCGGGCGGTGAGCGCCTCGTGGACCTCCTCGCGCTTGTCCGCCAGTTCGGCGAGGAAGTCGTCGGACTCGGCGAACCGGGACTCCAGGTCCTCCACCCGCGCGAGCAGCCGGGCCAGTTGCTCGTCGCACTCCTCGGGGGTGCCGGCCGCCGCGAGGGCGCCGGTGACCGCCTGGCCGAGCAGCGCGAACTCGGCGGCGAACTCGGCCCGGCCCTCGCTCTCCCGCAGGGCGCGGCGGCGGCCGTCCAGCGTGGCACGGGCGCGGTTGACGCCTCCGAGGACCTCGGCGATGCGTTCCAGGACGGCCGTGCGGACGGTGGCGTCGCCGATGTCCAGGCCGGAGACGACGTCGGTCACCGTGCGCAGGGCGGCGGCGTGTTCGTCGAGGCGGGCCGCGACGGGTTCCGCCTCGGCGACGGTGGTGATGGCCTCGGCGTCGGCGACGAGCCGCTCGATGTCGGCGCGGTGGCCGGCGAAGGCGTCCTCGCGCGCCAGGTGGGTCACGGCCCGCCGGCCGAAGGAGGCGAGGTCGCGTGCGACGTCGGCGGCCAGTTCGTCGATGCGGCCGGTGTCCGCGTACCGCATGTCCTTGAGGGTGAGCAGGTGTCCCTGGGCCTGCCGGAGCTCGGTGAGCCCGGACACCCACGCGGCGGCGTCGCGCGGGGCCTCGCCGCGCAGGCGCCGTACGACGGCGGTGACGCGTGCCGTCGCCTCGGTGAGCGCGTCGGCGGCCCGCCGGGTGAGCGCCCGTACCGTCTCGAACTCGGCCAGGACCTGTTCGGCGGTGGCCCGGACCTGCGCGAGCGGTTCGTGCAGGGCGCCGAGGTCCGGTTCGGCCAGCCAGTGGTGGGTGTCGGCGACCCGTGCGCAGTCCGCCACGAGTGCCTCGTACACCTCGCCGGTGGGGGTGGTGTCGGTGACGGCGCGGGTGACGGACAGGCAGTCGGAGATGCCGCGGACGAGGTCGGCGTTGCCGACGCGGGCGAGCGGACCGGTGCCCGCCCGGCGGGCGGCGTGGAGGTCGGAGACGTACGGGGAGGTCCACCGCTGGACGGGGTGCACGCGCTGCGGCTCGGCGCCGGCCGCCCGCAGGGCGAGGAGGGTGCCGTCGTCGAGGAGCGCCCAGCCGGAGCAGGTCAGCGGGGCGGCCACCTCCTTGCGGATCACGTTGTAGGGCAGCAGCAGCGTGCGTCCCGCGGCGCGGGCGTGGAAGGTGAACAGCACGTCCTCGCCGTTCGGGGAGCGGACCGCCCGCTCGAACTCCATGCCCTCGGTGCCGACGCCGTCGAACGTCCGGTGGACGCCGGTGGCCAGGCAGTAGCCGCCGGGGAAGACGATGCCCTGGTCCCCGGGCAGGCGGCGGCACGCCTGCCCGATGCCGTCGAGGCGGACGACGGCCTTGGTGAGGGTGTTGAACACCAGATAGCGGTGGGTGTCCTCCTTGTAGGGGAGGACGTCGAGCAGGAGGAGGGCGCCCACGCGCGCGTAGGCGATGTGCGCGTCGGCGAGCGACTGCAGCGGCTCGGCGACCGGCTCGGTGTGGACGCCCTCGTCCGTCTCGGTGTCGTTCTCGGTCTTGACGGTCAGGGTGCCGCCCAGCGTGTCGACGAACACCTCGCCCTCGACGGAGACGTGCGGGTGCCGGCCCGGGACGTGGTTCTCGCGGGTGGTCACCGTCCACGTGAAGTCGTGGGCGGGCGGGAGGACGTGGTCGCGGTCGCCGCGCGCGTCGAGGAAGGAGACCCGGCCGTCGTCGGTGACGGCCCAGCGCAGGACCCGGATGTCGTCCGCCTTCTCCCCGGTCCGGAAGACGGCGAGCACCTTGCCCTCCACGCGCCGCAGCCGCAGGAGCCGGGCCTGGTGGAAGTACCGGTGCAGGGCGGTGAACTCGCGGACGAAGGCCGGGTCGTCGAGCAGTCCGGGCACGGCGCCGTCGGGCAGCCTGTTCAGGTCCCGGTCGTGCAGTGCGAGGACGTCACCGACGGTGGTTCCGGGGCCCCGGCCGGGGACGGTGTCGTAGCCGAAGAGCAGGACGTCGCCGACGGCCACGAGGTCGCGCGGCGCGCACGCCGACTCCGTGCGCAGGTGCTCGGTGCCGGCCAGTTCCAGGCGCTGGGAGCCGAACTCCTCGACGCGGCGGGCGTTCAGCGCCTCGGCGCGGCGGGCCAGCTCGGCCGCCTGCGCGGTGAGGCGGTCGCGCAGCACCTCGTACGTACCCGTGTCCAGGGCGGTGGTCATGAGTCCCTCTCAGGAAGTCGGAAAGAGCGGTGGGGGGGGGGGGGGGGGGGGGGGGGGGGGGGGGGGCGCGGGGCGGGCCGCGCCCCCCCCCCCCCCGGCCCGGCCGCGGCGGGCGCGGCCGCGCGCCCCG
>NZ_JBIAHR010000038.1:0-55173 GCF_042870695.1 Streptomyces sp. NPDC006384
GCGGCGAAGGCGGGCTGGTAGAAGGTCGCTGCCATGGCCAGGCCCGCCAGCAGCCAGGCAGCCGTGAATACGGCCAGGTTGGGGGCGTAGGCGAGGGCGAGCACGGCGGTGACGCCGAGAATCGAGCCCACGGTCATGACCGTACGGGGACCACGGCGGTCGAGGATGCGGCCGACGGGTATGCCTGCGAGTGCAGAAACGATCAGTGCGGCTGAGAAGGCACCGGTGGTGGTGGTGGCCGACCAGCCGGTGTCGGCGGTGATCCGCGGGTTCAGGACGGGGAAGGCGTAGTAGACGATTCCCCAGCTGGTGATCTGGGTGGCGCACAGGGCCGGCAGGGCGGCGCGAGGCCGTGACCGGTCCCCTCTTCCGGTCACGGCCTCACTGGTGGGCAGGTGGGTCATGGGCGGATCAGCAGCATCCGGCGGCGTCAGCCGCTTCCTCGGCGTCGGCAGGGCCAGCGCTCTGCTTGGTCAGGGTGTCGGCGTCGCCCTTGACCACGTAGACCTCCCAGGGCTCCTGGCCGGGGCCGTGGACCCAGACCTTGTCCTGCAAGGCACCCCATCTGTTCAGGCTTTCTTGAATTCAGGTTCCTGTGTATTGTCAGTGGCGTGCTGAATCTCGCCCAAGACATCAAGGTGCTGGCACGGTTCGGCCGTGCCCTGGCTGACCCGATCCGCTGCCGGCTGCTGCTCGCCCTGCGATCGGCTCCTGCTTACCCGTCCGACCTGGCGGATGCACTGGGTATTTCCCGGACCCGGCTTTCGAATCACCTGGCGTGTCTGCGCGATTGCGGGCTGGTCGTGGCGCTGCCCGAGGGCCGCCGCACGCGGTACGAGCTCGCCGACCCCCGCCTGGGGCATGCGCTGGACGACCTGCGCAGCGCTGTGGTGGCTGTCGCTGAGGATGGCTCGTGCCCGGATGCCGCAGAGAAGGGCTGCTGCTGATGGCGGCGGAGATCTCTCTCGGTCCGGCTCCGGCCCGCCGGGACGCCCTGGCACGGCGCATACGGTTCCTGGTCGCAGCGACGATCGCGTACAACGTGATCGAGGCGATCGTCGCCATCACAGCGGGATCGATCGCATCGTCCTCCGCTCTGGTCGGCTTCGGCCTGGACTCGGTGATCGAGGTGTCGTCGGCTGCCGCGGTCGCCTGGCAGTTTTCCGCTCGTGAGCACGACGTGCGCGAGGCACGGGAGAGGAGGGCACTGCGGATCATCGCAGTGTCGTTCTTCGCCCTGGCCGCCTTCGTATCGGTGGACGCGATCCGGTCCCTGGTCGGCAGCAGGGAAGCCGAGTCGTCACTGACCGGTATCGTGCTGGCCGCCGTGTCCCTGGCCGTCATGCCGTTCCTGTCCGCCGCACAGCGCCGAGCCGGCCGGGAACTCGGGTCGGCGTCGGCTGTCGCGGACTCCAAGCAGACGCTGCTGTGCACCTATCTGTCGGCGGTCCTGCTGGTGGGCCTGGTAGCCAACGCAGCGTTCGGCTGGCCCTGGGCGGACCCGATAGCGGCTCTGGTGATCGCGGGGGTCGCTGTCAAGGAAGGGCGGGAGGCGTGGCGAGGGGACGGTTGCTGTGCCCCGGACGGGCTGAGCACACTCAAGGCGGGCACTGACCCCGCCGAGCGGGCGGATACCTGCGGCTGCGCCCCGGGGTGCACCTGCTGCAACTGACCTGCTGTCCGATGGCTGGAGCACCCTGCCGTCGTACAACTTCACAAGGGGGAAGCGACTATCGGCCCCCTGAGCGCACGCACCAGCTCAGGGGGCTTGCTTCAGTGCGCCCAGAGCGCCACGGGCCACCACGGTCCCTACCGATCAGTGGCAGTACGGCCGGACCGGCATCCGGCACCCATTCGACTTCTGTTTGCGCCCTGCTGAGGAGCATCCATGGCAATGCCCGGCATCACCGCAACTGATCCATCAGCACCGTTGGCACGCAGACGCTGGCTCGCGCTGGCCGCACCCGTCTTCGGTCTGATGATCGTCGGTCTGGACGCGACGATCCTCACGGTCGCGCTGCCGACACTGGCTACTGATCTCGAAGCGACGACCACCGAGTTGCAGTGGTTCACCGACGGATACACCCTTCCCTTCGCCGGTCTGCTCCTGCCGCTCGGCGTCCTGGGCGACCGGATCGGCCGACGCCTGGTGCTGATCGGTGGCCTGCTGCTGTTCGGCGTGGGCTCGGCGATGGTCATGGCGGTCGACAGCCCCGACGGGCTGATCGTCGCCCGTGTGGTCATGGGGGCGGGTGCCGCCGCCATCACCCCGCTGGCCCTCGGAATGGTTCCGTTGATGTTCCCTCCCGAGGAGCGGTCGAAGGCGATGGCGACCGCCACCGGCGGGTTCGCCCTGGGCCTTCCGCTCGGTCCACTGGCCGGCGGATGGCTGCTGAGCAACTTCTGGTGGGGGTCGATCTTCCTCATCAGCATCCCGGTCGTGGTTCTGGCCGTCATCTGGATCATGCTGTTCGTCCCGGAGTCCCGTGACCCGCACGCGAAGCGTCTCGACCTCATCGGTGCTGCTCTGTCGCTCGTGGGTGTCTCGGCGTTCGTGTACGGCGTCATCGAGATCCCGAACGCCGGCTGGAGCGACCCCACGGTCCTGGTGACCATGGTGGGCGGCCTGGCTCTGCTGGGGTTGCTGCTGGTGTGGCTGCGCCGAGCTTCCAATCCACTGGTGGATCTCAGGTTCTTCCGCAACGCCCGCTTCACCTGGTCCAGCGTCGCGATCTCCTCAGTGATGCTCATCTTGTTCGGCGTGCTGTTCGTGGTACCGCAGTTCCTGCAGCAGGTGCAGGGCAAGGACGCCATGAACACCGGCCTGCACCTGCTGCCGATGATCGGCGCCCTGGTCATCGCTGCCGGCGTCGGCGGCCGACTGGTGGGCAAGATCGGGGCCAAGGTGATCGTCACTGCCGGCATGGTGCTGTGGATGGCCGGGCTGGGACTGCTGTCCACAGTGGATCCCGACACCGACTTCATGGTCACCGGGACGGCACTGGCCATCATGGGTCTGGCCCTGGGCTTCACCATGCCCACCACGTTGGACGCGATCCTCGGTTCCCTGCCGACCGACCAGGTGGGTGCCGGATCCGCGCTCGCCAACAGCATGCGGCAAATCGGTGCTTCGGTGGGTGTCGCCGTACTGGGGAGCGCGTTGAACTCCGCCTACCGCAACGGGGTCGACGATGACATTTCAGCCAGCCTGCCGCAGCAGGCACAGGAGGCGGTCAGGGACAACGTGGCCGGTGCACTCCAGGTCGCGGAGAAGCTCCCGGCCGCGCCCGCCGGCTCTCTCGCGGACTCCGCACGGGACGCCTTCGTGGCTGGCATGTCGACCGTGTCGCTAATCTGTGCCGGCCTCGCCGCCGTCACGGCGGTGGTGGTGGCCGTCCTGCTCCCGGCTCGCGACAGACAACCACTGGCGGCCGACGAGGCTGAAGAAGGGGCACAGGCCAAGATCGCCAGCCTGTAGAACTCCTGGCCCGGCCCGTGTCGGGAAGGCCAGGCCGGGCGCGGTAGCCGGCCTCGGGACTGGTAGGCCCACATGTTGAGGTGTCGCGTATGCGTCAGCCGAGACGTGCTCATGGGCTGATGAAGTGACAGGCAGTGACGCTCCGGGAGCTCGCTCTCCGCTGTTTGACTTTCTCTTGTGACTTGAGAGCTTCCGCTTACTCCAGATGGAGAGCTGCCAAGCGGGGCAGTCGACGAGTCATCTCGTCGTGGTCATCGAAATCGAAGTTCCAGGTGGGGTCCAGCTCCCGGTAGCGGATGGTGGGTGAGCTCGGGGGGAGCTGATCACCGGTCGCCGAGATGTGTGCGTTCCAGGCGATGCCCAGCATGTCCTCACCCTCCAGGTCGACGCCGTTGGCTGCGGAGGATTGAACGATGGGCAGTTCTGCCAGGGCATCGGGGTCAGCGACTACGCGCTCGAAGGTTTCACGGCCCTGCGCGATCAGCCAGCCGCGGAAGTAGTCGAAGCCGTCGTCTGAGCACCCACCGTTGACGATGTAAGCAGCGGCCCACAGAGGATTGGTGTAGGAGTCAACCATCAGGTCCCACAGAGCCTGCTCAGCTGCGACGATCTCCTCGACCGGTCGGAAGGCCAGCAGCGAGGTCGCCTCGCGAGCGACCGCTTCGCCGTCGTTCGGGTTGGATGCCTGATCGCGGGCTGCCTCGATGAGCTGCCAGAACTGCTGCTTGTTCATGGAGGCAGAGCATGCCACCCGGTACTGACATCGGGCCGAGGGGCGAGCTTGGCCCATCAGAGCAGCCACGTCGCTCCTGTCAGCGTGTGTGGTCGCCGGGTGCATATCGGCTCCAGGTTCCTCCGGCTTCGGTGACCAGGCGGGTGGCGGTCTTGTCGTGGTAGCCGAGTGCCTTCGCGATGACGGGTGCCGGGGCTTGGAGGACGAGCTGGCGGATCGCGGAGGTCCTGCCTCGTTGCGGCGGGACGCCGATCTTTCGGAGGTGGTCTTGGAGGCTGACTGGGTTCATAGGCTGCCCGGGCTGACGGCCGGGGAAGAGCCACTGCGAGCTCCTGCTGCTGGCGTAGGGCAGATGTTGCCGGGACTGCATGTAGGCCCGCATAAGGTCGGCGACAGGTTCGGGCAGCGGGGACGGCGGGTCTCCCAGTCGGACGGTGACGATGGCCTCGTCGTCGGTGATGTCGTCGATGGTGAGGCGGACGATACGGCTGACGGGCTGCGCGTAGAGGAGAACGAGCGCGGCGGCGACCCGGGCCCGCAGGGACAGGGAATCGTCGTTGAGGACCCGGCGGAGGATCGCGAGCCGGCGGTGCTGGTGCAACGGTTCCGGGTCCTGGGTGATGACCGCGGGCGGGAGCGTGAGGCGGGGCATCCTGCCGGTCTTGATGCACCACCGCAGGAATGACTGCGAGGGGCGGCGGGTGGCCAGGCTTTCGGTGTGCCAGGCGTCGATGTCGGCCTGCTGGCACTGCCCGATTACGCGTCCTCGGTCGGCGAGCCATCCGAGGAAGGCGCCGGCCTGGGTAACTTCTTGCTTGGTGTGGTTGGTCTGGGATCGTCCCAGCGGCCCCTTCTCCGCCTTCGTCCGCAGGCGCCGCATCTGGTGCCAGGTGGCGAAGTGGCGGAGAAGCTGACGGTGACCGGGATCCTCGATGGTGGCGAGCCGTTCGGTCAGCCAGCGCTGGTAGAGCAGGAGCTGCCGGTCGACTCGCGGGAGGACGGCACTGTCCATCAGCAGGTCACGCAGGTGAGTGACGGTCCGCCAGGGGGTTTCCTGGTGCAGCCCGTCATGGGAGAGCGGGATGCTGCCGGTGGCCAGGCCCCGCAGGAGGCGGACAACGTTGGGGTTGCGCAGCCAGATGAGCCGGCTCTTGGGCCGGTCCATCTCCAGCAGGACCTTGACCAGCGGCAGGAACGCCGGGGCGACGCGGCCGGTGCCGTCGTCGAGGAGGCGGGCGAGCGTGTCGGCGAGGGTGCAGTGTTCGCAGAGGCGTCCGCCAAGCAGCAGCCCCTCGGAGCCGCAGCGATCGCAGAAGAAGTCGCGGACGATGCCCGCGCAGTCGCGGCAGACCGGTGCGCCGTCGGTGTCCCGACCGGGCAGCAGCCGGTCGGTGTCGCAGGAGGGGCAGCGGCCACGGACTCGCATCGCGCGGTCGTAACAGGTCCGGCAGATCGGACCGTCCGACCACTCGGCGGACTTCGAGGCGCGGCGGCCGCAGCGTGCGCAGTCGCGGATCATCCACCGCTCGTACTCCTCGGGCGTCACCGTCACCCCTCGGGCGTCAGCCGGACCCGTGTGGGTCGGCGGGCAGCCAGGTTGATCGGCGCCTCTTCGCCAGCGGCGCGGCGAACCGGAAGGTTTTGGGCCGAGGTGGCGATCAGGTCGGTGGGCGTGCAGTCGAGGATGTCACAGAGGGTGGCCAGCACCGGCAGGGACAGCCGTTCCGGGGTCCCGGAGACCAGGCGGTGGACCTGTGAGGAGGACAGGGTGATGCCGCGTTCGGTCAGGTGCGGCATGAGCTCAGCGACGGTGAACATGCCGCGGGCGGCCATCAGCTCACGCAGGCGCCACCGGTAGCTGATCTGGCGTGGCATCAGGAGGTCCTTCCCGGCCGCAGAGCAGCCTCGATGGTGGCGTCCAGGACGCGCCGCAGGGAGCGGGTGCGGAAGTCGGAGGAGACGCAGGTGTAGATCGCGGTGGTGGAGGCATGGTCGTGCCCGACCTGCTGCTGGACGAACAGCGGGTCATGGCCGTCCTCGATCAGATGCGTGATGTAGGACCTGCGCAGTGAGTGGAACTCCAGCGCGGGGTCCAAGCCGACGGCGTCCCGGTAGGCCGCGAATCGGGAGTCCAGACGCTGGACCCCGACCCGCGGCCCACGCTCGGACGGCCAGAGGGCCCGACTTGGCGAATGCCGCATCCCGGGCCGCACCTCACTGATCCATTCCTCGATCGTGCCGGGTGTCCACTGCCAGACGGTCAGCACGCTGCGGCGCTTCGGAGGCGACCCCTTCTTGGCCTTGCCGTAGCGGACCAGCAGGGTGCCGTACTCGCCGAACTCCCGGCCCTCCGGATTGCGTCCGAAGTCGGTGAGGTCGAGCATCCGGGTCTCGTTGCGTCGCAGACCGTAGGCGTACGCGACCTTGAACAGGGCGGCGTCCCGGAAGGCCGGCAGCCAGCCCTTGCGGCCCTTGCGGCCCTTGCCGCGAACACGCAGGACCTCCTCGTCGGCGTGGTCGAAGAACGCTTCCAGCTCGGGCCGGGTGAAGGCACGTCGTTCCGGCTCGCCCTCGGCTTCGTCGGCGTGCGTCGCGGCGTTCCAGTCGTAGACCACCTGGACTGGGTGGGTACCGAAGTGCCGCAGGCACTCGTCGCTCCAGCCGTAGGCTGGGTTGGTCAGGAAGTCGCAGAACTGGCGCACGGAACCCTGGTAGTTGCGCAGGGTAGACCGGACGCATCCGTGCACGGCCCGCAGATCAGCCGACCATTCGTCGACGTGCTGCGGCGTCCACTGCCACGGCATCGCGTCGGCATGCCGGACGAAGGCGCGGACCGTACGTTCCTGGTCATCGACGTACCCCGGCGAGAGGTTCCGGGCGAGCTGCTGGTTGCGCCAGCCTTTGATCATCGCCTCGAAGACCTGCTCGTCCGGTCGCAGCAACGGCAGGCCGTCGATCAGGTGCAGCCGAGCAGAGCCTGGAACGTGACCGTCCCCACCCATCCGCCATCACTCTCCGTCCATCGCATCTGACGCGAGAATTTCGCATCAGATGCGACTCGGGGGCGTCTTCGCAGTTCAATCGCTCGATGGAGTGAGACATGCAGTTGTCTGCCGACAAGACCGCTACCGTGGCTCCGAGGCCAACGGCCCTGCTGGGACCGCATCTGTGCAGTGTCCGGCCAGCATTCAGGGCGAGTGTCGCCTATTCGCATCCGATGCAATTGGCGTCGGTAGGAACAACGGAACAGCCATTGGCGCCAAGCACTTGATCTTGGCGGTCCGCCGTTCCTTGGGTGGGTGGTGATGGTCAGCGGGCGGATTCTGGCTGGTCCGCCGCACGCGGGCCAGGGAGTTCGCTGGCCTGGAGGACGGCGAAGTCGGCGTGGGCCTGCTCGATGGCTTCGGGGTACGCCTCGCGCTTGGCGTGTTCGGCGAGTGCCCAGTAGATGCTCGCGACGGAGGGGTTCTGTCCCTTGCGTTTGCCGATGGGGGTGATCAGGTCGGGCTGGATCTGCTCGACGGACTCCCCGCCCGCGCGGCGCCGGAGCACGGTGTGGAGCATGTCGTCGGTGATGGCCAGGGACCGGCCGCCGTGCTTGCCCTTGCGGGCGGCGATGTCGAGCCCCTCCAAGGTGGACTCGCGGATGTTCTCCCGTTCGCGGCAAAGAATGCGAACAGCAGCTTGCCCGGGCCGGTGGGGTCGTAGATGCCGGGCAGGTGGCGGTGCGCGATCCTGGAGGCATGGAGATCGAGGTTCTGGTCGTGCCTGACTGCCCGAACGAGAAGGTGGCCGCCGACCGGCTGCGGCAGGCGCTGGATGAGGTCGGGCTGCGCGAGGTGGGGTTTACCGTGCGGGTGGTCGCTGACCAGGCGGAGGCGGAGCGGATTGCCTTCACCGGTTCGCCGACCATCTGGATCGGGGGATGCGACCCGTTCGCCCAGGCGGGCCGGGAGCCGGGGCTGGCGTGCCGGGTCTACCGGACGCCGGACGGCCTGGCTGGCGCTCCGGGGCTCGACGAACTGCGGCAGGCGCTGAGGGCTGCCGCAGCTTCTGGCTGATCCGCTCCGTCTGGGTGGGCGCGGGCTCCGGGAGGGCGTTGCGGTACAGAAAGTGCCGCTGAGATAGATCTTGCTCGACCGGGGCACTGCCGAGCGCGCGGGCGGTTAGTTGCATCAGTCCGGTTGGGCGGTGAGGCTGCCGCTTCTGGGGAGGAAGCGTCCGGTGCGGGCGGTGTAGGCCGATACGCGGGGCCATGCATGGCCTTGAGGTAGGGCTCCTCGACGACGCGGACCTGGAGCTGGATGGCGGTGATCAGGCAGGCCAGGGCGAGGAGGGAGACCCAGTTCGGGACCATCAGGGCCAGGCCGAGCGCGGTGATGGCCATGGCGGTGAAGACGGGGTTGCGGGCGTGCGCGAAGAGGCCGCCGGTGACCAGCGTCGTGCGTTCGTCCGTGTTCACGCCCACGCGCCAGGAGGCGCCCATGCTCGTCTGCGCGGTCAGGGTGGCCGCCATTCCTGCCAGTGTGATCACCAGTCCGGATCACTGCACGGCGGCGTGGCCGGCGGTGGGCAGTCCGGTGAGCGCGGCCACGGGAGCGGCGGTGCCGCCGAGCAGGGCGGTCACAAACAGCACGCCGGCCCACCAGGAGGCTTCGTCCGGGCGACCGGAGATGCCGCGGAAGCCCGCGTCGCCGGTGCGGCGGCGCTGCACGGCAGCGCGGACGCCGAAGGCGAAACCCGCCCACCCCAGGTAGAGGGCGAGTGCCGTCCAGACCCAGCCGCTCACCGCTTCGCCTCGGGTGCGGGCGCGCAGCAGGCGCATCCCGGACTGCAGATGCCGCACGCGTCCGCCTCGACGTCCAAAGAGGCGGTGGCAGCGGCGTTCGGGGCGCAGCAGCCCTTGCCCTGCCAGGCGTCGCGGCCTTCCTTGACGGCGATCGCGGCGATGACGAGGGCGGCGATGGGGTCGGCCCAGGACCAGCCGAGGGTCGCGTTGAGGACCAGGCCGACCAGGAGCACCGCGGACAGGTAGGTGCACAGCAGGGTCTGCTTGGAGTCGGCGACCGCGGACGCGGAGCCGAGTTCGCGGCCGGCCTTGCGCTGGGCGTACGAGAGGAACGGCATGATCGCCAACGACAGAGCGGCGATGATGATGCCCGGGGTCGAGGAGTCCGCCTCGCCGGTGCCGGTGAGCGCGCGGACGGCGTCGAAGGTGACGTACGCAGCGAGCGCGAAGAAGGAGACGGCGATGATCCGCAGGGTACGCTGCTCGCGCGCTTCACGGACGGCGTGGTCGGAGGCGGAGAACTGCCAGGCGACGGCGGCGGAGGAGGAGACCTCGATGATCGAGTCGAGGCCGAAGCCGATCAGGGCGGTGGAGGAGGCGATCGTGCCGGCGGTGAGGGCGACGACCGCCTCGATCACGTTGTAGGTGATGGTCGCGGCGACCAGCAGCCGTATCCGCTTGGCGAGCACTTCGCGGCGGGCCGGGGACGGCCCGAGGGATATCGCGGTCATCAGCAGTAGCCCTTCTCGTCGGCGTCTACGCAGGTGCAGTCGGTCTCGACGGCCACCACGGCGGTGCGCAGGTCGTCCAGGGCATGGCCGAGGCGTTCGGCGGCGAGCCCGTAGCGGGTACGGCGCCCGTCCGGGACGGTGACGACCAGGCCGCAGTCCCACAGACAGGCCAGATGGTTCGACAGCCGCGTACGCGAGATCCCGAGGGTGTCGGCGAGGTCGGCGGGATAGGCGAGGGCTCGCGCAGGGCGAGCAGGATGCGGCAGCGGATCGGGGCGGCGAGCGCGCGGCCGAAGCGGGCCAGCACCTCGATGTCGGAAGCAACAGTCAGCACACCGACGATACAAGAGATCCTGAATTCAAGGAAACCTGTATCGCCGTGGTCGTCGGTACGGCTCACCGCCAGGGGTGGCCGGCGGGTACGCGTGGCCGGGCTAGGCGTTCTTGACCAGCAGCGGCAGATCGTGGGCGAAGTCGTCGACCGTCGTGCCGCTCGTGTACACGACCCGGCCCTTGTCGTCGCCGGGGGTGAAGGCGATGACCTGGGTACCGTGGTCGGAGGTGACGGTGCCGTCGTGGTGCTTTGTGGGGTCCTCGACCGAGATGCCGACGCTGAGCGCGGCCTTCTTGACCTTGGCCAGGTCGCCGGACAGGCCGGTGAAGTTCGGCCCGAAGGACTTCAGCCACTTCCCCAGACTTTCGGGGGTGTCGCGCTCGGGGTCGGTGGTGACGAAGACGACCTCGACGCTGTCGCGCACGCTCTGAGGCTGCCCTGCCAGGGCGGTGGAGATGTCGCCCATGGTGGTGGGGCACACGTCGGGGCAGTTGGTGTAGCCGAAAAAGACCAGGGTGGCCTTGCCGGCGGTCTGCTTGCGCAGGTCGTAGGGCTTGCCGGTGGTGTCGGTCAGCACCAGGTCGGGCTTGGCGAAGCCGGGGTCGACGGCGGTGCCGCGGTAGGGGGAGTCGCTCTTGGCGGAGATCGCGGTGGGCTTGTCGGCGGCTTCGTGGTTGGCGCCGGAGGTGCCGCAGCCGGCCAGGAGGGCCGCGGCGGTGAGCGCGGTGGCGGACAGGCGGAGGGCGCGGGCGTGGTGCATGGCGGTGTCAGGTCCGATTCGTGGCGGGGCTGGCGGTCGGGGCGGGATCGAGAACGGCGTGGGTCAGGGCGCGGCCGCGGTCGGTGAGCGTGTACATCACCAGCCGTCCCTGGCGGCGTGAGGCGGCAAGGCCCGCCTGGCGCAGCTGGCGCAGGTGGTGGGAGACGAGGTTCTGGGCCTGGCCGATGACCCAGGCCAGGTCGCACACGCACAGCTCGCCGGCCTCGGCCAGGGCGGCGGCCACCTTCAGGCGGGTGGGGTCGGCCAGGGCCTTGGCGGCCGCGGCGGCCGTCTCCAGGCCGGGCAGGGGTGGCATGCGGCTGCGAATGGCCTCGGCCACCGGCAGGTCCAGGCACAGCAGGTCACAGGAGTCGTCCTGCTCCTCGCTCACGTTCACGTCTCAGTCCTTCATTCGGTCGTTTCAGTGCCGCGGCGGGCGGGGTCAGATGCCGACGGTGAAGCCGGCAGTCCAGGACTGCATCTGGCTGATCATCTGGCTCCAGACGCCGGTGACCATCAGCAGGCCGGTGGCGATCATCATGCCTCCGCCGACGCGCATCACCCACTGGTAGTGGGCCTTGACCCAGGCGAAGAACCCCATGGCCTTGCGGAAGGCGAGCCCTGCGGCCAGGAACGGGATGCCCAGCCCCGCGCAGTACGCCACGGTCAGCGCCGCGCCGCGAGAGGCGCTGGCCTCGCTGAAGGCGAGGGCCTGCACGGCGGCCAGGGTGGGGCCGATGCACGGCGTCCAGCCCAGCCCGAACAGCACGCCCAGCAGGGGTGCACCGGCCAGCCCGGCGGCCGGCCGGTGGTGCAGCCGCCACTCCCGGCGGATCCCCGGCAGCGCGCCCATGAACGACAGGCCCATCACGATGGTCACCGCGCCCAGCACGCGGATGAGGATGTCCTGGTGTTCCAGCAGCGTGTTGCCGGCGTAGCCGAACGCGGCGCCGAACGAGACGAACACAGCCGTGAACCCCGCCAGGAACAGCACGGTCCCGGCCACGATCCGGCCGCGGCGGGCGTCGGCCAAGTCGGCGCCGGTGATCCCGGTGACGTACGAAAGGTAGCCGGGCACCAGGGGCAGCACGCACGGGGAGAAAAAGGACACCAGCCCGGCGAGGGCGGCGATGGGGATGGCCAGCAGCACCGAGCCGCCCAGCACAGTGCCCTCCAGGTCCACGGCCAGCAGCATTCCGGTCACCCTTCCTTCACGACCGGGTCGATCAGGGAACGCAGTTCCGCCTCGGACAGCGCCTTCAGCGCCCGGGCGGCGATACGGCCCTCGCGGTCGATCACCAGCGTGGTGGGGATCGACGACGGCGGCAGGGTGCCCTTGAACTTCAGCAGCTGCCGCCCGTCAGGGTCGAACAGGCTGGGATAGGTGACGTTGAACGTCTCCTCGAAGCTCCGGGCCGCCTCGCGGGTGGCGTCGCGGGTGTTGATCCCCAGGAACACCACGCCCTGATCGCGCAGGTCGGCGTAGACCTCCTGCAGGTGCGGCGCCTCGGCCCGGCAGGGCGCGCACCACGAGCCCCACACGTTGATCACCACGATCTTGCCGCGGAAGTCCGACAGGGCGAGACCTTCACCGGTGAGGGTCTCGCCGCTGATGTCGGATGCCGCCTTGCGTTCGGCCGGGTCCAGGTGGGTCAGCTGCTGGTCAGCGGATGATGCCGCTGATTCAGAGGCAGGGTCGCCCTGGCCGCAGCCGGAGGCGGCGAAGGCGACGGCCAGGGCGGTGCCGACGAGGGCGGCCCGCCGGGATATCCGGGGACCGCTCGATGTGGTCGAGAACGGGGGCATCACAAATCCTTCGACAGTGCACACCAGAGACAGAACGGGGCCTGGGGGTCAGAGCAGGCTGGTCCAGTAGAGCCAGAACCGCTGAAGGATCAGCACGGCGATGATCAGGTACCAGGCGGTGAGGACCACACCGTGGTAGTCGGCTACCGCGCTCGCCCCACGGCGCACCGCTGCGGGCACGGGCAGGTGCTCGCGGGTGACGGCGTGCAGGGTGGTGTACCAGAAGAGAGGGATCATCACCGTCCACACGGCCATGCAGTACGGGCACAACGCGCCGATCCGGTACAGACTCTGGAAGATCAGCCAGTGGACGAACACCACACCGAACACGACCCCGGTTTGAAGGCCCCACCACATCCAGCGCGGCCAGACCGCCCCGGTCCACAGCACCACCCCCAGCGCCGTGACAACGGCGAAGCCGGCGATGCCCAGCAACGGGTTGGGGAAGCCGAACACCTCCGCCTGCGGCGTGCTCATCACCGACCCGCAGCTGAGAACCGGGTTGATGCTGCAGGAAGGGCTGTAGGAGGGGTCCTTCAGCAGAGCGATCTTCTCGACCGTCAGCGTGAACGCGGCCAGCAGGCCGATCGCGCCGGCGATCGTGAGGACCAGGGCTACCAGACGCTGCCCCACCGGCACCGTCGGCTGCACGCCCAGGGCCGGGGATGCGGTGGATGTCGTGATGGCGGTCACTTGGCCAGTTCCGCCTCGATGGCGGCCCTGAAGTCCGCCTCCGACTGGATCTGCGGCCTGTGGTCGTTGATGAAGAACGTCGGCGTGCCCTGCACCCCGAGCGCGAGACCGTCCTGACGGTCCTTGTCCACCCGCTTCGCGGTGGCCGGGTCCTTCCAGTCCGCCTCGAACTTCTTCATGTCCAGCCCCAGCTCCTTCGCGAAACCGCGGAAGGTCTCCTCGTGTGAGACCTGCTGGTCACCCCAGCTCTCCTGGGTCTCGTACATCTTCTGGTACATCGCCTCCAGCTTGCCCTGCTTGGAGGCGGCCTCCACCGCGCGGGCGGCCAGCTCGGCGTTCTTGTGGGTGGGGATCGGGAAGTACCGCATCACGAACGTCACCCGGCCCTCGTACTCCTTGCGCAGCCTCTCCACGACGGGGAAGGCGGCCCGGCACGACTCGCACTCCAGGTCCAGGAACTCCACGACCGTGACCTTGCCGTCCTTCGCGGTCGACAGCCGGTGGCTGTCGGGGCGGACCAGCACGGAGGCATCGGCCACCTTGCCCTCGCCGCTGTCCGACGCCTGCGCAGGCGCATCCGGCATGCGGTTGGCCGCCAGCAGGGCAGCAACGATCGCCGCGACGATGGCGACCAGCGCCAGGGAGATCTTCAGGTTCTTCGTCATGAGCCTTCAACCAAGGAGGCGGGCAGGAACACGGACACGCACGCCTCCCCCTCCGACACGCACACACGGCCGACGACGCATCGACACACTAACGGACGTTGATATGTCGATCGGCGCCGCCCTCGGCCGTGCCGCTACTGCTCGGCGGACACGGGCCGCTCGTCGCGCCAGGAGAGGGCGACGATCAGCAGGCCGCCGCAGACGATGAAGATGTCGGCGAGGTTGAAGGTGGGCCACCAGCCGGTGTGCAGGTAGTCGGTAACCTGCCCGTCCAGGCCCCGGTCGATGAGGTTGGCGCAGGCGCCGCCGAGGATCGCGGCGAGCGCGATGCCCCACGGCCGGCGGGCGGCCGGTGCGGTGCGCCACAGCGCGACGGCCACGGCGGTGGTGATCAACGCGGTGACGGCGATGACGATCCAGGCGGGGGCGTCGGCGGCGAAGGAGAACGCGACGCCGGGGTTGAAGGCGAGCTCCAGGTCGAGCGGGCCGCCCTCGACCGGGGTGCCCGGCAGGGCACGCTCGGCCCACGCCTTGAGGCCCAGGTCCACGACGGCGAGGACAGCGGCCAGGGCCAGCAGCCCCATCCGGCGCCTGAGAGCGCCGGACCGGGCCGCGGCCGTAGTGGGTGCGGTCACTTGCAGCCGTCCGAGCAGGAGCCGCCGGCCGCGGAGGCGGGCTTGCCGTCGTCTTCGTCATCGCAGCCGTCGTCGCAGACCAGTTCACCCTCCCAGGCTTCCTTGCCCTCCATGATCGCGAAGGCGGCGATGACGAATCCGGCGACCGGGTCGAGCCAGGTCCAGCCAAACGCGGCGAACGCGAGCAGGCCGGCGAAGGTGGACACGCTCAGCCAGGCGCACAACTTGGTCTCGGCGGCGTCCGCGACGACCAGGCGGGAGTTCATCTCCAGGCCGGCCTTCCGCTTGGCGCGCGCCAGCCACGGCATGATCACGATGGACAGGCCGGTCAGGACGATGCCGACCAGCGAGGTGTCGGGCTTCGCGCCGCCGACCAGGTCGCGGATGCCTTCGACGGTGACGTAGGCGGCGAGCGCGAAGAACGTGAGCGCGATGAATTTCAGCGCCCGGCGTTCCTTGGCCTCGTCCGGCTCACCGCCCTTGATCTCCGCCAGCAGCCGCACCAGGACCACCACGGCGGCGGCGACCTCGATACCGGAGTCGATGCCGAAGCCGATCAGCGACACCGCACTGGCGACCGCGCCGGCGGAGATGGCGATGATGCCCTCGATGACGTTGTAGCCGATGGTGAACTTGGCGTAACCGACCGCGCGGTGAGCGGCCGGGCTGGCCACATCCGGGACGGTCGCGGCGGCGGGGGAGGCGCTCATCGGGTGGACTCCTCGGTGGCAGAGGGGATGCCGTAGGTGGGGCAAAGGTCGACTGCCTCGCCGGTGGCGGCGAGCAACTGCTCGGCGGCGGCCAGCAGGTCCAACAGTTCCGGGCGTGCCAGAGAGTGCAGCGATGCGCGTCCGACGGGACGGGATACGACCAGCCCGCACTCTCGCAGGCAGGACAGGTGGGCCGAGACGGTGGACTGTGCGAGCCCCACGCAGGTGACGAGGTCGGTGACGCGCGCCTCTCCCTCGGCCAGCCGCCGCAGGATGGCCAGGCGGGCCGGATCGCCGAGTGACCGGAAGAGAGCCACTGCCGCTGTTGGCGCGGCGCAGGGATCCGCCGCCAGGGATGTCTCCGTCTGTTTCATCAGTCACTCTCCGTTATCGCAATGGCCGTCGCCGTCTCGAAACGCTGGCGAGGGGCGCTATTCATCGTCTGGAGCCGATGATAGCGTGCGAAGTCGATGCGGAAGGTTCCGCTCGATGACCTTTACGGTTACCGATCGGTTTCATCCATCTGTTCCGATTACATCGTTAGCATCCGATGTTGGAGCGGTCGTCAGGGGGACGACTTCGCTGCAATGGGGGTGCAGAGATGCAGGTGCTCGTGGTGGAGGACGACACGCGGATCGCCGAGGCGCTGACGGAGGCACTGCAGCGGTTCGGGCATGACGTCGACTGGGTCGGCAGCGGTGCCGAGGCACTCAAGGCGGCACCGTCCACCGAGTTCGTCCTGCTGGACCTGGGGCTGCCGGACCTGGACGGGCAGGAGGTGTGCCGGCGCGTACGGGAGGCGTCGGCCGTGCCGATCATCGCGGTGACGGCCCGGTCCGAGGAACTCGACCGGGTCCTGGTGCTTCAGGCCGGCGCCGACGACTACCTGGTCAAGCCTTACAGCATGCGTGAGTTGCTGGCGCGGATGGAGGCGGTCGCCCGGCGGGTGCACGCGCCCGCCGCTGTGCAGGCGTCTGGTGGGGGGAATGCAGGTGAGCTCTGCGCGTTCGGGCCGTTGCTCGTGGACATGCGCACCCGTCAGGTGCAGATGGACGGGGAACTGGTGCAGCTGACGCGCCGTGAGTTCGATCTGCTGGCTGCTCTTCTCGCGGACGCCGGTGCGGTGCGCGGCAGGGAGGAGCTGATCAGCGAGGTGTGGGATCCGAACTGGCACGGCTCCACCCGCACGCTCGACGTCCACGTCGGCTCGCTGAGGACCAAGCTCGGCGGCCGCGAGTGGATCCAGTCGGTGCGGGGTGTGGGCTTTCGTCTGGTCGTGCCCGACCAGCGCTGACCAGGCACCGATGTGGCAGGACGATGAAGGGGGAATGCTGGCGTGCGGCGTCACCTGGTGGCCGCGTTGGTCGCCTTACCAGTCGCGGTGGTCACCGTCCTGGGGCTGCCACTGGCTCTGCAGCGCAGCGACGAGGCGCTGCGGGAACTCGCACACGCGCGGGCGACCGAAGCCCGACAGCTGTCGTCCGCGGCGGTGCAGGCGCTCTCACATGGTGAACGGGAGGTGCTGCGGCAGCGGATCGCTGACTACCAGGACCGTACGGGCGGCCGCGCACACGTCTTCAACGCCCGGGGGCGGTCGGTGGACGGGGCATTGTGCCTGCTGTCACCTGACGAACTCGCGCAGCAGAACGTGGTGCGGGCGGCGTTGCAGGGGCAGTTCACCGACTCCTCCGACCGGCGGGTCGCCAAGGCCGCCGAGGAGCTGATCGTGGCGGTGCCGGTCATCCATGGGGGCATGCTGGTCGGCGTCGTGGTGGTGTGTTCAGCCCTGGACGATCTGCAGCTGAAGCAGTGGACGATCTGGGCCGTGGTCGCTGTGATCGCAGCCCTGGCCCTGGCGGCGAGCGGCTTTCTGGCGGAGCCGCTGGCCCGATGGATTCTGCGGCCCGTGCGCTATCTGGAGGCGGCAGCCCGCCGGTTCGCCGCCGGGGACCACGATGCCCGGGTGCCGGTCCATCTGGGCCCGCCGGACCTGCGGGTGCTCGCGGAGACCTTCAACCACCTGGCCGAGCAGGTGCAGCACCAGGTCACCGTGCAGAAGTCGTTCGTCTCGGACGCCTCGCACCAGCTCAGGTCCCCGCTGGTGGCGCTGCGGCTGCGCCTAGAGAACCTGGAGCCTCATATCGCGCCGGACGGAAGCCGGGGTCTGGAGCAGGCACTGGGCGAGGTGGACCGGATGACCGGCATCCTCAACGCACTGCTGCTCCTGGCCCGGGCGGAGTCCGGTGCCCAGGCCGTCGAGTGTGTGGATGTGCGGGCGGTCGCCGAAGAACGGGTGGCGTCCTGGCGGCTGGTGGCCGAGCCCAGGAACATCACCGTGACCATCGACGGCGAGGGGGACCTTGTGGCATCGGCCGTCGCCGGCACGGTCGACCAGGTCCTGGATGTGTTCCTCGACAACGCCCTGCGCATGGCTCCGCCCGGGTCAACAGTCCAGGTGCGCCTGGTCGAGGACACGGCGATGGTGGCGGTGCAGTGCATCGATGCCGGCCCCGGTATGCGTCCTGACGAGCGGGCCCGTGCCTGCGACCGCTTCTGGCGCGGGGCCAGGGCCGCCGGAGAGGGATCCGGCCTGGGACTGGCCATCGCTGCCAGTCTCGCCCGGGCGAACAACGGTCACGTCCTGCTCCAGGAGGGTCCTGGCGGGGGGCTGCACGCCGAGTTGCGCCTGCCGGCACGGGGACCCGCACGAGCCGAGCGCCGCCCCGGCGCCCTCCTGCAAAAGAGCCGGGGGTGATCTCGGCACCACTTCTGCATGTCTCTTGCATCTGCACTGCCGGACTGCTGCAGCAGGCGTTCTTACGCTGACGCCCGGCACTGCCCTGCACGGTGCGCCTACCCGGGGCCCACGTTTTCCGGCCCCCTATTTCCTTTCCTGCGCGCCCCACCGGGCCGCTCCCTTTGTCTCACCTCCAAGGAGGAGGCGTGGGTTCCCAGCCCTCTGTCCGCAGCCAGACGCCGTCGACAACCGCACCGCCGGTTGTCCCGAAGGGATTGGCCGCGCTGGGCCGCTGGCTGGCACGGCGCCGGCTGCTGGTCCTGCTGGTCGCTTTGGCAGCGCTGGTCGTTGCTGTTCCGTTCGGCTCCGATGTGGAAAGCCGCCTGTCGGAAGGCGGCATCACCGTTCCGGCTTCGGAGTCGGCCCGCGCCGACGAACTGCTCAATACCCGCTTCGAAGGCGGCTCCCCGCACCTGGTGTTCATCGCCGCCGCCGATACCAGCATCGACGGCCCGGAGGTCAGCAGGGAGGGGGCCGCGCTGACCGAGCGCCTGGCCGGGGAGCGGGGTGTGGTGCAGGCGGCGTCCTACTGGACTCTGGACAAGGCGCCCACGCTCCGCTCGAAAGACGGCCGCACCGGACTGGTCATGGTGCGGCTGGCCGGTGACGAGGACGAGGTCCGCAAGACCGCGGCCAGGATCGTGCCCGAGGTGGTGGGCGAACAGGGCCCGCTGAAGATGACCGCAACCGGCGTCACCGCTGTCCGTATGGAGATCGAGAAGCGCAGCGAGGAAGACCTCACCAAGGCCGAGCTGCTGTCCGGCCCGCTGGTACTGATCATCCTGCTGCTCGTGTTCGGCAGTGTCGTCGCCGCGAGCACTCCCCTCGCGGTCGGCATTCTCGCCGTGATCGGCTCGTTCGTCATCCTGCGGCTGCTCGACATGGTCGTGCAGGTGTCGGTGTTCTCCGTCAACATCACCACCGCGCTGGGCCTGGGTCTGGCCATCGACTACAGCCTCTTCATCGTCACCCGATACCGCGAGGAACTCGCCCATGGCCGCACCGTTCACGAGGCGATCGGCGAATCCGTACGCACCGCCGGACGGACCGTGTTGTTCTCCGCCCTGACGGTCGCCCTGTCCCTGTCGGCCATGCTCGTCTTCCCCATGTACCACCTGCGGTCCTTCGCCTACTCCGGGATCGCCGTGGTGATCCTCGCCGCGCTCGGCTCCGTCATCGTGTTGCCCGCGCTGCTGGCCGTACTGGGCCACCGCATCGACGCCCTCAACGTCCGGCGCCTCTTCCGCCGCAACGCCAAGACGGCCGCGGCCCGTACCGACACGGCAGGGTTCTGGCACAAACTGGCCATGGCCGTCATGCGCCGGCCGCTGCCGTTCGCGCTGACGATCGCAGCCGTCCTCGTGGCGCTCGGCCTGCCGTTCATGCGGGCCGAGTTCGGCGACAGCGACGACCGGGTGCTGCCCGCCAGCTCGCCCGCCTACCAGGGCGCCCAGGTGTTGCGCGAGGAGTTCGACAACCGGGAGGGCTCCCCGCTGAACGTGGTGCTGCCCGACATCGACCCGGCGTCGTCGTCCGCCAAGGTGGCCGACTACGCCAAGCAGCTGTCCACCGTGCCCGGCATCACCCGGGTCGACGCTGTGACCGGCTCCTACAGCGAAGGCGCCCAGACCGCTCCGCCCGGCCCGGCCTCCGAGCGGTTCAAGGCCGACCAGGGCACCTGGCTGTCGGTGGTCTCCGACACCGAGCCCTATTCCGAGCGAGGCATGGACCTCGTTAAGACGGTGCGCGCGCAGCCCGCACCGGACACCGTGCTCGTCGGCGGACAGGCCGCGCTGCTGGTGGACTCCAAGGCCACTCTCGCGGACAAGCTGCCCTGGGCGCTCGGCATCATCGCGCTGTCCACCATGGTGCTGCTGTTCCTGTTCACCGGCAGCCTCCTCATCCCGCTCAAGGCCATCGTGCTGAACCTGCTCAGCCTCACCGCGACGTTCGGTGCGATGGTGTACGTCTTCCAGGACGGGCACCTGCGCTGGCTGGTCGGCGACTTCACCGTCACCGGCATGCTCGACATCGACACCCCGATCCTGATGTTCTGCGTCGCCTTCGGCCTGTCCATGGACTACGAGGTCTTCCTCCTGTCGAGAATCAAGGAGGAGTACCACCGCACCGGCGACAACGTCTCCGCCGTCGCCTGGGGCCTGGAGCGCACCGGCCGGCTGGTCACCGCAGCCGCCGCCCTGGTCGCCACCGTCCTGCTCGCCTTCGCCACCTCCTCGCTGACCCCGCTCAAGCTCCTCGGCGTCGGCCTGGCGCTCGCCGTGATCGTCGACGCCACCCTGGTGCGCGGCATCCTCGTCCCGGCGTTCATGCGCCTGGCCGGCCGCGCGAACTGGTGGGCGCCGCGGCCGCTCGCCCGTCTGCATCAAAAGATCGGCCTCGACGACTGAGAGACAACTCGGCGGGGGTGGAGGGCACAACGTCTTCCACCCCCGCCCTCGTCTTGGCGGGCCGCACCGCTCCCGTCACGCCCCGCTCCACAACGCCCCGTGATCACCCATCAGCCACGTGAGGCGGGCTCTCTCACACGGGCACGAGTCGCGCACTGGCCGTGAGCACCGGCAAATGCCCCGGGACTGACCCGCCAGGCGCCGCGCGGGACGGGTGCAGGCTTGGCGGCCGCAAGCGTCACCTGCCGTGCAGAACCACACCAAAGAGATCATGTCGAACTCATGAGCGGAACCTGGGGGTCCGTTGCAGAGGTGCTGCATCTGCGGCTCATAACGTGGGCTGTGCCGCTGGGGCGTTCGACCGAGAACAGTTCGCATGACGTCGCGAGCGGCCAGATACGTGTTGAGCTACCAGGTGGGGGGACCCGGTCCATGCGGTTTCTGCAGCGTGAACGTACCGTCGTCGAGGAAGTGCTGCCCGGTCTCGACCAGCGTCTGACCGCGCTGCCGCTGGCCAAGCTCGAGGCCGCCGACAGCCCTGGTGTCAAGCTGTTTTGTGACGCCGGCGGCCCCGGACTGCTGGTGCCCGCCGAGCACGGCGGCCGCGGTGCGGACCTGCTGACCGCTCTGCGGGTGCAGCGGGCGATCGGCTCCCGCTCTCCCTCCCTGGCCGTGGCGACCACCATGCACCATTTCTCCGCGGCCTCCCTGGTCGAGGCGGCGGCCACCAGCAGCGGAATGGAATGGATGCTGCTGGCCGCCATCGCCAAGGACAATCTGCTCCTCGCCTCCGGCTTCGCCGAGGGACGCACCGGCCAGGGCATCCTCAACCCCTCTCTGACCGCCCGCACCGACGGCGACAAGGTGTTCCTGAGCGGGTCGAAGAAGCCGTGCAGCCTCGCCCGCTCCATGAATCTGCTCACCGCGTCCCTGCCCCTGCCCGGCCCGGACGGTCACGATCAGCTGGCCATCGCCCTGATCCCCGCTGACGCTCCCGGGGTGTCCGTCAAACCGTTCTGGGGCAGCCCGATCCTGGCCGGAGCCGAAAGCGACGAGGTGGTTCTGGACGACGTCGAGGTGCCGGCCGAGCTGCTGGTACGTACGGACGTCACCGCCGACGGCCGCCTGGACCAGCTGCAGACCGTCGGGTTCGTGTGGTTCGAAGGGCTCATGACGGCCAGCTACCTCGGAGCCGCCTCCGCCCTGGTCGAGCGTGTCCTCGGCGACACCCGCGCGAGCGCGGCTGTCGCCGCCGAGGCGGTGACCTGCGTCGAGTCCGTCGCCCTCGCCCTGGAGGGGCTCGCCGCAGACGCGACAACGGCCGGCGTCACCCAGGACACGCTGTCACGGTCCCTGATGTGCCGGTACGCCGCCCAGGACGCGATCAACCGGGTGCTGTCGCTGAGCGTGGAGGCACTGGGCGGTATGGCGTTCATCGGCTCGGGGGACGTCGCCTACCTGAACTCCGCCTGCCGGGCGCTGGCCTTCCACCCCCCATCCCGCTCCCGCATGGCCGCCCCGCTGACCGAGTACTTCACCGGCGACGCCCCGCTGCGCATCCCCTAGGCGTCCGGACACCCCTGCACTACGAGCGGCCTCTCGTGCCGCGTCCTGGCCTTCACCCGCTCACGGTCCCCGGCCGCCGGCTTCCCGGTGCCGCGACCGCTTCGGCCATGCCCTCGAACGGCTGCCGCCTGCCCTCGACTCCTGTACGCCCGCTGACCTGTCCGTGAGGTGCTCGACCGTGCCCAGTCATCCCACCGTTCTTCTCACCGGCGCGTCCGGTGTCGTGGGCAGCGCGCTGCTGCCCCAGCTGTCCGACTGCCACACCATCGCCCTGACCCACCGCACTGCGGCGGCCGGCGCCGACGAGCAGCTGGCCGGTGACCTGACCGTCCCCCGGCTCGGCCTGGACGCCGGCGCCTACCGGCGTCTGGCCACACGCGTGGACGTGATCGTTCACTGCGCCGCCGTCACCGGCTTCTCCAGCGGCCCCGAGGCCACCCACGCGCTCAACGAGGCCGGCACCCGGCAGATCGTGCAGCTGGCCGCCGACGCGGACGCCGTGCTGCACCACGTGTCCACGGCGTTCGTGGACCGGACCGACCTGACCCGGGCGCAGCTCGGTCAGGACCACGGGGATGCCACCGCGCGGCCGGAGGACTACCTGGACTCCAAGCGTGCCGGCGAGGACGTCGTGCGGTCGTCGGGCGTCCCCGCAGTGATCATCCGCCCGTCGGTGGTGATCGGGGACGCGGTCACCGGAGCGATCTCCGCGTTCCAGGGCATGCACGGTATCATCCACGGCCTGCTGCGCGGCCTGCTCCCGCTGGTTCCGGTGCCCGCCGAATCGCCGATCGACTTCATACCGCAGGACGTGGTCGCCGCCACCATCGCCGCTCTGATCCGCCAGGGGCGGCGGGACGGCGACATCTGGGTCACCGCGGGCACCAGTGCGCTGAGCACCCAGCGCACCCTTGAGGTCATCGGCGACACCGCGGACGAGCTCGGCCTTGCCGCGGCGCGGCCGCGCATGGTCGGCCCCGAGATGGTCGACCGTCTCATCCGTCCGGTGTTCATCGCGAACCTGCACCCCAGGGCGCGTCGCCGGTTCGACGACATGCTCGCCATGACGGCGCTGTTCGCTCACGGTCACGTCTTTCCCACCAGCCTGGGCCAGCTCCCCGGTATCCCGGCGGCCCCCAGCGGAAGCGAACTCGAAGACGCGTTGCGTGCATCGGTCGCCTACATGGCCCGCACCAAGGGCATGGTCCGCCGAGTGGCGGAGCCGGTGCTCGCAGGTGAGCAGGTGCCGGCATGAGCGAGCTGACACTTACCGCCACCGGCACTGCCGATGCGTCGGCCGGCGAGGTGCTGGGCATCTACCGCCGCCACCTGAGCAAGGGACGGGCGCGACTGGCGTCCCTGACCGGCGCCGCCATGGAGGTCGCCTCCGAGGGCAGCCGCGTGTGGGACGCGGATGCCAAGGAGTACCTGGACTGCGGCGGCTACGGGGTCTTCCTCCTCGGCCACCGCCACCCCCGGGTGGTGGAGGCCGTCATCGAGCAGATTCACCGCCACCCGATGGCCACCCGGCTGCTCCTGGAGCCGGCCGCAGCGAGGGCAGCGGCCGCGCTCGCCGCCGTCACACCCCCCGGCCTGGAGCGGGTTCACTTCGTCAACTCCGGCGCCGAGGCCACCGAGACCGCGATCAAACTGGCCCGCGCCCACGGCAAGCACCGGCTGATCTCCGCGACCGGCGGCTACCACGGCAAAACCACCGGCGCGCTCGCCGTCACGGCCAAGCCCTTCTACCAGGACCCGTTCCGGCCGCTCCTGCCGGCCGAGCACGTCCCCTACGGCGACGCCGAGGCCCTGGAGCGGACGCTCGCCGACGGGGAGCCTGCCTGCGTCATCCTCGAACCCATGCAGGGCGAGGGCGGCGCGGTCCTGCCCCCGCCCGGCTACCTCACGCAGGTGCAGCGGCTGTGCGCCGAGCACGGGGCGATGTTCGTCCTGGACGAGATCCAGACCGGTCTGGGCCGCCTGGGAACCTGGTGGGGCGCCGATACGGAAGGGCTGCGGCCGGATGTGCTGCTGGTCGGCAAGAACCTCAGCGGCGGTGTGATCCCGGTCGCCGCCGCGGTCGCCACCGCGCAGGCGTACGCGCCGTTCGACAAGGACCCCTTCCTGCACACCTCCACCTTCGCCGCCTCCCCGGTGGCGATGGCGGCCGCTGCGGCCGCCGTCACCGCGATCCGCGACGAGAACCTGGTGGAGCGGGCCCACGCCCTGGGCGAAGACCTGCTGGAGCGCATCCAGTCGGCCCTGGCCCCCCTGCACGGCAACGCGGTGGTGGACATCCGCGGCCGCGGCCTGCTCCTGGGCATCGAGATGCGCGACGAAGGCACCGCCGGAGAACTCGTCCTGCACCTGCTGGAGGAGGGGCTGCTGGTCAACCACTCCCTCAACGCCCACCGGGTCGTGCGCCTGACCCCGCCGGCAGTGCTCACCCCGTCCGACCTGGACTGGATCACCCGCGCCTTCACCTCCGCAGCCACCGCACTGGCCCGCACCACCGCTTCCACGAAGGGGACACGCTGACATGCCCGAGGTGACCCTCGACGCCCTCATACCCGACACGACCGCCCCGGCCGTCTTCGAGCGGCTGCGGGACTTCGCCGCCTACCCGAAGTACACCGACGCCGTCCGCGAGGTGACCGTCACCGACACCGGTGGCGACACCCTGGACTCGGACTGGTCGGTGAACTTCCGCAACGGCATCCTGTGCTGGTCCGAACGCGACCGCATCGACGCCGCCAACCTGACCATCGAATTCACCCAGACCGACGGCGACTTCGACCAGTTCGACGGCACGTGGACCGTGCACAGCCACGACGACAACGCGGTCAGCGTACGGTTCACCGCCCGCTTCGACCTCGGCATGCCCAGCCTCGCCGCCATCATCGACCCGATCGCCTGCCAGGCCCTGACCGAGGCCATCAGCCTCATCCTGCGCGGCCTGCTCGGCGAGCACATCACCCTCACCACACCCGAGGCCGAACCCGTCGGCGCCTCAGCGGCAGCGGACGCACCGTGACCGGCGCCCTCAGTACCGCCGCCCTCCCTCCCCAGACCACCGCATCGCCGGTGACGGAGCGGGGGTTCAAGGACGTCCTCGCACACTTGCCCTCCGGCGTCACCGTGCTGACCACCAGCGGACCCGACGGCGCGGGCGCGGCGGGCATGACGGCGAGCGCCGTGTGCTCCCTGTCCCTCGATCCACCGATGATCCTGGCCTGCGCGGCCAACCACAGCCGCACACTGGCCCGAATCCGCACCACCGGGGTGCTGGCCGTCAACGTGCTGCGGGAGGACCAGGTCCCTCTCGCACGGCGGTTCGCCGACCCGCACCTCGACCAGGACGCCCGCTTCGCGGCCACCGCCCACCGCCTGGAGGACGGCCTGCCCGTCCTCCACGACGCGCTGGCCTGGCTGACCTGCACCGTTCAGGCCGCCCATCCCGGCGGCGACCACACCATCCTCACCGCCGAAGTCCGCCGGCTCGGCCTGGGCGGCGGGCACCCGCTGCTCTGGCACAACCGCACCTTCCGCATCCTCGCCTGACCGACCGCGACTCTTCTGGAGGCTTCCGCCGTGCCCAGGGACATCAGTAACAAGACCGTCGCCATCACCGGCGGCAGCCGCGGCATCGGCCGTGCCACCGCCGAGCAGTTCATCGCCGCCGGCGCCACAGTGGCCATCGGCGCCCGCAACCACGACTACGCCGCCAAGGTCGCCGCCGACATCGGCGCCCGCGCCTACCCGCTGGACGTCACCGACCCCGTCAGCGTCCAGGCGTTCTGGAACGCGGCCGAGGCCGACCTCGGCGCGATCGACATCTTCGTCAACAACGCCGGCGAGATGATCGTCGGCCCCTTCGAGAAGGAGTCCGCCGAGGACACCGCCCACCAGCTCGGCGTCAACCTCCTCGGCACCCTCAACGGCATGAAGACCGCCATCGGCCCGATGCGCCGACGCGGGCACGGCCACATCATCAACATGGTCTCCGCCGTCGGCATGATCGGCCTGCCCGGCTGCGCCACCTACTCCGCCGCCAAGCACGGCGTCGTCGGCCTGTCCGAGGGCGTACGCGCCGAGCTGCGCGGTTCCGGCGTGGACCTGTCCATCATCCTGCCCATCCCCGCCCAGACGGAGCTGACCTCCGGCGTCGGCAAGGGCCGGTTCGTGCCGCTGCTCACCCCCGACGACATCGCCAAATCCGTGCTGCGCACCGCCCGCCGCCCCGTCTACAACCGATACGTGCCCGGCTGGACCAACCCCGTCACCCGCTCCCTGTTCCTGCTGCCGCAGCCGTGGCGGGACGCGATGGGCCGCTTCCTCAAGGCCGACCAGCTGCTGCGCACCACCGACTACCAGGCCCGCATCGCCTACGAGACACGGGTGAAGGCCCCCACCGCGGAAGGAGCCGGGGCGTGACCTCCCAAACACCCGCCCGCCCCAGTAACTACAAGGGCGCCGTCCGGCGCGGCAACGCACCCGCCGTCGTCGGCTGGCGCTGGCTGGACCACCTCATCCACGTCCACCCGGTCACCACCGTCGCCCTGTTCACCCCGGTGATCGCCGCCTGCGTCTGGTACTCCCTCGGCGAGACCGACGGCTGGGCGCTCCTCGGATGGGCGGCCGCGGGCTACGTGACGTGGACACTGTCGGAGTACTGGGGCCACCGCATCGTGCTGCACTACGAGCCCGAAAAGGGCTTCGGCGCGCGCCTGCACTACATCCTGCACGGCATTCACCACGACTACCCCACCGACCCGCGCCGCTCCATCCTCAGCCCACTGCTGAGCATCCCGATGGTCGCCGGAACGATCTACCTGGCCTCCGGGCTCGGCTCACTGCCGCTAACCTTCGGCGCCGGCTACACCTTCGGCTACCTCACCTACGACCTGTTCCACCTCTACCTGCACCTCGCCACCCCCAAGAGCCGGCTCATGCGGCACCTGCGCTCGCTCCACATGCGCCACCACTTCCGCGACGACACCAAGGGCTTCGGCATCTCCGCCCCCTACTGGGACGAGCTGTTCGGAACCTCCATCGCCCGCCAGCCCCGGTCAAACGACCTGGCCACCTGAGCCCACCCCACACCGCCGGTCCAACGACACGGCCCCCTGACCGGCGCGGGCACCCTCGCGACGAACGGCTAACCCCCGAAGTCGTCGATGCCTCCGCGCGGGTGCCCGCGCCCACCGTCGCGCCACAGTTGACCCGGCACCAGCCCGCCGCCATGGACCACTGCCGGAGCCGAACGCCACCCGCGAGGAACCCATGAACTCCGAAACGCTTCTGGCTCGCATCTACACCCTCGACCCGCCCGCCGAAACCGCACTGCCGGCCCCTCGCCCCGCACCGGCCGGTCAGCCCCACCCCGCCGAAGCGGACGGGGACGAAGCGGAGGAGTTCGTACGCCTCCACCACGAAGAGCACCCCGACCAGCCCCTCCCGCTCACCACACGGCTGCAGCAGATACGCACACAGATCAACGAGACCGGCACCTACACCCACACCACCGACGAACTCGTCTTCGGAGCCCGTGTCGCCTGGCGCAACTCCAGCCGGTGCATCGGCCGCCTGTACTGGAAGAGCCTGCGCGTCCTGGACCGCCGCCAGGCCACCACCGCCGAAGACATCCACCAGCACCTGTGCGACCACCTGCGCCAGGCCACCAACGGCGGCCGCATCCGCCCCGTCATCTCCATCTTCGCCCCCGACACACCTGAGAGCCGGGCCCCCCGGGTGTGGAACGACCAGCTCATCCGCTACGCCGGCCACCGACAGGACAACGGCCACATCGTCGGCGACCCGACCTACGCCGACTTCACCGACACCGTCAAGCGCCTGGGCTGGCAGGCCCCCGGCGGCCCCTGGGACGTGCTGCCCTGGGTCATCGAAACCGCCCAGGACAAGCCCCAACTGTTCGACGTCCCCCCGGACCTCGTCCTGGAAGTCCATCTCACCCACCCCGACCACCCCGACTTCGCCGACCTCGGGCTGCGCTGGCACGCCGTACCGGCGATCTCCAACATGCGGCTGCGCATCGGCGGCATCAACTACCCCCTCGCACCCTTCAACGGCTGGTACATGGGCACCGAGATCGGCGCCCGCAACCTCGTCGACACCGACCGTTACAACCTGCTGCCCGTCATCGCCGAACACCTCGGCCTCGACACCAGCAGCGACACCACCCTGTGGCGCGACCGCGCCCTGGTCGAACTCAACGTCGCCGTCCTGCACTCCTTCTCCCGGGCCGGCGTCAAGATCAGCGACCACCACACCGAGTCCCGGCACTTCATGACCCACCTCGCCAAAGAAGAGAAGCAGGGCCGCGCCGTACCCGCCGACTGGAGCTGGATCGTGCCCCCCGTCTCCGGCGGCATCACCCCGGTCTTCCACCGCTACTACGACCAGGCCGACCAGCGCCCCAACTTCTACCTCGACGACGACGCCAAGGCCCGCGGTAAGGGCGGATGCCCCTTCGGCCACGGCTGAGCAGCGCGGTGGACCACACCCACCAGTTCCGTCGCGGATACGCGGACGCCTCGGCCCGGAGGCGGCCCGTGAGCAGGCCGTGCGGCTCACCGCGTCGACGGGCAGGCGAAGGACTTCTTCCAGCCGGCCGGCAGTGGTCAGGCGGACTTCCACAGTCATGGTCACTCTCCTGCCGGCCTAGACATGGGTACGGCGGCGCGGGGTGTCACGGAAGCGGCAGCGTTGCTGCTCGCACATCCGCGGCACCCAGCACATCTGCCACGTCAGCTCGACGCGGCCGATGTCGGCGATGGTCTGCTTAGTGCTCCAGCCCTTCGCGACGCCGTCCAGCGCCTGCCGGTACATCTGGGTGATCTTGGCGTTCTGGCGGATGATCGGGCTCTCCCGCGGGCGCAGTCCGACGCCCTGTCCAGGAATCCACCCAGATCCACCGGGGCGCCCTCGGCCGCGGGTGCGCTCTGCTAGCCGGCGCGGCAGCAGAGGCCGGAGCCGGGCTGGTCGGGCAGTCGGCAGTGATGGCAGTCGGCCCCGTCCAGGGCACAGAACGCGGCGATCGAGACCGGTGGCGTGAGGGACGACGATCCGCCGCACCCCGTATGTCTCCTCCAGCCGTAGCGCATAGGCGGCCGTGCTCACCCCGAGGGGGGGCGCCGGCGACGAGCGGGACGGCAGTTCGTTTGCAGGCGGCCCTCTAGGCAGAGCTGGTCGGCCATGCGAGCCCAGCGCAGGGCGGGGTCGGATCCCTGCTTGTCGCGTCGGATGGAAAGGACCTGCTGACCAAGTCCACCGCCGAGTCCGAGACAGACCTGAAGAATGAGACGTCCCCGGCTCTCAACCACTTCCAGGACGCGGACGTCGCCCTGGCACAGTGCCACGTCGTCGATTCCGTTACGGACCGGGACGGCCATCGGCGCACCGTAGATGATGTCCGCAGCGAGCAGTTGTTGGTCGGCCTCGAGTAGCAGCCTTGGTTTCGGGCCTGAAGGCAGATAACTGTTGGGTTCAGAACAGGGACGATTGCGGTCACTCGTGGCTAATCTTGCCTGGTGGATCAAGAGTTACGGAGAGCTGTCCCCGAAGCACCGGTCACCAGCCGAGAGCAGGATGCGGTGCGCATCCTACTGCTCATCGATGGCGCATGCGAGCCAGCCAACGATGCAGAGCGGGCTGATCCCGGTCTCGTGGACGCCGTGGGTGTTGTCCGAACGCAGGTGCGGTTGCAGAAGTTGGACTTCTGGCTGCGCAATCCCGACTACCTCGCTGATGAACTGCTGACGGAGTACGAGCAGAGCGGGGAGGAGCCGCTGCTGTCGCTGGCCGCGTCAATCCTGAGTTCTGAGGAACCCGAAGTACGACGATATCCGATGCTGCGTCACCACTTCGGAGCTTACGAGCCGCTGGACAATGCGCTGGCCGTACTGCGCAGCGCCGGTCTGGTGGCTCGGCGCCGCCGGGGCACGGTCGACCGGGTACGCCAGCACGACTACTTTCTGCTGGAGGCCGGTCGGACGATCGCCCGTGAAGTGATCCAGCAGGCTCCCGTATTCAGCTACTACGTCGAGCGCGTTCAGCTCGTCGTCGCACTGGCCGACGGCCTGGGGGGAAGCCAGCTGAAGCGGCGGCAGTATCTGCAGCGCGAGTATGCCGAGGCAGCCCGGGGCGAGCGGATTGGCTCGGTCAGCACCCGGGCGCGGGAGCGCCTGGCGCGACTGCGTACGCAGAGGGGACAGGACGGGATTCGGGTGGGGGACCATGGACAGGGATGACGTGCTGCTGGAGACGCGGATAGCTGAGCGGGCAGCCGTGAGCGTTGAGGATGTACGCGATGCGTTCGCCGCCCACGGCGTTCCCCTGGTGACACCGCCGGCCCGGTCCCGCACTCTGCGGCTGCACCGGCTGCGCATCGCCGGGCAGCGGACGGGATCGGTCTATCCCGGTCCCTTCGATACATCGCTGCGGTTTTCCGAGGGACTGACCGGACTGGTGGCGTCCAATCTACGGGGCAAGACCTCGGTGCTGGAGCTTGTGACGTGGTGCCTGCGGGGTTCGCCGAGGGACCTGATGGCCGAAGCGCATTGGTTGCGCGAGGTGGATCTGGACGTCGAGATAGCCGGGCAGGCGGTGGGGATCCGGCTGGATCTGGCCGAGGAGGAGATCACTTCAGCGGTCGTCCTGGCCGGTCCCGCCATCGAGGCCCTGGAGTTGGTGCGCGCTCCGGACGCCGACCACGAGATCATCCCCCTTCTGCGGGCGTTAAGCTCGGCAAGCTTCGCGGAGCAGATGCAGGCGCTGATGATGGACCGCCTGGATCTGCATCCGCTGGTGAACAGCTACAAGCAGACCGGTACGCAGACCCACGGTTGGCCGGTCTACTTCGGGGCGGTCTACCTGCCTGCGGGGCGGGACAAGGCGCTGCTGGGTGAGCACACGATGAGCGGGCTGCCCGGCCGTCTGTTGCAGGTGTTCTTGGATCTGCCCTCCGCAGCCGCGCTCACGCGCGTGAAGACTGCGGCCGATGTGCTCGCGGCCAGACACAAAGCCGCACAGGCGGCGGATACGGAGGCGCGGGGCAAGCGGGACGAGGAGCGCCATCGAATCGCCAAGAACCTGGAGCGGGCCCAGGAGCGCCTGTCCGCCATAGCCGACACTGAGGGCGGCTGGGAGGAGTCACTGCCCGAGGTGGCTTCCCACGTGGTGCAGTTGGCGCGTGCTGTCGCGGACACGCACGAGACGTGGGATGAGCTGATGCAGGCGCACCGACGGGCCCGGGCCCAGCGCCAGCATGACGCGAAGCTCGCCAATGATGTCATCGAGAGTGCCACTGCCCGCCAGCTCTTCCACGGGCTGGATCCCACGGCGTGTCCGCGCTGCGATCAGGTGATCGCAGCCGATCGCAGGCGCCAGGAGCGCGAGGCTCAGTCTTGTGCGGTGTGCTCACGGCCCGTGACGGGTGACGATAACCTTCCCGAAGAGGTCATCGCCGAGGCCAGGCAGCGGCTGCGGGACAGCACCGCCGCGGAGAAGATGGCCAAGGACGCACTGGAGGCGGCAGAGGTCGAGCTGGACCGGCTGTCGGGCGAGCTCACCTGGGCTCAGGCCCGGCTGCGACGTGCGGAATCCGCAGTGCAGGCGCCGGCCCGCCTCATCGCACGCGAAGAGGTGCTGCGGCTGGAGGGCGCGCTCAGCGTCTTCCCGGAGCTGCCCGCTTTGGTCATCGACGCAGACGAGACAAAGGCCCTGAAGGTCTTCCGTGCAGCGGCCAAGGTTTTGGAGAAGGACCACGAGGTGGCAGCCCAGGCGCTCTTTGCCGATCTGAACCGGGAGATCGCTCAGCTCGGCCGACGATTCGGCATCGACGCACTGGAATCGGTGAAGATCGACCGTGCCGCCCATCTGGACATCACCAAGGGCGGCGGGCGCACCAAACCCTTCGGCGCCCAGAGCCCCGGCGAGCGACTGCGGCTGCGAATCGCGGTGGTCATCGCTTTGCTGCGGGTGGGCGCCGCGCACGCCGTTTCGACGCACCCGGGCCTGTTGCTGATCGACAGCCCGAAAGCGGAGGAGGTCCAGGACCTCGACATCCGCAGGTTGCTGGGAGAGCTGGCCCAATTGGCTTCGGAGAACCATCTGCAGGTGTTGATCACTACCAGGGACTTCGACCTGGTGCACGACGTACTGCCCGCCGAGAACATCATCGAAGCCCGCGACGGCAAACCACTGTGGTGAAGGCTTCACACTGGCGGAAGGGGGATGGAGCATGACACTGCTCGCCGAGCGCCTCAGCGCCCTGGCCACCGCCGGGCACGCCTTCATCACATTTGAGGACCTCGGCCTGCCGGCCGAGACGCTGCACGAGCAGGTGCGAACCGTCGCGGCCGGCCCGCTGGCCCCGCTCCTGGCCGAGGCCGTTGCCCACGCCTGCGATGCTGCGGACGCGGCCTGGACTCAGGCCGCTGCCGCCTTTCCCACTGGGCTCGCACAGCAGAGCAGCGTCCTGGCCCTCACCTCGTCGCTGGAGACTTTGCTTGGCAGCACCGCCGCCGTCAAGGCGCTGGCGAAGCCCCTCAACGGGGCACTTCTGGATGGTCTTGCCGAGCAGGTCGACCGCGGTCCACTGCTGGCTGCTGCACGGCTGGAAGGCGCGGTCAGGCTCGCCGCCTGCGAAGCGGTCCGCCCCTACCAGGTATGGGAGGTTCTGGAAGAACTGCCCGTGCAGGGGCCGGAAGACTTCCTGGAGCGTCTCCCGCGCATCCTGGGCGTTGTCCTGGACTGCTGGGCGCAGCAGGAAGCCCGCGTCTCGGCCGCAGCGCGCGGACTGCTGCAGCATCTGTCCGTCGACGAGGTGGCCGATGTCGACGCGCTGTTCGAACTGGGGTGTGACCGCTTACGCACCGCGCTGTCCGCCACCGACCTGACTGAGGTCAGCAGGCAGGTCGTGGAAGCCCGCTCGCTGTTCGCAGCAGCCGAGGCCGCCGAGGAAGCCCGCGATGACGCTGCCGCCTACCTGGCCGCGTGCGATGCCCTCCTGGGTTTCACCGCGCACGACACCGCCCGGATTACACAGGCCGCCGACCGTATCGAACAGGCACTGGAGCGTCGCCGGGCATGGCTGCACGGCACGCACCAGCCTGCTTGGCTCCAGCCGCGGCAGTCGGCCGAAGTCGCTTGGTCCCACCTTCTAGTCCAGTTGAAGGCTGCGGCGGAACTCTTCGCCGCCGAAGTATGGATGGACTCCTGGCACGCCGTGGACGCAGTCCTCACCGCCTACCGCGCCGCCCGCACCATCCAACCGCTTGGAGAGGGAAGTGACGCCCCCGGTCTGGCCGTCCTGGTGGAGCCCGCTGTCGAGGATGGCTTCCTGCGCAAGGAAGCGTTCCTCAGCGCACTGAGGCATGCCGCTGCGCGGCCGCAGGACTTCCCCGGTTGCCACTTCGACACCGACGCCGCGACCGCTGTCCTCGCCCGGCTCGACGCCCGGGAAGCCCGTAGCCCATCCGTCGGTGACTCAAGCGACGCAGACGACGAGGACTCAGACGCCCGAGCCGCGGACGAACGCTTGCACCGCATCGCGCCTACCGTGGCTCGCCGACTCCCGGCGAAGGAGGCTCTGCACCTGGCTGGGCTGTCTGACACCACTCTTGCGGCCGTCGAGGGCATTGCCTACGACAGTGACCTCGCACGCCTCAAAGCCGACGACCCGGTCATCATGCCCTTGCTCGACGGTTTCCTGACACTCCTGTCCCAGCATGAGCAGTTCGCCGGACAAGTCCGGCAGACGTTCAGCGCTCTGCTCACCCAAACCCTGCTGTTCCTCAAATCCCGTACCGATCTGGAACGCACGCACATCTTCGGCGCTGGAAAGCGAGACGACCCGCCCTACGACTACCGTCGCAAACCGGAAAAGGGCCAGCGGGACGCCAACGAAGGGGACCTGCAACGCGACTTCCACCAATGGCTGCTCACCGGCCCCTTGCACAACGTCGTTCAGGTAGAGACGAACAATGTCGGCATGGGACGCGCCGACGTCATGGTCCATTTCGGCCCCCTGCGCTATCTCACTGAGATGAAGCAAGACAGCGACAGCAACAGCCGCACCCACATCGAAGGTAGATACCTCACTCAGGAAGCCGAATACACCAACACCAACGCACCCTTCGGCCAGCTCCTCGTCCTGGACCTCACGCCGAAGACCACCAGCAGCGGAACGCTGCGCATCAATGAACTGGCGTGGCTGGCCACCCACCGTCCCCGCGACGCCACCATCGACCGTTGCATACTGGCCGGCATCGTCACTGGTAACCGCATCACCCCCTCCGCCTACTCCCGCTAGACCAGCCATGGGCTTGCCTTGAATCTGCACCCCCACCCAGGAGACCGGCAAAGCGGTGGGCGCGCCACAGAGGGAGCGTCCTTCCCATCGCTGCGAGTACTCGCTGACTTCGGCTGCCGCCAGAGGGGCCCTCTACGAAGAGCGAGGCAACATAGCCCCGAATCGCCGGTTAGCCAAACCGGCAATGACGCGGAGTATTGACGGTTGCCCCCGCTCACCTGTGCGTGCGACGTCCGTAGGCCCGGGTTGATTTCCCACCCATTTGTGACCGGCGACGACAGACGGCCTCCTGACCCGCTCAGGAGACCAGCCGTCCGTCGCCGTGATCACCCTGACCGGCCTGGACCCGAGTCGCCTACCCACCTGGAGGAGCTCTACGAGAGCCTCCGCACCCAAGAGGGCGTCTCCCTGGAATGGATCATCGCCCCGACGGGCCGAAGGCTGACCCGGACCTCATACCCCGGGGTATCACGAAGGACCGTCGGGTCACCGCGGTTGCCCGCCCAGGGGCCCGGCCCTGCCCCTGCCCGCAACACCACGTTGAACTACGTCAGCGCCCCGCGCGTCGCGTTCGTCAACGATGACGACCGAAACCCGCCTTTCTCGCTGGCCATACGCAACGAGCACGCCATCACCACCGGTCTGCGCTGGGTCGCAGGTCGGTCGGCCGGCTGGGATCCCGTCTCCGGGAGTCTGAGGACCTGAATGTGCCCGACTCCCGTCGGACGTCACGCGCCGGGAGCCGTCTGGACGCATCGGGCGGACCCCGAGGACAGGGCCACTGCATGTTGCTGACCGACACACGCCTCGCCCAGGCCGTCGACCACGGTGGTCTTCACAAGGCGTTCCTGATGGGTGTCTGCGCGCGAGCGGCCGGCGAACTGCTCAGCGACGTCGTGTATCACCGAAGGGTCCACGAAGGGCAGTGGACGGCCGACGACACCTACCGTGACCAGGTCGAGTTCGATGCGCGCCGACACGCGTGGTTGAAGGGGTGGGCGGAGCGCGAGCTTCAGGCCGAGGCGCCGCTCCTCGGTTCGGCGGGTCGGTAGGTCGAGATCCCGGGACAGCAGTCCGGGATGCCTGCTGCTGCGGGCGGTTCGTCAGCGTGCGGCGGGCTCGGCTGCAACGGGCTCGCGGGCGGGGACGAGACGGGGAACGAGGCGGACGTAGGCGACCATGCCGAGGACTTCGACGAGGGTCTGTGTGACTACGACGACCGCGGCGGCCTCCAATCCGGCGGGCAGCGCGAGGGCCAGGGGGAGAACGACGAGGGAGTTGCGGGTCGCGCCGGTGAACACGATCGCCCGTCCGCCGGGGGCGTCGAGTCGGAAGAGTCGAGCGACGGCCTTCCCGGCGAACGCCATGACGACGAGGAACGCGGCGTAGAAGGGGATGACGGCGGCGACGTCGGTGAGGCTGTCGCCGAGCTTGGGAACCTGGGAGGCGACCACGGTGATCAGGGTCGCGGCCATCAGCGGCACCATCGTCGTGGTCGCCGCGTCGGAGACCTTCTGGCCGACCGGGCGGCGTGCGGCCCACGCCTGCAGCGTCCAGGCCAGCACGAGGGGGACGACGATCAGGACCAGGAAGGCTTCGACGAACGGGCCGATCTCGACGATGTCGGCCAGGTCGGAGCCCATGAACAGGTACAGGAAGCCGGGCAGCAGCAGCATCTGCGTGACCAGGAGGAGCGGGGTGGCAGCGAGCAGGCGGCGACTGGAGCCTCCGGCAAGGCCGGAGAAGACGATCACGTAGTCGACGCACGGGCACAACAGCACCAGCAGGACCCCGACGCGTACGGCCTGGTCGGCGGGCAGGAACGTGAACAACGCCGCGACGATGAGCGGCACCACCACGAAGTTCACCACCAGGGCGGCGGACAGGAACCGGCCGTCGCGCAGCGAGCGCAGCAGTTCGGCGGCCGGGACCTGGAGGAAGGTGACGACCAGCAGCGCGCCGAGGACCGGGTTGATCGCGTGTTCCAGGCCGGGGCCCGCGGCCGGGGCCAGCCAGCCGAGCAGTCCTCCGGCGGCCATCGCCGCGAGGTAGATCGCGACCTGGTGGTGTTCCATCCGCTCGACCAGGCCCTGCGGTCCCTGCTGCGACACTCTGACTGCTCCCTTGAAACTCGTACCGGCCGCCGGTGGCGGCCACTGGCTCATCCTCACAGGTCACGCCGTCGGCCCGGCCACCGGCCAGGGGCCTTACGTCAGCGCGGCGCCGCGCTGTCCCTCGGCGGGGCCCCGACGGTGGGCATGCCCAGGTCGGCCGGCGCCGGGGTGGTGCGGCAGGCATCCCGCTTCCGGCGCCGCCGTACGACGGCGAAACCCACGGCCGCCGCTACTGCCAGCACAGCAAGCACTGGCATCCACAGGGCGCCGATCACGGAGGTGACGCCGATGCCGCCGAGCACGGCCAGCAGGGGGCCCGCGCAGCAGACCGCACAGGCGGCGACGGCCGCTGCCCCCGTACCGAGGACGCCCCAGGGGCCGGACGAGCGGGAGGACGGCGTGGTGGTCATGCGGGGACTCCGAACAGGTCGGCCAGCATCGCGGCGGCGCTCTCGGGCGCGCGCACGTCCAGCTGGAGGGCGGCGGGGGTCAGGTGCAGGGTGAAGTCGAAGAACGCACAGCAGTCCTGCTCGGCCGCGGCCAACGCCGCGATTTGTCCGGCGAGGTCGGCGTCCGGTGGGAAGGACAGTCGCACCCCGTCCTCGATGTCCTCGCGCTGTTCGGTCTTCGCGACCAGGGTCCGCCACTGCTCGGTGCGCTCGCCCAGCTCGGCGCCGCCCAGCGTGCAGGCCACCGGGGCATCCCGCCACGCCTCGTCTGCCGGTCCGGGTGCGGGGCGGGTGGGTGAGAGGGTCACCGGCACGGGCCCGGCCGCCGGGGCCGTGGTCGTGGTGCAGCCGCAGTCCGGTCCGCATGCGCCCTCCGGTGCCGGCCCGGACAGGGCGGTATGGACGTCTGCCAGGCGGGCGGAGAAGGCCCGCAGCTCGGCGACCCTGCCGTCGGTGTCCTGGATCCGGCTCGCGATCAGTGGCAGCATCCGGGCCCGTACCGAGGCGCAAACTCCTTCTTCCCGGACGTCCAACAGGTCGCGGATCTCCTCCAGGGCCAGGCCCAGGAGCTTGGCCGAGGAGATGAAGGACAGCCGCTCCACCGCGTCCTCCCCGTAGATGCGGTAACCCGAAGGAGTCCGCTCGGCCGGCAGCAGCCCGGCGTCCTCGTAGAAGCGCAGCGTGGTGGCGGGAACACCGCAGCGTTCCGCCAGCTGCGAGATCCGGTAGGTCCTCATGCCCTCGACGGTAAACCTTCGACCCGACTTGAAGGTCAAGCCGTCCGGTCCCCCGTCTGCTCGGACAGCAGGGGTGGCTCGGTGCCGCGACGGGTCAGCTGCAGGAGCCGAACGGGGCCGAGGTCTACGTGGGCAGCCGCCGCACGGTGCCGCCTTCGAGCTGTCGGCGTAGCCGCTCCAGATCTCCCCGGCCCACGACACGTCGCCCAGGCCGAGATAGGCGATGCCGACAGGCACGATGCCGCAGTAGGCGGCGAACAGGAGTCGGTGCGCGGCCAGGGTGATAGGCGTCGGATACAGGGCGTCCTTGAGCTGCCGCACATGCACCGCCGCCAACTTGTTCGCCGGTGAGCACCCCGCCGGCAGGCCGAACTCCTCGGCGCCTTCCCGTACCAAGAGCCAGGCGACGTTCTCCCGGGACAGTCCACCGTCGGCCGGGTGGCAGTCGGCGGCAGCCAGGTTCCTCGCCTCCCGGTGCACTGACCATGCCTGAGCCACCACCGATCGCAGCGCATCCAGCAACCGCTGCCACTCGCCCTCGGTGCAGGGCTGGATCGGGGTGGACTTCGGGACGTCCGCACGCGGCTCCGCCTTCATCGCCCCGGCACCTCTCATCCTGGCGGCTCCTCGAAGCCTGAACACGCGTGCCGAAGCAGGCGCCCTCGCCCGCCGTTGCCCCTCCTGGCGCAGCGCACCGGCGGAAGCCGCCGAGGCTTCCGCCGGTGTGGTGTGGGGAGGGATCGTCCAGACCGACAATGCCCCTGGAGGGCTGCGAATGGCTGGCCACGCGGTCACCTTCCAGGCCCACCCGTATACCCCGCCCAATACAGAGCGTGAGTATTTGTGCCGACCAGCACAGCTCCTGCCTCACTCACGCGAGAAGCCTCTTCGCCGATACTCGTCGGCCATCGGATCGCGCTTCGCGCCGTCGTCTCAGGCCACTACTGCTGGCTGCCTGGCGATAAGGCGCCCCGTTCTGGCCAAGGCTGCGACTGCTGCAGCGCAGACCAGCCCCGTAGCTGTCAGAGTCACCCAGGTCAGCCACAGGGCGTCATGCCGCTGGGCGAAGTCCCAGAGCGCGCCGGTGACCAGGTTTCCGATGGTGATGCCGAGCCCCGACACCGTGTTGTAGAGGCCGTAGTGGGTGGCCACCAGACGCTCGCCCGAGAGATTGACGATGGTGTCCATCTCGAACGGATAGACCACCGCGGATCCGACCGCGAGCAACACCACCGCCAGAACCAAGGACGCGAGCACAGCCGTGGAGGAGTCTCCCGGGGCTAGAGCCAGCGGAAGAAAGGCCAACCCCATGGCCGACAGTCCGCGCACCAGCGCCTCGCTGGGCTGCCATCGGTTCTTCGCCCAGCCGGTAAGACGCAGTTGCCCAATGACCGCGACCGCTGCCGAGACGACGAAGAGGCCGCTCGTGACCTGCGTGCCGTGTGTGCCTAGGGCGTCGGCCGCCGCCAGCGGCAGGGCCAGGTAGACCTGGAAGGTCAGCACGTACGAGCCGATCATCGCGGTGGCGAAGAGCAGGAACGGGCGGTTGGTCACGACCGTTCGCCACTGCTCGAGCACGCCGTTCTGGTCACTGGTCGTCGGGCTGGCGTGGCGGGGAGGCAGCGCGCGCCATTGCAGCACGCTCAGCGCTGTGAAGATTGCTGCTGCTGTCGTGCAGACGAGGCGGAAGTCGGTGGCCAGCAGGGCGAGTCCGGCAATCGGTCCGAGGAGCATGCCCGCCTGGTAGTAGACGTTGAAGGTCGCGAAGGCGTCCACGCGCCTCTCTCCGGCTTCGGCGGCGAGGTAGGCGCGGACGGCTGGGTTGAACAGGGCGCCGGCGAAGCCGGTGGCGGCTGAGGCGGCGATGAGGGCGGGCAGGTTGTCGACCCAGCCGAGCAGACCGAAGCCGACCGTTCGAAGCAGGCAGCCTGCCAGGATCGGGGCCTTGTAGCCATAGCGGTCAGCGAAGGTACCGCCGATCAGGAACATGCCCTGCTGGGAGAAGTTGCGCACGCCTAGTACGAGCCCCACCGCCCAGGCGGCCAGGCCGAGTCCGCCGGAGAGGTGGGCAGCGAGATACGGCATGAGCATGTAGAAGGCGAGGTTGATGGCGAACTGGTTCGCCATCAACAGACGTACCGCGGACGGGAAGGATTGAGTCTGACGCCAGAGGTGCTTCATCCGGTGACTCCTGCGACCTTCTGATCCGTGCCGGTGACGAGCGGGTCGATGACCGTGGTGCAGCGGGTCCAGCGGTCCACAACGCGGTCGCCCGGACGTGCGAGTTCGTCAGGAGCGCCGGTGGGCGGGTGCCCCAGAAGGCGGTGGTCGCGGCAGTACGTATCGTTGAAGATGGTTCCTACGTAGCGTTGCGGGCCGTCGGGAAAGACAGCCACGATGCGTTCCTCGGCGGGCAAGCTTCGGGCCAGCCACCGGGCGACCAGTGCCACGGCACCGACGCTCCATCCGCCGGTGGCGTAGTGGTCGCGGGCCAGGCGTCGGGCAGCCCACGCGGCCTCGGGGGCGGCCACCCAGTGCACTTCGTCGAAGAGGTCGTAGGCGACGTTGCGGGGGTAGATGCTGCTGCCCAGTCCGCGCATCAGGCGGTGCGCGGCCGGCTGGCCGAAGATCGTGGAGCCCGTGGTGTCCACGCCGACAACCCGGAGCTGGGGGAAGAAGGCACGCAGCACTGAGGCGATGCCGGCGGAGTGGCCACCGGTGCCGACGGAGACGACCAGGGTGTCGATCCGGCCGAGCTGGGCGACGAGTTCATGCGCGAGACCCGAGTACGCCGCGACGTTGTCGGGGTTGTGGTACTGGTCGGGACACCAGGCGTCCGGATGAGTGGCGAGCAGCTCCTCGACACGGTCGCGGCGGGCCTGCTGCCAGCCGCCGACGGGATGCGGTACGTCGACGAGGTCGACGGTGGCACCGTACGCCGTGAGCAGGCCGGTCATCAGCGGTTCCATGCCGAGGTCGGTGACCACGGTGACCGGATGGCCGAAGGTGGCGCCGGCCAGGGCCAGACCCAGGCCGAGGGTGCCCGAGGTGGACTCCACGATCCGCGCCCCGGGGAGCAAGGCACCGCGTTCTCGGGCCGCTCGCACCATGTGAAGAGCGGTTCGGTCCTTGATGCCGCCGGGATTGTGACCTTCGAGCTTGGCCCAGAAGCCGCGTCCAGCAGCGGCGAACGGCTCACCGATCCACAGAACGGGCGTGTCACCAACGAGCCCGGCGGGGGTGTGCATCGGGCGTTTGGCGACAGCCAGCAGCTGGGCCGGGCAAGCGGGAAGGGCAGTTGGAGCGAGGGATTTCATGGCGTGCTTCTCCTGTCACCGGCCCTGTAGTTCGGCAGCCGGTGTACGTGGGGGAAAGAGGCGAAACTGATCCGTTGCCGTCCCTCTACACGTCGAGGGAACGGCAGAAGCGTCGATCAGGTCCGGCACACGCCAAGGACGGCCAGTCTGCGGCCCGCCACGGAATCACGCGCACCTTGGAACGGTGGCGCGGAATTCGGCGAATCAGGGTGCGGCTGTGCTGGTACGTAGTCTGCGGGCTGCGCATGGTGTACCGCGGGGACGGCCAGTTCGATGCCACGCGAAGGCTGTGCCACCGTCGTCTCGTTCGCATCCCAGCAGTGCGTGGGGTGTTGATTGGCAGGCTCGGTTTGCAGGTACGTGGGGTCCTGCTGCTCCGCCGTTGTCGCGCGGCTGGCGGTGGCAGCCAGCGGTGTGTCGACGCGTGTCGCTGCGGAGAACGCCGGGCCGTGGGAACAGATCAAGACGTGCACGAGCGCAGTGAGCACCAGGAGAACCACCGCTCCGACCAGTGAGTCGGAGCGGGAGCGCTTCAACGCCGCACCCGTCACCATGGACACTGAAGGTAGTGCACTGACTACATAAAGTTCTCATCAGTGATGGCGGACCACACGCCGCGCGTCTCACCAGTTTCACGCCAATCGCCCAGCCAGCAGCGGAGGGCGCCGAAGCCGACAGCGTTCGGTGCACCAGCGGCTGCCGCTGTCGTCATCACCGAATCGGGTGACGAACACGTCCGTTCAGCTCTCCCGTGTACCAGTCCCGAGTACGGCTCTCCGCCGTACGACTCGGCAGTTCAGCCGTCGCCCTATCGGTCTCGGACGAAGCCGCCCGCGACTGAACGCAGCGGTGCCATTCACACGTACTCCTTGCAGACCACGTCTGCCCCTCGTCCCCGGGCGGGCGCGACTGATCCAGGGAGACGCCTTGCTACGGCAGCTACCATCCGCACCCGTAACCCGTCCCCTCCCCGCCGCTCGTGGGATGCCGCGGGCCGCGGTGATCGGAATCCTTGCGCTGATGCCGCTGGTCGGTGCCTGCAGCGGGGGCGAGGACGACCCTGCATCGCAGGGCAAGCAAGCGGTCGCAGCCGCCCCTGCGGCCGGTGTCGTGGCACCGGCGAAGGTCGAGATGATCGCCGGTCTCACCGGCTGCAAGGCCAACATCCGCGTCGAAGCGGAGCAGTTGCGCGAGGGGTTGTGTCACACCAAGCAGGGTGACTACCTCATCACCACGTTCCCCGAGGACAGGTACCAGCAAGCGTGGCTCAGCACGGCCAGCATGTACGGGGGCAAGTACCTCGTCGGCAAGCGCTGGGTCGTCGCTGCCAAGCCGAAGGCGCTCGAACGGTTCCGGGAAAAGCTCGGCGGGACCATCCGGCAGTTACGGGGTGTGGGTCCGACCCCGAAGGCGTCGTAGCAGCCCTGTTCCCGCACTCGAGGTATACCTAGGCGCCTCGTTCGAACCGGCGGCGTGTCCCGCAGATGGCCCCGAACGTGCAGGCGGTGATGCGTCCTCCGGACGCATCACCTACCCAGCTCTTCGTGACCACTGCCACCGGGGAAGACGGCTCGTCAGGCTGCTGCTACGCCCCGCCCCAGTGGCCACCAGTCAGCTCTGGCTGCCGGGGGTCCGGCGCCTCATGAGCCACCAGGCCCCTCCGCCGAGAACGGCCAAGGCCACGACGATGCCGCCAATGACGAGGCCCGTCGAGCTGTCCTCGTCCTTCTCGTCAGCGGCGGTCTCGGTGGTGTCCGCGGACGCCGTGGGAGACGACGGCGTCGTGGTGGACGGTGTGGGGCTGGGGGTCTCGGGAGCCCTGGGACTCGGGCTGATCGGCGTAGCGCCCGGGGCGGCCGCCTTCAGTTCGAGGACGGGAGCGGGCTGCTCCGACTCCTCGCCTCCCTTGGACAACTCGATCCAGCGGGAGATCTTGCCGTCGCTGTAGGTCTCGATCGTCTTGAAGGCGAGGCTCTCGGCATCCGGCAGCTGGCGGACCTTGATCTGGTACTCGGCATCGACGCCCATCTTCAAGGTGGGGCCGCCGAGGGTGTAGCCGTCGTCGCCGGCCTTCAGCTTCCAGCCCTTGGGCGCTTCGCCCAGTGTCACGTCACCGGGGGCGATGCCATCGGGCAGAACGACACGCAGCTGGGTGAAACCGGCCGAGTCGGATTCGGCTTCGGAGACAAAGGTGAGCGTGACGTTCTCGGCGAGCGCCTGCGGGTTGTCCGCCTCGACCTCCGAGTGCGCGGCGGCGGTTCCGGTCAGGGCGAGGGCAGCCGTCAGGGTGAAGGCGCTGACCACACCGAGCCGACGAGTGACGCGGCCGAAGCCGTGAGGGGATGAAGACACGGGTGAACTCCTTGCTGGTGAGTCCGGGTCGGCCGAGGCCGGGCCCGGAGAGAGGACGAGAAGAGACGTGCTCTCTCCTCGGAGGTCCTCTCCGCACCAGTGCGTGTGCCAGGATCCGGGCCCACACCCTCCCCGGGTTGAGGAACCGGCCGACGAGCCGCGGCAAGGGCAGCTGCTCAGCTTGGGAGCCACCGGTCAGGTACGACACCAGGCCGGCCGGGAAGATCACCGCGACGGCCGCGGCTCTCATGATCCGGCCGGCGGACAGGGCGGCGACAACCGCCCTGTCGGCCCGCTGTAGAAGCCAGGCCGCCACCAGCGCCGCGCATGTATGAGCCGTGGTCATGACGACCCCGGCGTGGTGCCAGGCATGCCCGTCTCCTGTGGTCACTCCGGCGGCGCCGGCGTGAGCGGTGTGGACGGCCGCTGCTCGAACGCTGCCGTCTTCCGCGGCCAACGCGGTGTGCAGCACGGCCTGTGCCGCAAGGGTGCAGCTCATGACCGTCGTCAGAACCATCGGACGACGGGCGAAGGGCCACACGAGCACGAACTGAGCGGCCGCGAGAGCGGTCATCAGACGCCACGGGACCGGGCCTTCGACCACCGCGTGATGACCGAGAGCCGCGAGCAGGCTGCCGACGAGTGCGAACAGCCCAGCGCGGACGGACGCCTCCGTGCGACCCGTCCACAGGTCCGCGGCGTCGCGACTCGTCACCCGATCACCCGGCACAGCCGCCGATACTCCTCCCTTCCGCGTGCTCGTGTCAGGCGGATCCGCGGATCGCCTCAGCCAGCAGCTCGGGTGCTCGGGTGGAGATGTAGACGTACGGGGTGGGGTCCTCCGGGTCGACCACCTCGACCCGGACGGCGGTGGTGATGTAGCCGCGCAGGGCCATGAAGGCCCGTAGGTCCGCCTTGTACGTCCGCCACGCCCTTGCCTCCTCGCCGACGAGGACCTCGGGCTCGCCCAGCGCGTTCAGGGGAATGCGGGCGTCTCCGACAACGAGTAGGTCGGTGGTGACCCTGACCCGCAGGGAGCCCTGCGAGCTGACGTAGGCGCCGGCCAGGCCGGCGCCCGCGGTCCAGGCGATGAGGGCGGCGATCAGGCCGAAGGGCATGAAGACCAGAGCCATGGAGAAGCCGAACAGGGCGGCGATGACCCACCAGGTCTTGGGAGCGGTGAGGCGTTCGTCGTAGGTGAGGTTCTTGCTGGCGGTCACTGCGGTCACCTTGTCGTATACGTCGGGCGCTGTGGGCCTGTTCACAGCGGGAGGAACACGCTCGTGCGGGCGTCGTACTGGGAGGTGGAGCCGGTGTCGACCTCGTAGTACCAGGCATGCAGGCGCAGGGAGCGATCGGCGAGCCGCGGTGTGACACAGGGGTAGTCGCTCAGCTGGTCCAGCTGTGTCAGCGTGTGCCAGTGGCCGGCGGCTGCGATCGCGGACGGTTCGTCGTCACCCGCCACCGCGTCGTCGACGGCCTCGCAACGCGAGTGGCCGCACACGATGATGTCGGTGACCTTCAGGTCACGCACGGCGTGTTCGACGGTCCGTGTCTCGGCGGTGTGCTTCCAGGGGTCGTACGGCGGGATCAGGCCGCCCTGGTTGCGCAGTTCGTAGAGGTCGCCCGGTCGACTGGCGGTGAGCAGGGCCGGGACGAGCCGGGCGTCCGAGCAAGTGATGAACATCGCGCGGGGCCTGCGCACTTGCGCGTGCTCTGTGAGGTCCAGGCTGTGAGCGGCCGCGCGGGCCCGGAACACGCGAGCCTGATCGATCAGGTACTCCATGAGCTGCGGCCTCCCTCCCTGATCAGTCGGACAGTCGCTCATCGATGAGGGCCTTGAACTGCTCGTAGGAGGCGGGGTTGGGGATCTTGCGGCCGTCGAGGAAGAAGGTGGGCGTGCCCTGGACTCCCAGTCCGAGGCCGTCGCGCTGGTCGGCCTGGACACGTGCCGCGGTCTTCGGGTCGGCCAGGTCCGCGTCGAACTTCTTCATGTCGAGGCCGAGTTCCTCGGCGTAACCGCGGAAGACGTCCTCCTTCGACTCCTGGGCCTCGCCCCATTCCTTCTGGGTGGTGAAGAGCTTGGTGTACATCTCCTCGAACTTGCCCTGCCGAGCTGCCGCTTCCACGGTGCGGGCGGAGAGTTCGCCGTTGCGGTGGCCGGGCATCGGGAAGTAGCGGGCGACGAAGGTGACCCGGTCTCCATACTCCTCACGGAGCTTCTCGACGACCGGGAAGTAGGCGCCGCACGCCTCGCACTCGAAGTCCAGGAACTCCACGAGGGTCAGTTCGCTGTTGGCCGGGTCGGTGAGCCGGTGGCTGGATTCCCGTACCGGCATGGCCTCGGCGGCCGGCTGGACGTCCAGGCCGCCGTTTCCGCGCCGGTTGTCGGGAGAGAGCAGCAGGTAGGAGCCGATCGCGGCGGCGAAGCCCGCCACGAGCACGGCGGCGACGATCAGGTGCTTGGTCAGCCTCTTCATGTTTCCTTCTTCGCGGTCTCGGGTGCGGCCGTGCGCCGGTCACGGGCGTGGAGGCCAGCCAGGTAGGCGTTGTAGGCGGCGAGGGGGTCGTTGCCGTCGCCGCGTTCGATCTGGCGGTCCACGCGGCGGGCTTCGCGCAGGTCCGCCCGGATCCACTGGATCGCCAGGATGATCGTGGTGATCAGAACGGGGATGTCACCGGTGGCCCAGGCGATGGCACCGGCGTCGTACTGGTCGTCCATCGGCTCCTCGACCCAGGGCCGGTCGAGCAGGGACCACCAGCCCTCTCCGATCAGGGCGCTGGAGCTCATCAGCGAGATGCTGAACCAGGAGTGGAACGGCATCGTGAGGATCAGCACGAACAGGCGGCCCAGGTGGGGCGGGCGGCGCGGCCCGGGGTCGACGCCGATGATCACCCAGAAGAAGAGCAGGCCGACCGCGAGGAAGTGCACCATCATGAACAGGTGTCCGAGGTGGCTGCCCATCAGCGTCTCGAAGAGCGAGGTGTAGTAGACGACGAAGGCGCTGCCGATGAACAGCAGGCTCGCCACCACCGGGTTCGAAAGGAGCCGCACGTAGCGGCTGTGCAGCAGCTTGAGCAGCATCTCGCGGGGCCCGTCCGGCTCCCCCTTGGGCGCGGCAGGAAAGGCGCGGAGGGCAAGGGTGGCGGGGGCGCCCAGCACGAGCAGGATGGGCACGGTCATCGCAAGGATCATGTGCTGGCCCATGTGCACGCTGAACAGCACCTTGCCGTACACCGCCAGGCCGCTCATCGTCGTCAGCACGGTGACCGCCAGGCCCAGCAGCCAGGAGATCGTCCGTCCGACGGGCCATCGGTCGCCGCGGGCGCGCAGCTTGCGCACACCGTTCAGGTACAGCAGCGCGGCAGCTGCCGTGCCGAAGGCGAACAGCGGGTCGAAGTGCCATTGGGTGAACAATGGCGTCCAGGGGAAGTCGCCAAGTTCGGGCGGCATGGGAAAGCCCAGCAGTTCCTCGGTCGGGGAGACCGAGGTGTCGGGGCCGGGTGCCGGGGTGCGCGACAGGCCGACGGCGAGTCCCATCGCCGCCGCCATGAGCAGCAGTTCACCGATCGCGAGCTGGACAAACGCTCGCCGTCTGCCGGTTCGCAGCGTCGGCAGGGTGCGGCGGCGGTGCCACCAGCCGATGCCGCCCAGCGCGGCGAGGGCCACCGTCTTGGCGATGACCATCAGCCCGTACGCGCTGGTGAAGAGGGTCTCCGGGGAAGGCAGCCGGACCACGGCGTTGACGATTCCGGAGGCCGCGACCGCGAGCAGGGCCCAGGCGGCGAGCGGGCTGAAGCGGCGGGCCGCGTCCGCCGCCTCCTCCTCGCGCCTGGCGGCCACGACCAGGACGAAGAGGAGTCCGCCGACCCAGACCGCGATGCCCAGCAGGTGCAGGGCCAGGCTGGTGACCGCGGCGTCGTGATTGCCGGAGGCCGCCGAGTGCCCGCTGAACGCCGGCGGCAGCAGCCCCGCCAGGGCCACGACGAACGCCAGACGGGCCCAGCGAGCCGTCGTGACTCCCACGCAGAAGGTCGCGGTCGCCGCCCCTGCACCGATCATGAGCGCGTACGAGCGTCCCTGCGCGTCCGTGGCGACGAAGTCCGCCAGCATCGCTGCGGACAGGACATTGCCGACCGGTTGCGCGAAGAGGTCGGCCAGTGTGAACACCATGGCCAGGGCCGCCGCGACAGTCCACGACGCGGCCGCCGCACCGGCCCACGTCAGGTAGCGGAGCTGGGTCGCCGTGAGTCTGCGGCCACCTGGCAGAAGCACGACCACAAGCAGCAGCGCGCCCACGGTGGCCACCGCTCCGACGTCCGTGAGGGTCCGTGCCACCGGCAGCCCCCATACGGTGACCGTGCCCGCATCCGGCAGACCGGGGACCGAGGTGCTTGCTCCTCCCCCGGCCTGCACCATGGCCAGGGCCACAGCGACCGCGCAGACCGTCGCACCGGCCAGCACGAGGGGAAGCCGGGACAGGCGCCGTACCCCGCCCGGCTTTGCCTCAGTCGCCACGGCCGGCCCGCCGCCGACGGCGTACCGCGAAGACGGTTGCACCGGCAGCCACCGCCAGGGCGCCCCCAGTGGCCAGGACAGGCGCGCTCACGCCGGAGGACGCGGGCTCGGCGGTCTGCGCCGACGCGGAAGCCGTCGGCGCCGCGGCACCCGAGGACGGTGCAGGTCCCCCCGTCGCCGGTGCCGAGGGCTGCGCAGTGTCAGTCGGTTTGACGGTGAAGGTGTACGAACCGGAGACCGGGTGGCCGTCGGCGGACACCACGCGGTAGCCCACGGTGTAGCCGCCGGCAGGCGCGTCCGTCCGCAGGGCGAGCGTCACGGTCTTGCCGTCGACCTGTGGGTTGCCGGTGGCGACGGACGAGCCGTCGGCGCCGGTCACGGCTACCTTGGCGTACTTCTCGGTCATTTCGTCGGTGAACGTGAGCGTGGCGCGGGGCGGCAGCCCGGCCAGCACGGCATTCGCTGCAGGGCTGCCGCTCTCCAGTTCCGTGTGGGCAGCGGCCTGCGGAGCCGTGACCGCCAGGGCCGCGAGGGCGGCCGGTACGACGAGGACGCGTGCCGCCGCGCGCGCGGCACGCCGGTTGATGACAGGCATGATGTGGGACTTTCTGTCGTCCCCCGGCGAGGCGAACCGCCGGGACAGGAGGAGCCGGCCCGCCGGGCGGTCCCCGTGTCACACCCGTCAGGGCAGGACCAGGCCGCCGATCAGCATCGGCCGGAAGGAAGCGAAGGGGGCACACTGGCCCGAAGGCGGCGCACGACCCTCCCCACGTCGGGCCAGGACGACAGACCGCAAGGGTGACGTGCTCACACAGGCGGCGACCTGCGGCCCCGAGCCGTGCACACGGCCGAGTACGGTCCAGACGAACAGCAGCAGCCTGCGAACGACGGCCACCAGCGACTTGCTCTGCCACAGCAGCCGCTCGGTGACCCCGAGCAGGCGGGCGGCGATGATCACGGTGACCAGATGTCCGGCCATCAGCACACCTGTCGGCGGCCCGCCATCGGCACCGTGCTCGACCAGGGCGGACAACCCGAGTGGCGCCTCCTGCCGTCCCGTCCCCGTCATCGCCTGGCAGGCACCCGGCAATGAGTAGGCAAGGTGCGAGGCAATCTGTGCGGCCAGCAGGACGCCGATCACCTGGGCGTCGGTGAGTCGGCGCCGCGTCAACAGGACCGCGCCGGGCACCGCCACCACAGCGACCGCCGCGGCGATGACCCACCGTGGCGCGTGGCACTGGTTCAGTGCGTGTCCGGCCAGCGGCAGCAGGACACACAGCACGGCCAGCGCCCCGGCCCGCAGGCCGCGCAGCGCACCGGACGCCGGGGAGGCGGAGCCGGTGGCGGAGAGCGGTCGCATAGGCGGGCCTTCGGAGAACGAGTCGTTCGGTCAGTGGGCGCCGGGACGGCAGCGCCCGGCGCGTCATCAATTGTCGCTGGAAGCGTACTCACCCTCGCTGAGCCGCCTCGCCTCCGGGTCGTCCCTGTCTCCGCATCATGCACGATCTCCACGTTTCCGCAGGTCAGCGTGTTGCTATCGGAGATGACAACGGTCACCGATGCAGCCTTTGCCCCTTTGGTCCAGCCTGTGCTTCCCTGCGGGTGACAGCGCCGGAACGGGAGGGGAAACGATCATGGGCGGGCACAGTCACAACCATGGGGTGGGCGAGCACGCGGCGGGACGGCACCGATGGCGACTCGCCGTGTCCTTCGGGCTGGTCGGTTCGTACTTCGTCGTCGAACTGGCCTACGGGCTGCTGTCGGGTTCGCTGGCGCTGTTGTCGGACGCCGGGCATATGGCAGCGGACGTGGTGGCGCTGGGGGCGGCACTGGTCGCCACGCGCATAGCCCCCCGGCCCGACACCACCGGCCGCCGCACCTACGGCTCCTACCGGGCGGAGGTGTTCGCCTCCCTACTGTCCGTGCTGCTCATGTCCGGCGTCTCGGTGTACGTGGTCGTCGAAGCCGTGGGCCGCATCGGAGCCTCAGCCGAAATCGCCCCCGGTCCCATGCTGGTCGTGGGCGGCATCGGTCTAGCCGTCAACCTTGTGGCGCTGTTTCTTCTGCGCTCCGGCGCGTCCGAGAGCCTGAACGTCAAGGGTGCCTACCTGGAGGTCGTGGCCGACACCGCCGGATCAGTCGGCGTGATCCTGGCGGGCTGGCTGGTCGCCGCGACCGGCCAGCCGCTGTGGGACACCCTGGTCGCCCTCGCCATCGGCGGCTTCGTCGCCGTGCGCGCCGTAGCACTGGGCCGCGAGGTCTTCGCCGTGCTCGGGCAGCACGCCCCGGCGGGTGTGGACCCGGCGACCGTGGCCGACGACCTGGCGGCCGTCAACGGCGTCAAGGACGTCCACGACCTGCACCTATGGACACTCACCTCCGGCATGCACGTGGCCACCGCCCACCTGGTGACCGCCGACCCCGCCGAGGGGCACGCGGTCCTGGACCAGGCCCGCGACCTGCTGCGCGACCGTCACGGCGTCGCCCACGCGACACTCCAGGTCGAGCCGGTCGATCACACGGGATGCGAAAAGGTCGGCTGGTAGGTCCAGCCCCGGGGCGCCTGACCCGCTTCCGCGTCTTCACCCGCTTCCGGCAACTCGCCGGCGTGATGCCCGGCCAGGGCCGTCCCTAGCCGGGCATCACTCAGGCCCCTGCTGTCGCACCCCGCTGGGCGAGCATGTCGGCCATCAGGTCGATCTCGGCCTGCTGCCCATCGACCATGGTTCGGGCCAGCCGTACGAGTGTGCCGTCGTCGGCCATTCTCACCGCACCTCGGGCCATGTCGACACCGCCCCGATGATGGGCGGTCATCAGCCGCAGGTACAGCACCTCGGCATCCTCACCCTCAGCCTCGCGCAACTGATCCAGCTGCGTGTTCGTGGCCATGCCGGGCATGAGCGAGCCATCCTTCGCCTCGTGCATCGAGCCGTGCCCCATCCAGGCCATCGGCGCGTCGGCGGACGACTTGTTCAGCCCCCATGTCTCCAGCCGGCCGAGCAGCATGCCCCGCTGGTTGGCCTGGGTGTTGATGATGTCGTAGGCGAGCCTGCGCACGTCCTCGTCGTCGGTGCGGTCGCGGACGATGAACGACATCTCCACGGCTTGCTGATGGTGGACCGCCATGTCCCGCGCGAAGCCGGCCTCGACGGAACGCTCGCCCGGTGAGGCGGCGTTGGCCGTGCCCTCCGTCGTGCGCCACCACACGGCGAGACCGACGAGGACGGCCACGAGCATGGCGACGACGACTGCAACGGGCAGGCGGCGGGTAGCCGCGCCGGTCATGCGGAGGTCCCTCCCGTGCAAGCCGCACCCGGCTCGGGGGTCTGCACGCCCTGCACATACTTGTCAAGGAACTTCCCCACACGCGGGTCGTCCGCGGAGTCGACGCTCAGTTGCTTGCCCCAGGCCGACAGCATTATCGGCGAGGACTGGTCGGCGTAGGGACTCATCAGCGTGTAGGGAGTCTTCGCGACGCGGTCCTTGAGCGTCTTCACGTCCTTGTCCCCGGCCTTGTCGTTGTACGTGACCCAGACCGCGCCGTGCTCCAGGGAATGCACGGCGTTCGTCTCACCGATCTCCTTGTCGTAGACGTCGCCGTTGCAGTTCATCCAGGCTTGGTTGTGGTCACCGCCGACGGCCGGAGACATCTTGTAGTCGACCGGGGTGGTGACGTGGTTGCGGCCCAGGTCCTTGAAACTCTTCTCGCCCGCCACCGGCTTGGCGGCGGCCGCCGCTTCCGCCTCGTCCCGCTTGTTCGTCCGGTCGATGAAGTACCAGCTCGCGCCTACCACTCCGACCACGACAAGCGCGCTGCAGGTCCAGGTGATGATGCGGTTGCGCCGCTCTCGCGCCGCCTCGGCGCGGCGCATCTCCTCCAACTTCGCGCGACGGGTGGCGCGCTGTTCCTTGGCTCGGGAAGATCCCATGGCATGTCCTTGTCCTCACCGCGGACACAGGGAGCGGTGATGCGATTCAGGCAGTGAATATGACCTGCACACCCGGAGAGCCGGGGGCAGAGAGGCCGACAGGCACGGCGCCGACGGGGGCCGCGCGGTGGGCTTCCTAGGTCAGCTGAATCTGCAATTGGTGGAGACCCGGGGCTAGGACCAGGACCTCCGGTGCTGCGCGAGCCGGCGGTGAGTCCGACGTGAAGGCAGGGCCGGCGATGGCCGTCACTCGATGAGACGGAGCGGGCAAGGAAGAAGTAGGGCCCGTCACGGCCTCGGCGGCCGGGCGGCAGTGGGCGTCATCGGGCGCGTGTTCCCGGTCAGGACAATCATGGTCGGCGATCGTCCGTGCCGCAGCGGGGGAACCGTCTACGCCGACGAGAGCAGAGACTGCGGACGCCCGGGGGGCCGGGCCGTCGGTGTGCGCGCACACCGGCAGGACCCACGCCAGAACAGCGAACAGAGCGCCCCAGCGCAGCAGTCGAAGCGGGGCCACTCGGCTGGCCGCGCCTCGGAAGTCCCCATGCCGGTTACTCACGGCCCGATCGTAGCCAAGGCACGCGGCCCTCGGGGAGCAGGAGATCGAGAACGATTCAGAGACGGCTACAGTTCAGGCTTCCTGAATCCACAGTCTTCTGTATCGTCAAAACATGCTGTCCATCGCCACCGACATCGACGCCCTGGCACGCTTCGGCCGCGCGCTCGCCGACCCGATCCGCTGTCGCATCCTGCTCGCCCTGAGCAAAGCGCCCGCCCATCCGGCCGACTTGGCCGAGCAACTGGAGATCTCGCGCACCCGGCTCTCAAACCACCTCGCGTGCCTGCGCGACTGCGGCATCGTCGTCGCCGTGCCCGAAGGCCGACGGGTGCGCTACGAACTGGCCGACCCGCGCCTCGGCCATGCCCTGGACGACCTGCGCGGCGCGGTCCTGGCCGTCGAGGCCGACCGCACCTGCCTGGAGGCCGACCAGAAGGGCTGCTGCTGATGGCCACGGCAATATCCCTCGGGCCGGCTCCCGAGCGCCGTGCCCGCCTGACCCGACGAGTACGGCTATTGGTCAGCGCCACCATCGTCTACAACGTCATTGAGGCGATCGTCGCGATCACTGCGGGCAGCCTTGCCTCCTCGACGGCCCTGATCGGCTTCGGGCTTGACTCCGTCGTCGAGGTCTCCTCCGCCGCGGCCGTCGCCTGGCAATTCTCCGCCGCCGACCACACCGTGCGCGAGGCACGCGAGAAGACCGCGCTGCGCATCATCGCCGTCTCCTTCTTCGCGCTCGCCGCCTATGTCACCGTTGATTCCGTTCGAGCCCTCACCGGCACGGGTGAGGCCGAGCATTCCACGCCCGGTATCGTGCTCGCCGCTCTCTCGCTGATCATCATGCCGTTCCTCTCCAGCGCCCAGCGCCGCGCCGGACGCGAACTGGGGCCGGCCTCAGCCGTCGCCGACTCGAAGCAGACTCTGCTGTGCACGTATCTCTCGGGCGTTCTGCTGACCGGGTTGCTCGCCAACTCCCTGCTCGGATGGTCCTGGGCGGACCCGATCGCGGCTCTCGTCATCGCCGCCGTAGCGGTCAAGGAAGGCCGGGAGGCGTGGCGTGGAGACGACTGCTGCGCGGTTCCGGCCGGCGCTCTTCCAAAGGCGGGTCCTGACGGGGCTGCCATACGCACGACGCCTGATGGGTGCGGCTGCGGTCCGGGCTACGCCTGCTGCGGAACTCAGGAGGAGGCGAGCGGCGGATGACCGGTTGGGCGTGGGCGGCACTCGGCCTGTACCTGGTATGGCTGGTGGCGGCGTTCGGCGTCCGCTCGCTGGTTCAGCGCCGCCTGACGGGCGACACCGGTTTCCGCGGCCTGTCCGGAAGTGCTGGATCAGCGGCCTGGTGGGCGGGGGTGCTCTTCGTGGTCGCGCTGCTCGGCGCCGTCGCCGCACCCCTTGCGGCCCTTGCCGGCCTGCCGGGTGTCGTCGAGGACGCTTCGGTGGTGTACGGCGTCGGCACGGCGATCACCATCGTCGGCATCCTGGGCACCCTGGTCGCGCAGAGGGCGATGGGTACTTCGTGGCGCGTCGGCGTGGACGCCGACGAGCGCACCGAACTCGTCACAAACGGGGCCTTCGCGTACGTGCGCAATCCCATCTTCACCGCGATGGCCTTCACCGGCCTCGGACTGACCCTCATGGTGCCCAACGCTGTCGCGCTGATCGCGCTTGCGGCACTGGCCGTTGCTGTCGAACTGCAGGTGCGGGTCGTCGAGGAGCCCTACCTCCGCCGCACCCACGGCGACGCCTACGTCTCCTACGCACGGCGGAGCGGGCGCTTCGTTCCGAAGGTCGGACTCATCAACCCGAAGTGAACGAGCAACTCCGTGCAGAGCGCCCCCGTCCCAAGCACCGATCAGCGCCTGCTGGAAACCGCCGCCAACAGGCCGGCACCCAGTGATACTCCCGCCAGGACCCAGAAGAGGGCGGGATACCCGCCGAGGGCTGCCGCGAGGGCGGCGCCGGCGAAGGGGGCGAGGGCGCCGGCGATCGTGACCGGTGCGGCGAGGAGACCGGACAGGGTGCCGTAGTGGGTGGCGCCCCAGCGTTCGGTGACCGCGGTGGCCTGGAGCAGCGTGAGGTTTCCCCTGACCATGCCGGCGATGACGGACAGTAGGACCAGGAGCGGGTACGGGCCAGGCGTCACCGCGAGGGACTCGGTGGTTGCGCCGCCGGCCACGATCAGGGCGACCGTGCGTGTGGTGACCGAGGTGCGGCGCACCAGGGCGGAGTAGAGAGCACGGCCGAGCGTCTGGCCTGCGCCGCCCAGCCCGAGGGCCCACGCGGCTGCCGTGGCACTCATGCCTCGCTCGGTCAGCAGTGGGACGAGTGCGATGACGACGGCGAACGTGGCGAAGCCGTTGAGAGTGAGCGCGGCTGCCAGCGTCAGGAACGGGCGGCTGCGAGCGACCGTTTTGCTGTCGCCGGCGTGTTGCTTGGTGTGGGTGGGCAGGGGCGGCCATGGGGCACGCAGCGCCAGGGCGTGTGCGGGGACGGTGACGAGCGCGAGGATCAGGGCGAGGAGTGCGTAGGTGTGTCGCCAGCTGAGGTGCTCGGCCAGCGCGGCCGTGAGAGGTGCGAAGACCGTCGAGGCCAGGCCGCCGGCCAATGTGACCACGGTGAGCGCGCGGACTCGGTCCTCGCCCCACCAGCGGGCGACGGCGGCGAAGGCGGGCTGGTAGAAGGTCGCTGCCATGGCCAGGCCCGCCAGCAGCCAGGCAGCCGTGAATACGGCCAGGTTGGGGGCGTAGGCGAG
>NZ_JBIAHR010000039.1:0-54247 GCF_042870695.1 Streptomyces sp. NPDC006384
CCCCCCCCCCCCCCCCCCCCCCCCCCCCCCCCCCCCCCCCCCCCCCCCCCCCCCCCCCCCCCCCCCCCCCCCCCCCCCCCCCCCCCCCCGCCCCGAACGAGAAGGACCGAGATGGACGACAACCTTCCCGCCCTCCAGATCACCATCCACGACACCACCAGCAGCGACCTGCCCACCGTCCTCCACACCCTCAACACCCACCACCTCACGACCGACTTCACCGCCGACGACACCCACCCCCTCACCGACCTCCAGGCCGGCCACACCTACGTCACCCGCGCCGGCGCCGACACCGCCGAACACCTCGCCACCACCCTCATCACCACCGCCCCCCACACGGTCTTCGAACTCGTCAACGATCCACACGAAACCCAGGAAGGCACCTACATCGGCCACGTACCCAACACCGGCACCTTCCGCGCCCAGTGCAACGCCGACGGCGTCCCCCTGGTACCGGCCGACGACCTCGCACAGTCCCTCGCCGACGCCCCCCGGACCTCGGTCGAGATGTGGCTCGCCACCACCGCCCCGGGCCTCCTCGGCACCCGCGTCCGCGCCGCCCTGCGCGCCTACACCGAGCTTGTGCGGTGCCGGTTCTGTCGCCGCACCACGCCCCTCGCCACCGCCTACCCCCACGCCGGACGGTACGTCTGCCCCGACTGCTGGGACGACCGCCTGTACGCCACCGCCTGACCCACCTACGACAGGACCCCGACCCATGACCACCCCCGACGCGTCCCCGCCCGCCGAACAAGCCCTCACGCACGGCCAGACCACCCACTGCACCGCCTGCGGCACCGCCATCGTCTGGTACTACGACGACCCCGACGCAGGCACCCCCTACGGGCACTGGTTCGACACAGAGGACCGCGACCTGTGCCCGGCCACCGACGAGACCGCCGACGACCCCGGCCACACCCCGGCCGACCTCCACCCCATCCCGCGCACCACCCCCGAAGGCCACCTCGCCGTCGAACTTCGCGACGCCTCCACCACCCTCCACACCCGCACCCCCGCAGACGAGTTCGTGACCCTGACCGTCGTTGTCAGACGGGGCGGCGAGCAGGGGGACCCCTGCGAGGAGCTGCTCGCCGACCACCCGGACGTTCAGTTCGTCGGCCACCGGGACGGAATCACCCCGGCCGCGCTCGCCCTCGGCGCGGACCCGCGTAGCTGGCGCTGACCGAACCCGCCCTCACCCGAGACAGGACAGATCCCGTGAGCCCTGACCCCAACACCAGCCCCAGGCCCAGGCCCGGACTCCCGCACCGCCCCGGCTACAGCTTCACCCTGCCCGCCACCTACGTACGCTTCACCGTCCGCGCCGACAGCGAAGCCGCCGCCGACACCGCGGCCTGCTCCCTCGGCGACCAAGTCCACGACCCCGCAGCACTGCACCACCTCGGCATCGAGATCACCGAGGTCGCTTTCGCCGACGCCGGCGAAGTCGAGCGAGACAACACCCCCGCCCACCACCCCGACGAGGCCGACACCCCCGAATGGACCGTCACCGGTGTCCGCTGGAACGAGGCCCCCGAGGACGTCGTCGCGCTGACCGCACTCCCCGGCACACACGAGCCCGCCAGCCACAGAGTCTCCGACGAACTGAGCGGATGGGTGCGCCACCTGCGCGCCCCCGACGCCGACACCGCGCTGCGCCTCGCGCACGCCTCCGCAGCCTCACCCGAAGCCGTCGCCGCCTTCCGCGCCGACGACGCCTGACCCCCAACCACCCACCCGGAGAAGACCCTGCGATGACCGACAACCCCAACGCTCACTCGATCCACCCACCCGCCACCCCTGACCAGCTCCGCACCCGCGCCCAGGCCCTCTCCCGCCACATCGACGCCCTCGCCACCCTGCGCATCGCGGCCGAGGACCCCGAGATAGGCCAGGCCCTCGCCGCGCTGCTCCCCGAACGCCTCGGCGGTGTCTCCTTCACCCCTCACGGCCTGGCCGAGCAGATCGCAGACGCCCAGCGCGAGGAGACCAACCTCAACCACCAGGCGACGCACCTCGAACACGACCAACAGAGCACCCTGCGCCCTGGCACCAGGTTCCCCGCCGACCTCCTGCCCGCCGTCCCCGCCGACCGCTGGAACGCCGAGAAGGTCTCCGACACCACCGTGGACGACGACGGCCAGCTCGCCACCACCGTCTACACCCTCGACGCGCCCACCGCCGACGAAGCGGAACGCCGACTGCTCGCCTGGATCAGCCACACCTACCAGGACGACCTCAACGGCGCGACCGCCACCGCCACCCGCCCCAGCCAGCCCGGCCACTACACCGTCTACCTCACCCAGCCAGTCCGCTACTGACCCTTCTCCGCGAACCCGCCCCACGGGCCCCGGCACCACACGTGCCGGGGCTTTTCACGCCCCCGCGCACACTCGCTTCCCGCCCCACGGGACGCACCCCCCGCACCTCCCACCCCGCAGGTACCGTCACCCCTCACAGACCACCCGCACCCTGGGGGAGGGGAAACGCCAGTGACCACCGCACCGCAGCCCAACCGGCCCGCCGACACCAGCGCCACCGTCGCCGAACTCGCCACCATCCTCGACACCGTCGCCCTCATCCGCATCACCGAACCCGACCGCTCAGGACGTCCAGCAGACACCACCACCCACTGGCTCACCGGCGTCAACCGCGTCACCGAGATTCCCACCCGCGACGGGACCAGGTACGAGATCGCCAACTCCGGCTTCTCCCTCCCGCGCCTCCCGGGCGACCACACCGTCGACGTCTGGCTCGCCCCCGCGCCCACCCCCGCCCCGACGCCCTACGCCATCCCCGCCCCGGCCGTCCAGCAGTACGCCGCCGCACCCCAGCAGCAGTACGTCCCGCCCGCGGTGCCCGCCCCGGCCGTCCAGCCGCCCGCCGCCCAGCAGCAGCCCCAGTACGCCCCCCAGCCGGCCGCCCCCCAGGCCCCGGGCGAACGCGCCGCCGCGCCCTGGATGACCCAGCCCCCGACCCCCGCTGCTCCCCAGCAGCCCCAGCCGCCCGCCGCTCCCCAGCAGCCCGCCGCGCCCGGCTACCCCGCCCAGGGCCACTACCACCAGCAGCCCCAGCAAGGCGGCGCCGCTCCCGGCGTCCGCTGACCGCCACCCAGGGACACAGGGACACCCAGGGACACACTTCCCGGCATTCCCCACGCCGCGCCCCCGCGCCCGCCCAGGGACACGAAGGGACACACCTTCCGCATCCCGCTACGCCCTACACCGCCCCGGCCCCCGACCCCCTCGGGTCCTCCGCACCCCCCTCCCCGGCCATCACCACCCCGGCCGGCCGCGCCCCGCCCGCGCCATCGGGCGCCACCGGCCGCGCCCCGCCCGCCGCGCCCCCGTCCCCAGCACCGGAGGCGTCCACCGGCGCCTCAACACCGCCGCCCGACGCCGACCGCGCCGCCGCGCCCCGAGCGCCATGCTCCCGCCCCTGCACCGGCTGCGCCTGGACCAGCCGCCGCAGCTCCTGCACATCCGCCCGCCGCAGCCCCAGCCGCTCCGCCACCGCCCCCACCGGCTCGTCCTCACCCAGCATCGCCACCACCGCCGCCCCGGCCTCCACCCGCGCCGCCTCCACCTGCTCCACCACCCGCTCACGGATCGCCCGGATCTCCCGCTCCCCCTCCTCCCGCGCCAGGTCCTGACGCTCGCTCGCCAAAAAGAAGTCCGTCGCCCGATCCAACAGCCGCTGCTGCCGAGCCATCGGAGCCATCGCCAACTGCTGCGCCCGCTCCCGCGCCGCCACCACGTTCGCCGCAGCCGACGCCTTCGTCTTGGGCTTCCTCGCCATGTCCACTCCCCATCCGGCCCCGAACCGTGGGCTGCGCCCGGACGGCACCCTGCCGCCCTCGCCGGGAACCCGCACAGGCAGCCTCACCCGACACTCCCGCCTGATCGAAGCGCTTACCCCGGCCAGTTGCCCGTGCTCCCGCCTCACGGGCCATGACCATGATTTCTGCCCACCCAGCGGGAGGGGGCAAAGTCGACCCAGCGCCGTTCTCCGGGGCGCTCTCCGTACCCCGCTGCTCATTGCTGCTGATGTCTGTGCAGGTCACCGGCTTGTCCTGGGTTGGAAGAGGGGCAGGACAGGACAACGGCATGACACCTCTTGCAACTCTGATCGCCTCGTAGCTTCGACGGCGTGGTGGTCGACATCCGCAAGCTGACGGCGGCCGCGGGGTACCGGTACCTGCTCGCGCAGACGGTCCGCGCGGAGTCTTTGCCTGCCGCCGACGGCTCCCTGAACGCCGGCGCCCCGCCGGGGGTGTGGATGGGACGCGCCGCCGAGACCCTCGGGGTGGCCGGACAGGAGGTGCTGCGGGCACAAGCGGAATCCCTGTTCGGTCTCGGCCGCCATCCGCGGGCGGCCGAGATCGCGGCTGAGCGGATCGCCGCCGGGGGCAGCGAGAAGCAGGCATGGCGGGCGGGGAAACTGGGCGCCGCCTACTCCCAGTTCAACGACTCCACCGCCACCGACCCGCTGCTGGAGCGCATCGCGCACGCCCTCGAGGAAGCCGCCGAGCGCAACGGAGGACCGCTCACCGACGCCCAGCGCCGCGCGATACGCCGGCACGTCGCGGCCCAGTACTTCCGCGCAGAGTTTCACCGTGGCCCGGCCTCCGTGGAGGAGCTCGACGGCTACCTGCGGATGCACACCCAACCAGTGCGCCAGCCCTGCCTGGGCTGGAGCTTCGTGGCCGCCCCGCAAGGCTCGCTGCAGGCCTTGCGGATCCTGGGAGGCGAGGAGATACGTGAGGTCATCGACGCAGCCCACACCGAGGCGCTCGAGACGGCCCTGTCCTGGATCGAGAACCACGTGCTGGCAACCCGGGCCTCCAGCAAGGGCAGCATCGCCCAGGAACAGGTGACCTCCGGCCTGGTCGCCGCCCGGTGGCGGCACTACACCGCGCGCGGGGATCCGGGCGACCCCAACCTGCACGATCACATCATCGTCGCCAACCGGGTCCAAGGCCCGGACGGGAAGTGGCGCACGATCGACGCGCGGCCGCTGCTCGCTCACGGAGTGACCATCAGCGAGCTCTACAACTCCACCGTCATGCGGCTGGTGTCCGAGCGCCTGGGGCTCGCGGTCCGCGAGCGGATCACAGCTCCCGGCCGGCGGCCGGTACTCGAGATCGCGGGCCTTCCCGACGAGCTCATCGACGCGTTCAGCACCCGCGGCAAGACCGTGAGGGCAGAGCTGGAACGCCTGGTCGCCGACTACTACGCCCGCCACCAGCGCACCCCACCCCCGGCCGTCTGGTACGCGCTCGCGCAGCAGGCCGCGGTCACCAACCGGCCCGAACTCAGCGCCGCGCGGCCGCTGCGCACCCTGCAGAAAATCTGGTTCACCGCCGCCCGCGCCGCCCTCGGCGACGTCGAAGCCCGCCCCGACGAGGCCGTCACCCAAGCCCTGCTGGACGCCGTACGGCAGGCCGCCGCCGACGCCGAACCGGCCCCGGACGAGGCCGACCCGGACACCTTCGAGCAGCAGATCGCCACCGCCGCGCTGGCCGAAGTCACCGAACGCCGCAGCGTATTCGCCGCCCAGCACGTGCGCGCCGAAGTGCTGCGCCAGCTCGGCTACCACCTCGCCCGCAGCCCCCTGCCGCAGGGACTGGCCCTGACCGAGGCGACCGAGCGCATCACCGCCCGCGCACTGTCCGACCCCACCCTCGAGGACCCGGTCGTCGACCTGCGCCCGCCGTCCCTGGTCGACCTGCACCCGGAGCAGCAACGACCCGACGGCAGCAGTGTCTTCCTGCGCGCCGAGGCCCCCGCCTACACCACCCGACGGCTCATAGCCGCCGAGGAGGACCTCCTGGCGGCGGCCGACACCCTGGTCATCCCCGCCGCCGACGCAGCCGACTTCGCACGCGCCCAACGCCGCCATCCGCACCTGGGCGCCGCCCAAACGGCCCTGGCCCGTTCCTTCGCCTGCGGCGACAAACTGCTGCTGTGCGGTATCGGCCCGGCCGGCTCCGGCAAGACGTCCGCGATGAAGTTGGTGGCCGACACCCTGGCCGCCTCCGGGCGCCGCCTGATCGCCCTGGCACCCTCCTCCCGAGCCGCCCAGGCCCTCACCGACGACCTCGGCGCGCCCGCCACCACGCTGCACGCCTGGCTGCACCACCGTGACCAGCATGCCAAGGGACTGGCCGAGGAACGCTTCCCCCTCGCCCGCGGCGACGTGATCGTCGTCGACGAGATGGGCATGGCCGGCACCCTCAACCTGCAGCGGATCCTGTCCCAAGCACGGGCCGCAGGCGCCCACGTCCGCCTCCTGGGCGACCCGCTACAGCTGTCAGCCGTCGACGCCGGAGGCCTGCCGCGCCTGCTTGACCGCCACCCCGACACGGTGCGCCTGGACGAGCTGCACCGCTTCACCACCCCAGGGGAAGGCGCGGCCACCCTCGTCCTGCGCGACGGCGATCCGGCTGATGCCTTCACCTTCCACCGCCACCACCGGCGCATCCGCTCCGGAGACCCGGCCGCCATGCTCGACGCGGTCTACGCGGCCTGGAGCGCGGATGTCGCCGCCGGGCTGAGCAGCGTCATGACAGCCCCCGACGCGGCCACCGTGCGCGAGCTCAACGCCCGCGCCCAGACGGCCGCCGCCGCCCGAGGACTGCTCGACGTCACCGCCCACCGCCAACTGCGCGACGGCACCCGCGCCCACGCCGGCGACACCATCGTCACCCGCCGCAACAACCGTGCCCTGCCTGTCCAGAACGGGCGAGACTTCGTCAAGAACGGCGACGCCTGGCGGGTCCTGGCCGTCCACCCAGACGGCTCCCTGACGGTAAAGAACACCGTCCACCACGCCACGATCACCCTGCCCGCCGACTACACCGCCGCCCACGTCGAGCTGGGCTACGCGGCCACCGTCCACCGCGCGCAGGGCATGACGTGCGACACGGCCCACGCATACGCCACCGTCTCCTCCTCCCGCGAGAGCGTCTACGTCCAGCTCACCCGCGGACGGCGCACCAACCGGCTCTACCTAGGCATCACCGAACCCAGCGACGACCCGGTGGCCGACGAGGCCGCCGCCCTGCACCAGATCGCCCACGCCCGCCGTGCCGCGACCTCCGCCCACCAGCTCCTGCGCGACCTGCAGGACGATGCCACCAGCCCGGCCGTCCACGCCGCCCAGTACGCCGACACCGCCGCCCGCGCCGCCACCGCCCGCGCCCGGGCGCTGCTGCACGAGATCCTGCCCGCCCTGGCCGCTCAGGCTTACACCGACGAAGGCTGGCCCAAGCTGCTGGCCGCCCTCACCGCCGCCGAGCTGGCCGGCCACAGCACCCGCCGCATCCTGGCCCGGATAGGCACCGAACCGGTCGACGACAGCGGCGAGGACGACACCGCCACCGTCCTGGCCGACCGCACCTACCAGCTCGTCGCCACCACCCCGCGCCCCGCCCCCGACAGGCCGCTGGCCGCTTACAGCGACACCCAGCTCGCCCGCCTGACCACTCTCGCCCTCACCCACCGCGCCCACCTCCAGCGCCGCGCCCCCAGCGCCAAGGAGCGCTACCGCAACGCCCGCTCCCGCGCCCGCGCCAGCCGCTTCGTCGAACTCATCAACGCCGAACGCGACCTGCGTGCGCGCCTGCCCGACCGCGCTTCCCACCCCGCCCGCCACAGCGGACCGGTCCCCGATTGGATCGCCGACGCCCGCCTCGAACACGATCCGGACACCCCGGCCGACTGGCGCGGCCACCTCGCCGAACGCCGCCGCGTCCTGGGCCAGCTACTGGCCGCCCGAGGCCTGCAGCTGGCCCAGCAACCCCCGCCCTGGGCCACCGCTCTCGGCCCCGTACCACCCCAGGGCACCTGGCACCGCCACGCCTGGCAGACCACCGCCGCACTCGTCGAGACCTGGCGAAACCGCACCGCCTCCCTGCCCGACACCGACGGCACCGGCCCGCTGCCACGCCCCACCAGCGGCCACGACGTGCCCGCCTACAACGACCTCACCACCCGCATCCGCACCCTCACCCGCCCCGCCGTCCACGACGCCACCACCACCTGGCCCACCGCCACCACCGCCTGGCAGACCGCCCTCGACGGCACCCCACCGCCCGCCGCCTGGATGGGACAGATGCCCCCGCCACGGCCCGACGACCCTGCCCACCGCGCCCGCTGGTGCGCCCTGTACACACGCCTCGCCGCCTGGCACCAGCACCGCCCCGATCTCGGCGGGCAGCTGCTCGGCCCGCCGCCCGACGACCCTGCCGACGCCCACACCTGGCGGCAACTGCGCACCGAACTGGATGCCCTGACCACCACTGCTCCGCCCGCACAGCAGCCCGTCGCCCCCGCCCCACCCGCGCCGAGACGGCCCGTCCGGTGAACCACCGCCAGCCCACCGCGGCGCGCGCACCAGCCAGTCTGCGGGCCCGCTGGCGCGATCTGCCACGCCACGCAGCCCTGCTGCAGCGCCGCCTGGGACCGCCCGCCCGCACCCGCATCTCCCGCGCCGCCGGCACCACGCTGTGGCTGCTCCAACTCACCTACGCCCACGCCCAAGGACGCCTCCTCGCCCACGGGGGAGCGCTCCTGACCGTCCGCGGCCCGGTCATCGCACTGCCCCGCGCCCTGGCCGCAGCCTGCGCCCTGTTCTTGGCCGAACTGGTCCTCACCACGGCCCTGCTGCTGCCGACCGCCCTCGGCGCAGCGGCCACGGCCGCCGGAGTCCCGGCCCCCTGGACGCGGTGGAGCACGACGGCCATCGCCACGCTGATCACCACCCTGTTGCTGGCCAGGCTCGCCCGCCAACTTGCCGCCGCCTGGCCCGCCCGTGCGGTGGAATCCTGCCGCCGTGCGCGACTCCGCACCGGCGGAACCTGGTGGACCGTGGGCAACCTGGCCTGCCGCGAAGATGACCCCGCCTCCGCCGCCCACCTAGTCCGCACAGCCCTCGCCTACGCCGACGCCCACAACGTTGGAGCCGTCGCCGCCGCCCGCACACCAGCTCTACAGAGCACCTACCGGCGCTATGGATTCATCCCCGATCCGGACCACCCGCCCGCCCTGGTTCGGCCCGCTCCAGCCATCGGGCGAGCCCCGTCGCACTCGCTTTGACACCACACGCAGTCGGCCGCATCCGGCTCTTGCCATTCCGCCCACAGGGCCACAGCTTCCGATGGGCACGGCGGTGAACGGGCACGGCCGAGGGATGAGGCCACAGCTCCGCCGGATCGGCGCACGCCCCCGTTGCCTTCGGGGACCGATACCGCTGGTCTGTGGCTTCGCCCTCTCAGGCAGTCCAGTCCATGGAGCCGACGGGAAAACATGTCAGTGTCCGGACGCTGGACGCTCCACCTTCTTGGCCCGGGTCGTACCCCTGCCCTCGGTTGTGTCGGACCCTGCGCCACGGCTCACTGGTGGTAGTACGACAGCGCTCTCCACCTCGGTCGGCACCTCGCTGCGTGACTTCCCCAACCAGTGGGACCGTCGCCGATGCGCATGCGGATCACCCGCGCCCGTCCATCCATTCCTCGGCCCGGCGCCGCCAGTGCAGGGGGCAGTCGGGGAACTGGGCCGCGAGTTCGTACAAGGGAGCCGCCGCCGTGTGGACCAGCGGACTGCGGCCCAGTCCGTGCGCGTAGCCCATACGGGACGTCACGAACGTGCCGACAGCGCGCAGCAGCACCCCGGTTGCCAGGGACTCGGTTTGCTCCGCTGCTGCGGCTGTCAGGCGCTGACGCAGGTATGCGGCGACCTCCGCGATCTCGTCTGCGGTGGGCAGGGGCAGGTCGACGTCCGCATCGGCTGGGAACACGTCGTCGGTGGCACTCATGATCCCTGCTCCGTCCGCAGCGTCGGCCCAGGGCCGCTAGCTGTGCGTTGCTCGTGGGCGTGGAGCGCGCCACGTAGCGGGGCGGCCTGAATGATGAGCCGCGCCGTACAGGCGGCGGGCGGTGTGGGGCTGGGCTCGGACACGCGAGGAGACTAGCCGAATCACCCACGATGAGAAGCCGCTCGCCCTGTGAGGACGGCTCTCCGGTGGCCTCCAGTGCCTCCTATGCGCGTCCGCGAAGAAGCCCGCCACCCCTCGGCCGTAACCCCGATGCCGGATGTCCGACCGCCTTCGGTCGCCGCTCGCACTCCCGTGGTGGGCTGGCCAGTCGACCGGCTTGGGAAGGTTGCCGCACGACAAACTCGGGCTGGGCAAACCGACGCCAGGCGCTGCGCTACTGGAGCTCTCCGGGATAGCCAGGCTGCACCGGGTACCCGCTGGCCGGACCACCGGGCCACGCTTCCTGAGGGTGGGGCGGATAGCCGCCCGGCCCTCCTCCGCCGCCTGAGGCGGGCTGCCGGGGCTGGGAAAACCCCTCGGCGACCAGCGCGCAAAGAGTCAGGTACGCCTCGCGGACCTTGGGCCGCATCAGGTCCAGATCCACCTCGGCGCCAGCCGACAGATGCTCGTCGAAGGGGACCGAGACCACCCCGCGGCAGCGCTCGCTGAAGTGCGCGACGATGTCCTCTACCTTGATCATCCGGCCCTTCTCCCGCACCCCGGAGACCACCGTGAGGCTGCGCCGAACCAGGTCGTTGTAGCCGTGGGCGTTGAGCCAATCCAGCGTGGTGCTCGCGCTGGACGCGCCGTCCACCGAGGGCGTGGCGACGACGATCAGTTGGTCGGCCAGGTCCAGGACGCCGCGCATCGCGCTGTAGAGCAGACCGGTGCCCGAGTCCGTCAGGATGATCGGGTACTGGGCCCCCAGGACGGCGATGGCCCGCCGGTAGTCGTCGTCGTTGAAGGTGGTGGAGATGGCCGGGTCGACGTTGTTGGCGACGATCTCCAGGCCGGAGGGAGCCTGCGAGGTGAAGGCGCGGACGTCGTGGTACGTGCGCAGGGAGGGGATCGCCTGCACCAAGTCGCGGATGGTGGCGCCGGTCTCGCGGCGTACGCGCCGCCCGAGCGTTCCGGCGTCCGGGTTCGCGTCGATCGCCAAGACCCGGTCCTGCCGTTCGCTGGCCAGCGTGGAGCCCAGCGCGGTGGTCACGGTGGTCTTGCCGACGCCGCCCTTGAGACTGATCACGGCGATCCGGTAGCAGCCGCGCACTGGAGTGCGGATCACCTCGAGTTTGTGCTGCAGCGCGGCTTCCTCCTTCGCGCCACCGAGCCGGAACCGCGAGGGCCGGGCGCCCGGGCGGCTGCTGCGGGCCTTGCTCTTGCCGCCGCGCAGCAGCCGGTCGGAGGACAGTTCGGTCGCCGCGCTGTGCCCCAGCGGTGCTGCCGGGGCAGGGGCGTGCCCGGCCGGGGGAGCGGCAGGGTAGGGGAGGGGCGCCGCGGGAACAGAGCCCGGAGCCACCGGCGCCGCAGCGTCATAGCCCGGCGCCGTGACCTGCCCCGGATACGCCGGATCAGCCGGGCCGGCACCCGCAGCCGGGTACCCGGGCAAGGCAGCCGGCGCCACCGGCGGGGGATACCCGTAGCTTGGGCCTGACCCGGCAGGCGCGGCGGGCGGATACCCGTACGCGGGCGCTGCCGGACCGGACGGGACGTGCGGCGCGCCGACGTGCGGCCCGGGCTCCGGCAATGCGGCGTACCCCTCGGGCGCCGGGACCTGCGCGGCCGGGAAGGGCGCGGCGGCGGGCGGAGCGGCGGCTGCGGGGGCTGGGCCGGGCGTGGGAGCCGCCTGCGCAACGGCGTTTTCCGGGTCGGCGAACAACGCGGGCGGCGCCGGGAATTCCCCGCCGCCCTGGCCCTGCACGACCACGGCGGGCGCGGGCGCGGGGACCGGCTGTGGCGCGGCCACTGCGGCGGTGGCCCGCGGGGAGGGCACCGCCGCAGGACCCGCGAGTGGCTGGGTGTACCAGCCTCCTGGGGAGGTATAGGGGAAGTCGGCATCGCCGCTGGCCCCGGCCCAGCCCCTGCCGGCTCCGGGCCAGGCTGTGGCCGCATCCTGGTCGCTGTGCACGCTGCCTCCTGATGGTCGACACCGCCTCGCGCCGGGCGGCTCACACGGATCTGCTGCCGCGCGGCGCGCGGTACGGGCAGGCCGCGGGCCGCCGGGCAGGGGGAGGGGCGGCGGCCCGCGGGGTCAAAGGGGGTTATGCCGAACGGCCGGACGGACCGCGTCGCTTGGCGCGCCGCGCCGCCTTCTCGGTGTTGGCGGCCCGCTGCAGCGACCGGAAGGTACGCCCTCCCTGGCGGGCCCTGAGATGGGGGATGTTGTTGGCGGCCAGACCGAGCGTCTCCGGCCCGTATACCGCGCGCAGATCCGAGGGGGTCTGCGAGGTGTAACCGGCTTCCTCGAGCGAGTCCTCGTCGGGGAAGACGTCGGCGTGATGGTGCAGCAGCGGGTCGATCAGGTCGTCCTGCGTGCCGCCGTAGCTGTAACGCCAGCGGAAGTTGGCGGGCGGATCGGGCCGCACCCACTTCTCGAACAGCGCGACCTGCTTGGTGTAGCTGTAGAAGATCACGTGCTCGGCGGACCGGAAAATCCGCAGCCATGCCTTGAGGTACGGCAGCGACCAGTAATCGCCTGCGTCATGGACCCTCACGTGGACGGGCTGGCCGTCGGCGGAGCGGTAGCGGCGGTGCTGCAGCTCGGCGGTCATCTGTGCTTCCCAGCCCGGCAGATCGTCCATGACGTACTGCATGTTGCGCTGGTGCGCGGCGAGTACGTTGCGGAATCGGTAGGTCCCCGCCTTCGCGTAGCAAAGGTCTTCGCAGACTCCAGCCGTTGGGCAGGCGTTGTACTCGCGGCCGTCGGGCAGGCGGCCTTCGTGGGCGGGCAGCGTCCATCGGTAGATGCGCTCGGACGCGCAGCCAGAGCGCATCACGGTCAGCAGGAACCGGGGCCTGGCGGGTGGTGCCGGATGCTCCCGGGCAGCCGGTATCGGTGCGTCCGTCACAGAGACCTCCCGGAGGGCGAGGGCGAACAAGAGCTGAAGTCTGTGCCGGGCCACCGGTCCGGTCCGGCCGGGAAACCGCCTGGAGGGCAGCACACCCCGCGCGCTCCCGGCTCACGGGCCAAGAAGCCTGCTTCGGTGACCGCCACACGACCCGCGCCGCTGCCCGCCCTGCGGACCGGTGGCGAAGAAGTGGGCCGCCACACGGGAAGCGGCCCGCTGCGCGCTTGCCCCCCAGCCCCGAGCCCCGCCCATAGTGATCACCGGCGCCGCCGGTCGCGGCCGCGCCCCACCTCACACGAAAGGGACGGCGCCCATGAGCACCCCCCAGCGCACCCCCGGCCGCCAGTGGACCGTCCGCGTCACCGGGAGGGCCGACCGCCAGGCACAACTGTCCTGCAGCGACACCTGCGACCTGCCCGAGCGCTCCCGCGACCTGCGTCACCTGGCCCAGGCCGCTATCAACCACCTGGCGCACCACGCGAACACGGCCCGCGCTCCGCAGCCGGCCCGCTACTGCGCCTGCCAGTGCGCCACCTGGCACCGGGACGTCAAGACCGGCAGCTGCGCCGGAGAGATCGCCTTGATCCTGGTGTGCTCGATGCCGGGCCGGGTCTGGCACCTGGCCGAAGTCTGCACCTCCTGCGTCCGCCACATCCCTGGGGGACGCATCGTGCGCACCGCGAAGCGTCCGGCCCGCACCACTCCCGCCTCGGCCGCCACCGCTCGCGCCCCCCGTCCGGTTCCCGGAGGCTTCGCCGCGGCCTGATGCGGCGCGCCCACCTCTCACCCACCCCGTCCCCGGAGGCACTGACCATGCGCGGCCACGCCGACCGCGGCCGCCCCGCTCTGCGCACCCCCCGGCTGCTGACCGGGCCGCTGGGCTGGGTGGCCAACCCCCTTCTGCGCCGCGGCCTGCGCATCCCCGCAGCGGCCGCCGTGGCCCTGGTACTGGTGGCTCTCGCCGGCGCGGTCTCCTTCCTGTTGCTGCAGCTCGCCTCGGCCAACCTGCTCCCGGCACCGCTGGTCCTGCTGGCCGGCCTGGGCGGCAGCGTCCTCGCCGCAGCCGCCTGGCTGGGCGGCGCGGCACTGCTGCTGACCGCCCCGTTCTGGATCACAGCCAGCATCCTGGACCACGGCAGGCGATAGCGCCGGGCCCCACCCGCCAGTCGCAGCGGGAGCAGCGGGTGCCCGCCGTACGGGCGGGTAACGAAACCCGCTGCCCTCCAGCCGGGACACGGCCGCCCGCAGCCCTCCCACGGCCTTGTGGCTCCGGCATCGCCTCACCCAACCTCGACGGGCGACGCCCCCTTGCCCCCGCCTCCCCGGAGCTGCCATGCCCGCCGCCGTCCTCGACGACGCCACCGCCTACCTGCTCGCCTCCGGCGAGCTCACGCTGACCCGCCTGGCCCGGGCCGACGACCTCGACCAGGTCAACGCCCTGCACGCGCGCTGCACCCTGGCCACCCGCTTCAGCCGCTACCAGGCCGCCCGCCGAGATCTGCGGCCCGCCGAGTGGCGCCAGATGACCGACCCGGTCCGCGGCACAACCTGGATCACGGCCCTCGCCGACGAGCCCGAACAGGCCATCGCCGTCGCTCACTTGATGCGCACCGACCGCGACGGCGTACGCGAACTGGGCCTGCTCATCGAGGACAACTGGCAGCGCCAGCACCTGGGCACCCAGCTCACCGGCCACGCCATCGCCCACGCGGCCGCCCTCGGCTGCCACACCGTCGCGGTCATGACAGGCGCCGACAACCGGGCCATGCTCGCCATCGCCCGCAACCGGGGAGCGGTTCTCCCACCGCCCACCTCGTCCACCATCGACCTCGACATCCCGGTCACGGGATGAGCCATGCACCACGCCCCCGCCCGCCCAGGCAGCCTGCCTCCGCCACCCGTCCACCACTACCTGCCGCGCCCCGACGGCGCCCGACTGGCCCTCTACACCGACGGGCCCGACGCCGCCCCAGTGACCGTGGTTCTCGCCCACGGCTGGTGCGCCACCGCGAGCATCTGGCACGACCACGCCCGCCACCTCGCCGCCCGCGGCATCCGCGTCATCCGCTACGACCAGCGCGGCCACGGCGCCTCCCTGACCGGCACCAGCACCGCCTCCACCCGGCTGCTCGCCGACGACCTGGCGGCAGTGCTGCGCCACACCCGCCGCCGCTCCCGGGTCGTGGTGGCCGGGCACAGCATGGGCGGCATGGGGGTCCTGCAGCTCGCGGCCCACCACCCTGCCGTCGCGGCCGGCCTGTCAGGAGTCCTACTGATCGCCACCAGCTCCGGCCAGATGGACCTGACCGGAACCCAACACCCCCCGCTGGAACGTCTCGTGGGCAGGGCGCGCCACATCATCGCAGCGATGTGCCTGCGGCTGCCCGGTCCCACGCAGACCGTTCGCGACCTGCTGTCGCCCGCCAGCGACCCCAGGCCGCCGATCGACGTCGCGGCCGACTGGTACCGCGCGGTCACCGAGCACCACATTGAGCCCGGATCCCTCGCCTCCCTGTCCGCCGTCCGCGTCCACGTCATGGCGGGAGAACGCGACCGCCTCGTTCCGGCCGTCCACGCGCTGCGCCTGGTCGCCCAACTTCCGCACGCCCACCTCCATGTGGTCCCCGCTGGCCGCCATGGTTTGCCCAGCGAACAGCCAGCCCAGGTCCTCGCCGTGCTCGAGAAGCTGTGCGGACTCCCGCGGACCCAACCGCACCACCACCCCCTCCGGCGCCTGCGCAGCGCCTGAGTGCCCGCCCGGCGGGAGCGGCCCGGCGGAATCCGCGGCGCCGGACGGGAACAGGCAACCCGACTGCCCGCCTGCCGGGCACACGGCCACGGCGCCCCCACTGCTCATCCCAGGCTGTACCCCGCCCTGGCCGCTGACGCCGGTGGCGCCAGTTCCCAGGGCGCCGGTCGCACAGCGCGCCCACCCAGCCGCGACGAAGGGGAACCTCATGCAGCTTCGCGCTCCCGCCCGCCTGGCCGCTTCGGCCATGCTCGCCCTGTCGGTGACCGCCGGCCTGGCCGTGACCACCGCCCCGGCCGCCAGCGCGGCCGAGATGCCGTGCAAGCCGCGCGTCTACTACGAGATCAACACCAACGGCGTGAACTTCAGGACGGGGCCGTCGACCGGCTACGCGTCCAAGGGCCTGCTCTACAAGGGCGACTGGGGCAAGAAGATCGCCACCAAGGGCTCCTGGATCAAGCTCCAGCTCGGCCAGAAGTCCAAGACCGGGCTGGCCAAGAACAGCACCGGCTGGGTCGCCGCGAAGTACGCCTGGGACTGCGTGCCCATGCAGCTCGACTGACCGCCGCGGCCCGGCAGCGCACCGCGCACAGGTCCGCAGGCCCTGCCAGCACCATCGCACCGCGCCGCCACGACCTGACAGCCCCGCGTCTGCCGTCGGGCCCCGACTCGGCGGCAGACGCGGGCAGGCCCAGTCCCCCCACCTGAAGGAGCAACTGCGTGACAGTCCAGCGCGCCAAACGCGCCCTCCTGGCCACCACGATCGGCCTGTCCGTCGCGGCCGGCGGCCTGGCCACCGCATCGACGGCACAGGCCGCCGACACCGGGCACACGAAGATCAGCTGCAGCGCGGTCAAGATCCGCAAAGCCCCCTCGAAGACCGCCACGGTCCTGGGCATCGGCTACCGGGGCGACAGGATCGCCTACGACCAGTGGGCCTACAAGAAGGCCGAGAAGACCTGGTACACCCGCGGCACGGTGACCCGGAAGTCGGACGGCAAGAAGGTCCGCGGCTACGTCGTCTACAAGTGCGCCAATCCGTACGGCGGTTGGCCCGCACCCACCCCGCCGATCCCGAAGTAGAGCGGCATCTCCGCCCACGCACCGATTCGGCCCGGGCAGGGCTAGCCCTTCACCAACCGCCCGCAGCACCCGTCATTTCCCATCCCACGTCCCGCGAAAGGCATCTTCATGATCCGTCGCATCACGACCCGCGCCGCAGTCCCCGCCGTCCTGGCGATGGCCGCCGCCGCGGCCCTGACCGTGACCACCGCCCCGGCAGCCCACGCCGTCGGCGAGAACCGCCAGTGCAGCGTGGACTGGGAGCCCGACTTCGGCGCCACCGTAGGCAAGAACGCCTGGAACTTCCGCTCCGGCCCGTCCACCGGCTACAAGAGCCTGGGCTACCTGAACCGTGGCGACAAGCTCAAGGTGTTCTGCAGCAAGGGCAGCTGGAACTACAGCCAGCTCACCGCCCGCTCCAAGTCCGGGATCCCCAAGTACACCAAGGGATGGGTACGCAACGACGGTCTGATCAACCTGGCCGGCTGACGCCCCACCCCCGCCGCCGCGCTGCAGGTTTCCAGATCCCGTGGCCACTTTCCATCAGTGATGGCCACCGCGTGGCCAGTAAGACGCGGGGATGGGAATCCGCAGATGAAGCGCCCCTGCCGAGCCAGGGGCGGCACCGCGGCAGAGGAAGTGGCCAGCGAGCGGGACGACCACGAAACCGCTGGTCAGAGCGATTTCAGTGGACAGCCCGACGCGGGACCTACACGCGCCCACCACCCCCTATCAACGGCCCGGCCATGAACAGGCCGCCAACCCACTCGTTTCCTGGAGGAAGCCACCATGCTCGCGCTCAAGCGCACCGCTGTCACCCTGCTCGCCGCCGCCGCTGTCACCGGCACCACCCTCGCCACCGCCGGAACGGCCTCCGCGGCCAGCTACAACTGCACGACCAGCAGCAGCAAGTCCTTTGACGATCCGTCGTACAACGGGCCCGACTCGGACAACTGGGAGTTCGACGTCAAGCTGTGCGCCAAGCGGTCCGGCGGCTACATCTACACCACGGCCACGGTCTACTGGGACGGCCCCTACTCCTCCGGCACGAACAACCACTTCACCTTCAACAAGGCACGCTTCGTCCTCCAGACCAAGAAGAGCACGAGCGGCACGGACCCGGTCGTGAAGTCCGCCAGCTACACCGGACTCGAGGGTGCGCTCGAAAACAGCAGCGCCACGGGCAACGGCTCGTACCAGACAGGGACGCTCAAGTACAAGGCCACATCGGCCCGCTACCTCGCCGACGGCTACATACAGCTGGACTGGTCGGGCGACGGCCGCGACTACAAGGCCCCCATTCAGTTCTCCGCATCCCCGACCGTGTAGCGCCGCTCCGTCTCGCGCAGATGCTTCCGCAAGGGATCGAGCCACTGAACTACCGCCGCCCTCGCCTCGTCCGGTGATGGCCAGGCGGGACGAGACGGCCCACCCCGGCCCGCCCGCCGACCCTCTCAGCACACTGGCTGCCCGCCGGGCGGGAGTGAGACGGCCACCCCGTCAGACCGCCTTGGCACCAGCCCGGCCTGCTGCTGAGATCAACCCCGTAACAGCCCGCTGCACCACTGAACCCACGAGGAGTCCTCATGACCCGCCCGTGCAAGTCCGTCCGTCCGGCCCTGATGTCCGAGCGTCCGCGTCTCGCGGAGCGCCCGTTCCGCCCGGGGGCGGAGCTCGACGCCCGGCCGTAATGGCCGCCGGCCCCCGGCCGACGATGCGCCCGCCCGGTGCCACCAGCCCGGGCGGGCGCGCTCGCGTCCGCACACGGCGGGCCCGGCAGGCTTCCCACTGCCGGCCAGACGGGATCCCAGCGCATCCGCAGCCCGCGTGCCGGGCCACGGGCGACCAAACTCCCGCCGCCTCTTGCCGCACATCACCGGCGCCAGCCAGGCTCCACGGCACCGTCTGCCAAAGGAGCTCTGGCGTGCGACCTTCCCCCGACCTCGCAGGCAAGATCGAACGAGCCGAGGCGGCCGTCAACGCGTTTCTGCAAGCTCGCTCCCGAATGGATGACTTCGAGGCCGTGGCCCGAGCGGTACGCCGCTACCCCGGCCTCGATGCCGAGGGACGCACCCGCCGGGGCGAGGTGCGCCGCGACTACGCCGCCGTCGTGCTGCGCGACCTGCTGACCGACCTGGCGCTGTGGGAAGACGTCCACGGGCACGGCGGCCAGGAGATGCTGCGCCAGGTGCGCGCCCGGTGGAACCGGCACCCCTACAAAGAACTCGACGGACCAGGCCGGCATCTCGCCGCCGCACTCATCTCCTTCGCCGCCGAGCACAGCGTCTCCCTGCGCGACGCAGCCGACAGAGCGCTGGCGACCTACACCGAGGAGTGGCTGGACACCGAGAGCCACTGGAAACAGCACGCCGCTCAGGGCAGCGCCCCGCAGACAACAGGCCTGCGGTACTCCCTTCACCCCGCAGCCTCACAGCCCTCCGACCAAGCGGCCGAGGACCTCTACCTGCCCACCGCGATGGCCGCGCTCGGCGCCTTCCTCGCCCACGACCGCCCCGGCCACCCGACACAGATCACCCAACTGCTGGCCGACGGCAGTCATCGGCCGGTCGACCAGGCGGCGTTGTGGCAGGACGTCCTGGAGGAGGCCGGAACGCCAGGGGAGTGGCTCTACATCCGCGCCGCGCGGTTCGAGCAGGCCTACCTGACGTGGAAGGAGGCGGCGCATCGCGCCGATCCTAACTATCTCGAGCCGGTCTCCCGGGAGGTAAGCGAGGAGAGCAACCACTCGCCGGTGATGATCTTCAGTCTCCTGGCGGCGCTGAAGGCGAGAGACGAGTTCGAGTTCCAGCAGGAGGAGTACGAACGCTCCCCCGCCCAGGCCCTGGACGAGGCGCTGCGGCGATTCCTTAGGCGGACCGGCTTGCCGTACGCGCCCGACGACCCGGAGACGGCCGCCGCGCTCCTGGCCCACCTCGCGCAGATCCTCGACACCCAGGGGCTCCCCGGCCGCCTGCTCTTGAAGCCAACAGACACCACCGCGCCCGCCTGGCCCGAGCAGACTGGGCTGGCCGGGCAGATGGCGGCCCTGCTCGAAGAGCGGATGCGCGGCACCGAGGTGCCCTTCGCTGCCGTCCTCCAGCAAGCCCAGGTCACCTACGACACCCACTGGAGCGCCGAGCACGACCACCGTGCCGAGCAGAGCCGCAGTGGCATCCGGGACCCACGAAGCCCCGTGCGCTACATGCTGTCCGGGCCCGCCCTCACGTCGATCCCGGCCTACGAACAGCCCTGCCCCAACGCGGCCGTGGCGTGGATGGAGTTCCTGCAGCACGACAGCCCGCAGCGGCCCGTCGAGATCACCGCTGACCTCGCCGACGGCCGCCGGGTCACGGTCGGGCTGTCCGCCCTGGCCCAGGCCGCGCACCTTGAGCTCCACCATGACGACGCGTGGAACGAGTACGACTGGCCGATGGCTACTGACCGGACAGCGCGCGAGGAGCAGGCGCAGGCGTTCTGGCTGCGCCGGCAGCTCGCCAACGCCTCCGCCCGGCCCGACCGGGCCGCGCCCCGGCGCGAGCGGATCGAGGCGGTTTTCGGCTCCGCCGACCAGGCGCTGGCCTTCCTCCGTGACCAGGCCGGCCAAGCCACACCGTCGGCGTCGACGCGCGAGGCGGCCGCACTGCACCGGGCGGAGGCCGTCCTGACCCGCCTGTTCGCCCAGGTGCCTGACACGGGCAGAGCCGACCGGCTCCGCGATGCCGCCTCGGCGGTCATCGCCGAATCAGCGGCACGACAAAAGGACCTCGCCGCCGGGCCACCGCCGGCCAGCGCGCCCCCCGCTGCCGCAGAACAGACCGACCAGGCCCGGCACCAGCACCAGCACCAGCAGCCGGGGGGACCGACACCCGGTACCGCAACGCCGCACCGATGACGGCAGCAGCCGTTCACGGCCCAGGAAGCCAGCAGATGTCCAGTACGAGCCCGGCCTCCGTGGCCGCGCCGCCGCCACCGACCGCGACACGGGCCACCCAGCTGGCCACAAGCTCCCGGCGGGCGGACACAGGCATCTGATGGCGCCACTGGTACAGGGCGTGCCGCAGGGATACCGGCGAGGACAGGGCTGGCTCGCTGCCGCAGGCCACCAGGATCTCCTGCAGCCGGGCCAGCCCGGCCAACGCGCCGTCCGTGTACACGCGCGGCAGCAGCAGTTGCGCGACCTCATCCTCCAAGACCGACGCGGCCACCGGCGTGAAGCAGTCCTGGGGACACCGGTAGACCGGGCCCCACTCGTAGACCATGGCCGACTGGCAGACCGCACAGTGAGCGATGCCCGCCAGCACGGCCTCCGGCCACTGCGTGGAGTCCAGGTCCTGGCCGGGCAGCAGCAGCGGTTCGATGTGCAGGGCGATCTGCCGCAGGTCCGGGCGCCGGGCCGGTACGGATACGAACAGGGAGACCATCTGATAAGGCCCGTTGTCGGTGCGCCACACCAAGTCCAGGCCGTCCACGTCCGCGACCTCGGTCGCGCCGCGCGCCCACAGGTCGGGCGTGATCTCCTCGTACAGGGCCCGCAGGCCCGGGTCGAAGGGGGTCAGCGCGAGCGCCTCGCGCAGCACCGCGGCGAAGGTCCCGGCGACATCGGCCGCGTTGACCAATCGCCGGTGGGCTTCGGGCGAGCACAGGATCCAGCGCAGCAGGCTCCAGCCCGGCCGCCCCAGTTCGGGCAGCAGCCCCGTCGCTTCGTGGTTGGCCCCCACGATGCGCCAGGCGTGGTCCACCACGATGGCCGGCACCGTGAAGCCCTTGAGCGTGGCGGTGATGGCTGTGCCCAGAGGCCGTCCGCAGAAGTCCAGGCCGGTGCGGCTGCGGGCCTCGGTGGGGATCTGCAGGGCGTCGACGGCGGCGGTGAAGGCCTGGCTGCCCGGCCAGCCGGCCCCGGATTCGAGGGCTTCGTACTGCTGTGCGCTGATCCCCGCTGCCTGCGCGATGTCCCCGGTGGACCTGCCTGACCGGGTGCGATAGGTACGCAGGGTCTGCCCGACCGTCGCACTGAACATGCCCTGTAGTCCCTTTTCCGGGTGCCGCCCCCCGCCCGGGGCCTGATGGCGCACCACCATAAGCGCCTATGCCACGCTCAGTCACCAGGGTCAGGGGTGCTGCGGTAGAAAAGTGGTCACGCCCCGCCCTGGTCCGGACCTTAGTGCCTGCCCAGACGAAAAGTGATCCACGCTTAAAGTAACGGTCTGTCACTAACGTGTCGGGGCGTCATCTCTCGGCCGAACGAGCACGTCTGTGCCTTGTCCGGAGCGGACGACGGGACCACAGGGCCGTGGCTGCCTACCGTGAGGTGGGATGCACCCCCGAGAGCGTCCCGCCGGGGCCCGCCGTCGCTTCGCATGCGGGGCGGGCCCGCATCGGCGGGACGCGGCAGTCGGCGTCGGAGACGTCGAGCAGCCCCGACTGGGCCAGCTTCCAGCCCAGCTGGAGACGGCTGTTGCTGCCACCGACCGCATCGCTCAGCTTGGCGATGTGGTTGCGCACCGTCCGTTCATTAATGCCGAAACGCTTGGCGATGATTGCGTCGGTGTGTCCGTCGACCAGCAGCTCGGCGATGGCGCGCTGTCGGTCGGTGACCCCGTCGACGCTGGGTTCGGGCGGCGCGTACAACGGGGTGGCGGTGAACCACAGCTGGTCGAAGACCCCGGCCAGGTAGTCGATGAGCGCCGGCTGACGGACCTCGAGCGCCACTTGGCGGTCCTCCTGGGCAGCGATGATCACCACGCTCCGGTCGAACAGCAGCAGCCGCTCGGGCAGCTCGTCCAGGATCCTCGCCTCGGCTGTTTCCTTGAGGGCTGTGTAGTACTCCAGCAGGCCCCGGCCGTAGCGGGCGGAGGGCTGGTAGAGGGTGCGCATCTGCACCTTCCGCTCCGCCAGCCTAAGGGCGCGGGGGAGCGCGTCGGCGAGCGCAGACTCGGAGCGGATCCCGCCGGGCTGGATGGCCAGCATCCGCTCCTGCGCGCTGTCCGTGGCCTCTTCGATGGCGGCCTTGATCCGCGGCAGGCCCTCCAGGATCGTGAACGGCCCGCCCTGCTCGGGCCGCTCCACCTGCAGGTGCATCATCGGGTTGAGGAGGTCCGCCAGCCGGGCGCCGCGCTCGCGCTCGACCGCCACCCGGCGCTCCAGAGTGTCCAGCAGCCGGGGCAGGACCACGGCGGCCTCCACAGCCAGGAAGACGTCCTCGCGGTCGGGATCGGGGTGCACCAGACCGAGATCGATCAGGCACGGCGCCCGCTCGGCCTCGGCCCGGGCAACGGATCCCCCCGACCGCAGCGCGCGCTCGTAGATCTCGGCTCCGACTGCACAGACGTCTTCGTTCTCGGGGTGCTGGTGCGGCGCTATGCCCCCTGTCACTGCTGCCCCTCTCACCGGTGTTGATCAGGCCGAATGCGCGGAATCCTACGGTCCGGCAGGGTGCGGAATGCGAACTGATTTTCGCTTCCGTGGGTGGTGTGGCGCCTGCGCGCTGGCCCGCCCGTGGCCCGAACAGCTCGCAAAGGCCCGCAATCCCGGGCGTGTCACTCACCCGGGCAGTGCCTGCGCAACACGAAGATCCCTGCGCGGCCGCCCCTCGGTCTTCGGTTGTCTCCTGGAGGGCACCCCCTCCAACCCACACAACCCCAGCCGCGCCGCGGAAATGCCCGCCACTGCCAGTGCGGCGTCCGGTGGAAGAGATTCCTCCGTGTCCTGCGGGTATACCGTACCGGTATGGCCTTGATGAGGGGGAGAGGGTTATGCCCGTCCAAGATCCGATGACAGCCGTCCCAGCCGCATGGCTGCTGCAGCGGGCACGCTCGGAACCTGACACGCAGATGGCACTGGCCCGGTTCCTCGGCGTGACCCAGCCCTCGGTGCACCGCTATCTCACCGGAGAGCGTGAACCCACCTTCGCCGACCTGCAGCGACTGATCGCCGGCATGGGATGCAGGCTGGAACTGCTGGTACGGACAGAACCCCAAGCCACCTTCCCCTTCCAGGTAGACCGGCTCGCCGCCCGCCAGCCCTACCGGGTCAAGGAACCCGCGCTGGCCCGCCTGCTGCCCGCCTGCCTGCAACGCGAGCACGGGGGATTCCCCGCCGACATCCCTGACGGACCCACCCCCGGCGAAGCACTGGGATGGCTCTACGAACTGCGCGTCCTGGCCCGGCAGGCCGCCGCCCCCCGGCGCCGGCTGGAGACCATCAGCGACCGCCGCCCCCGCCTGCACGACGAGCAGCTCCTGCGCCTCCTCAAGCCGGTCGGCTCCGGCGCCCGCCAGGCGGCCACCGTGCTCGCGTGCGCCATCGACCGCGCGGCACAGCGGGCGGGCCGCGAAGAACGCAGGCCGCGCCGCGGCAGCCGCGAGATCCCCGACCGCCTGGGACGACGGACCTGGGCACACGCCGTGGCCTGTGTACGCGCCGAAGCGACGATCTGCACGGACCTCGCCCGCACCCTGCCCGACGAGGACCGCTACCTCGCCGCAGAACTCGACGAACTCGCCCAGCACAGCGCCGCCTTGTACCAGCAGGCCGCGGCGACCGCCGCGTTCACCGCCTGGCGCACAGACCTGGACGACCCGCGCTACCACGACTGGCTCGACGGCGACCTCCAGGACTGACCCCAGGCGCAGTCAGCCCTGGGCGGCAAACAGCCCGATCAGCCGCTCGCGCTGCCTCGGCCCCAGCCCCCGGACCTTGCGCCGGGCCGGGACCTTCAGCTCGGTCATCAGCTGCTGCGCGCGCACCGTGCCGATACCCGGCAGTGCGCGCAGCAACTGCTGCACCGGCGTCTTGCCGGCCACATCGTCCGTACGCTCCAGCACCGCAGCAAGGGCCAGCTCACCGGACTTCAACTCGGCCAACATATTGGCGCGTTCGCGTCGCGTCCGTACAGCCTTCTGCAACGCCTCGGCACGCGCCTCGGGACTCAGCGCAGGGAGCGCCATAGACCTCACTCGTCCTTCCGTTGATCAATTTCGGCCATCATGCCCTGACAGCAGGTCTGTGAACAGGCGATTATGCAGCAGACGGCAGCAAGGTCCGCGAGGTCAGGCCGAGCCGCTTCACGGCCCATTGCAGGGCGGGCTGCTCGGGATCGGCGGCGATCCTCTTCGCCAGTTCCCTCGAGACACCCTCCAGGCCACTCAGGCAGAGGTTGGCGATCTCCGTGGTGACCGCCTGAACGCGGACCCGGTCCGCAGGCCCAGACCAGACCCCCCGCTGACCAGGATGGCTGCGTGCCCAGCGTGCCGAGACCAGATGGACAAGCCTGCCGCTGTCCCATCCGCTCAGCGCGGCCAGATACAGGTGGGCCCGGCCAGCCGTCTCCGGGTCCGCCCGCTGGGAGAGACTGCGCTCGAAGTGCACCACTGCCGCTCCAGGGCGGCCGGCCAACAGATGGGCGAGGGCGAACCCGTGGCTGACCTGGGGGTCGTAGGGGTCCTTGTCCTGGGCGGCCTCGTACAGGGCCAGGGCCTGCTCCGGGCGGCCGGTGCGGACCAGGAGCCAGGCCCAGTTGTGTAGATGATGGGCACTGCACTCCAGATGCGCGGCCTCGCCAGCCGCCGCGAGAGCCCCGACCTGGTCCCCCGTACCCCACAGGGTCAGGGCGTGCAGGTGGTGGGCGCGTCCGGAGGCAGGCCAGCGCCGCACCGCTTCTGCTGCGACCTGCAACGCCTCGGCCCCGCGACCCAGATCATGCAGTGCGGCAGCGAGCGCCTCGTACCCGCCCAGTCGCTCGGGGCCCAGTTCGAGGCAGCGCCGGGCGGCGGCCAGCCCCGCCCCGGCCGGGGCATCCGGGCCCGCGACGCGCCACAGCTCGGCCAGGTCCTCCTGGATCACCGCGCTGTCCGGATCCAGCCGTGCCGCGCCCTCCAGCGCCTCCCGTGCGCCCACGACATCGGCACGTCCCAGCAGGATCCGCCCCAGAACCCCAGCCATCCAGCCCTGTTCCGGTGCTAGAACCACCGCCCGGCGGGCAACGGCGATGGCCTCGTCGAAACATCGCAGCGCCTCCAGAGCCTCGGCCAGCGCGGTGTGCGCGGCGGCGTTCAGCGGGTCCGCTGTGACAGCGCGGCGCAGGACGACGGCGGCCGCCGCCGGCCGGGCCAGGCACAGCAGCACCTCGCCCAGCATCCGGTGGCGGTGGCTGACGTGCGGGTCATCAAGCTGACTATGGTCGAGCGCGGCGCGCAGGCGCTGCTCCGCCTCCCCATGGCGGCCCTGTGCCATGGCCGCGCTGGCCAGTTCGGTCAGCACCGCCGGATCGTCCGGATGCACGATGAGCCCCCGGCCCAGCGCATGCTCGGCCTGGCCCGCGCGGCCGCGGCGCACCAGGGAACGCCCGAGATCGACATAGGGCTGCGAAGGCACACAGCCGTCGTGCCCCTCGGGTTCCAGCCACAGCGGCCGGTCCCACCACTCGGCCACGCCGAAGTAGTCGCCCATCCACTGCAACTGGTAGCTCAGCTCCCGGTACAGGTTCCTGGCACATTCCTGGTCCGTGGGCGCGAGCTCCAGCCAGGCCCGCAACACCGCCTCGTGCTCAGCCAGCCGAAGCGGATCCTGCTGCCACCAGAGGAAGTGCCGGTGCCCGCTTCGGTGGCCCCCCTCAGCGGCAAGCGCCGCGTCAGCCAGATCGTCTTCGCCCTGCTCCCGCAAGGCGAAGGCAACCTGCTCACGCAGGCAGTCGTGCCCCGGCTCCAGACGTTCTGCCGCGCGGAAGGCGCCCAGACGCTCCTGCCCTTGCGTGAACAGCCCCAGCCGTACCTGGTAGGGGGCGACGTCCGGAGCCAACCGGACGGCGGCGCGCAGCTGTTCCAGCCCGGCGCCGCGATCGCCCTGGTCGCACAGAAAAGTGCCCCACAGAGCCAGCAGCCCGGCATCCTCGGAAGCCCAGCGCAGCGCGTGTTCCAGCTCCTTGCGCGCCCCCTCGGTGTCCCCACCCCGCCACAAGGCCAGCGCCAGCTCCTCCGGCATGATCCCGGCATGGCTCAGAGCCCGGGTCTGCTCGCTGAGCAACGCCGCGCGCTCCTCCTCATCGAGCCCTTCGGCCTTCGCGACGCCGCTGACACCGGCGAACTTGTGGTTGAGCAGGTCCCACTGGAGCAAATCGTTGATGGCCCAGGACAGATGCTGCCACGGCAGCCACCCGCTCGGAGCCTGGCGGGCATGCGTACGCAGACGGGCTACACGCCGCAGCCCCTCATCGGCGGAGTGGACGCGCACCATGCGGGCGTGGTCGTCCAGCGCCTCTATCCACGCCTCCAGGTCGCGCTCGTCGAACCGCTCACGTCGCATGCTGGGCCCTCTCGCTGATCCGGGTAGAGCCCTCACGCTCGCGGGCCGCGCTCCTCAGCCAGCAGGCGATCCCGGAGGGTGCACGGGGAAATGCACGCTCTCCCGCCTGACGGGCATCTCATTAGCCGGGCCGCACCTGGAGCGGGCAGGCCACCGACGGCGCGCGGGCCGATGCCGCCCGCCCCCAGCAACCACCGGTCCGCGAGGCGGGCCGGCGAAGGCCGTGGCCTCCCACCAGGCGGGAGGAGTCACGGCGCGGTGACCGCCGGATAGGAAGCAGGGATCTAGCCGCTGGCGGCCGCACTAGCTTCGCGCCTGACCACCGCCAGGCCGCCCGCCGCACTGCTACAGGCGGCTGCCGAACCAAGGAGCCCCCTGCACATGCGCCCTCGCCCAGCTCGCGTCTTCTCGCGTCCGGCGTCCATCGTGGTCGCGGCCGCCATCTCCGGCACCCTCGCCTGGGCCCCATCGGCGTCGGCCGCGCCCCAGGCTGATCGCTTCGGCCCCGGCTATGCCATCCCTGACAGTGACGGCAACGCCGCGACCAGCCACATCGGCGCGTACGGGCCGCCGGGGATGCGAGTCCACGGCGACTGGGAGACCTACTGCGCCGACCCGGAGAAGAAGGGCCCGGACGCGGCTGGCGGCTACGGCGCACCCGCGGCCACCAGCCACTGGACTTCCTCGGTGACTGGCAAGCAGGTGCCCGACGCCCATGTCGCGTACGCCAGTTATGTGATCGGCCGGTACGGGCAGACCCAGAACGCGGCACAGGCTGCTGCCGTGGACGCCGTCGTGTACGACATGCTGGCGGGTGGCGCGTACAGCATCGACGGAGCCCGCGGAAAGCAGCGCCTGGCCTATCCGAACGTCTCCACCAGTTCGCGGACGCTGGCCCTCGACTACATCGCCGAGGCCAAGAAGTACGCCGGCCCCTACACCCTGACCCTCACCCCGAAGACGAAACAGACCCCGGCCGGGCAGAAGGTCGAGGTCAGTGTTGCGGTCACGGCCACCCTCTCCGGCACGAAGGTGCCCGGGGTCAAGGTCAAGCTCACCGAGGCGGGGGAGAAGGGCGAGAGCGGTCAGGTCACCACCGGAGCGGACGGCACGGCCCGCTGGAGTTTCACCGCCGAAACCAAGGGCGAGGCCAGTATCGAGGCGCGCGCCGACCAGCTGCCCGGCTCCCAGCTGAAGGTCCTCACCCCCCGGGACACCAAGGCCCAGCGAATGCTGCTGGCCGGCGACACCGTCACCGCCAAGGCCGCCGCCACGGTGGAGGTCACCGCCCCGCCCGGCGGCGTCGAGATCCGCAAGAAGGACCCCGAGGGCACCAAGATGTCCGGGGTCGCCTTTGAGCTCCTCGACGCCGCCGGCAAGACGGCCGCCCGGGGCACCACCGACCAGGAGGGCATCCTCGCCTTCGACGACCTGCCCGCGGGCACCTACCTGCTGCGCGAGATCAGCAGCAACAGCCCGCTGCACGCCCTGGTACCCGACCAGAAGATCGTCATCACCGAGGGCAAGACAGCAGCGGCCAACCCGGTCGTGATCATCGACCCGTTCAAGCCCGCCGACCTCACTCTCAAGAAGATCGACAAGGACAGCGGCAAAACCCTGCCTGGTGCGGTCATCAACATCGCCGCCGACACCGTGGGGGCGGACGGCAAGCATGCCCCCGGCAAGAAGATCGCCACCGTCACCACCGGAGCGGACGGGACCGCCACCGCGAAGCTGGACGTCCTGTTCAAGGCGGGCACCACCTACTGGGCTACCGAGGTCAAGGCGCCCGCCGGCTACGAACTGAACGCCATCCCGCAGCAGTTCACCGCCAAGCCCGCCGCCCGGGTCGAGGTCACCATCGCCGACGTCAAGACCCCCTCGACGCCGCCGTCCACCCCGCCTGCCACGCCGCCGTCCACCCCGCCCGCCACGCCGGATCAGCCGAGGCCACCCGCGGCGCAGCCGCCCGCCCCCTCAGCGCAGCTGGCCCATACCGGCGGCGGCAACATCACCTGGGCCCTGGGCGCCGGAGCCGTTCTGCTGACTGGCGGAGGAATGACGGTATGGGTCGCCCGCCGCCGCAGGAACACCGGCGCGTCGGCTTCCTGATCCAGCGCTGCCCTGGCACGCCTTGCTGTCCCCGCCCGACCGCCCGCACTGAACAGGAGTCCCATGCCACAGCACGGCGAAGGGTACGTGCCGCCGGCGCCGATCCGACGGCGCCAGGAGGTAGAGGTCTTCGGCAACCGGTTCGGCCGGCTGTACAACGACGAGGTGGTCTTCCCCAGTGGAGCCGAAGGCCGCTACCTGCGGTGGCAGTGGAACCAGCAGGGTGTCGTGGTTGTCCCCGTCGGGCCGTCCGGGCTGGCCCTGGTTCCCAGCTACCGCTATCCGGTGGGGGCCCCCTCGCTGGAGTTCCCGCGCGGCGGCTGCGAGCCGGATGAAGACGTACAGATGGCGGCCGCGCGGGAGCTGAAGGAGGAATCGGGCCTGACGGCGATCTCAGTGCGCACGATAGGCCAGATCCACACCGACACCGGCCTCATCGAGACCACCGCGCACGTCTGCCTCGCCGTGGTGCAGTCACCCGAGACCGCCCAGGCCCGCCCCGAGGAGACCGAGTCGGTGGCTGCCCCGATCTGGCTGCCGCAGGACCGCTTGCTGGACGGGATCCGGCAGGGACAGATCACCTGTGCGATCACCATGGCAGCCTTCGCCGTCGCGATGGCTGAACTGGACAGGCCCTGTCCCACCGTCCAGTCTGCCCGTGACCTCAGTCCCGGGAACTGCCCGGATCCCACAGCACAGCGGGCCGACGCAGCGGTGACAAGATGACGAGCAGCGCCGCGACGAGGGTCCCCGACCCGGAGAACATGGCGAGGGAGCCCTTCTCGGTGAAGCTGGTCGACGCCACCGAGGCGTTCGTACTGGCCCGGCTGGCTCCCCACGCGTCCGCCGGCTCCGAGCCCTCCACCGACATCGAGCGCATGGCCTCTTATCTCGTGCATGGCGTACTCCTGCACGCCATGCACGCCCGCCTCAACGCGCGCGCCGTCAGCTTGCACGAAGCATGGCTGTCCTGGCGCCACCTGGCCGACCTGGCCCGGATGTTCAGCGACCACCCGGCCTTCCGCGAAGACTTCGGACGTACGATCTGGGAGTTCCCCCTCCCGCATCCCACCCGGGTACAGATCCGGTTCACCTGCGGCCACGGCCATGCACCCCTGCCTGCAGGAGCGCGCAGCGCCACGTTTCTCCGAGAGGCTCTCGACACCGAGCCCTTCAGCCCTCTGCGAGCCGCTGGTCGCCTGCGGACCACGGGCGCCTTCACCGAACGTGGCGACGGCACCTACACCGAACACTGGCACCTGCTGATGCCTTGCTCGGCCTGCGGTTGCACCGCACGAGCCGCCGCGCGGGCCCTCACCGCCAGCAGCCGCGCCCACAAGCAGAACAAGGAAGTGACCGCGTGAGACTCATCAGCCGCCGCCTGGCCCGCCGCCGCTTGACCCGCGCGGCCGTCGCGGCACTCATCGCCAACGAGCTGCAGTGGGGTGCCCTCCGGGACGAGATCCTCACGCAGCTCGGAGCCGTGCCCGTCCTGCGGGCTGATGCCGCCGCCGAGATGGACCGCATGCGCCGCCGAGGGCTGAGCGCCCTGCGGCTGGGCATGTCCAGTGATCTCGCCCCGTTCTTCTCAAAGATCCAGGGCGCCGAGCGGTCGGCCGAGCGCCTGCTCGCCCCGCGCGTCGTCATGCCCGCCCGACGCGGGCTGACCACCAGGTGGGGCAAGACGGGCCTGGTCGACCTCCCGGCCGCAGGCTTTCTCGCCGGCCGCCGCACGCAGCGGACCCCCAAGCCCGACAGGCACCCCATGAGCTGGCGACGCAGACCCCGCCCGGCCTGACCAGGACAGGGACACATCCGAGCCTGTGTCCCTCGTCCGCCCTCGCCTCGCAAGGTGCTATGTCTAGGTACACACCGTTTTGTCGATAGGGGAAGGGGCGTGCAGGGACACACAGGGACGGATTTCTCGGTCCTGCGTACGAAATCTATCCCTGTGTCGACGCGGTCAGCGGACGGTGGGGGGCTGCGGCGAAGAGACCGGGCGGACCGCAGCCTGCTGGGCTGCGTCCAGGTTCTGCCCCGCTCGCCCGGCCAGCGCCGCCGGGCCCGGTGCGTGCCGGGCCTGCAGCTCGTGCGCCCGGGACGTCGTCTGCCCCCGGGTGGCTTCTGCCGCGGCCTGGAGGAAGACGGCCGCAGAGGCGTCCTGGGCAGCAGTTCCCTTCTCCTCTCGTACGGCGTAGGGGTAGTCGACGTACAGGGACTCGAGCACCTGGTGGCCCACGGCCCGCTCCGCAGTCGTAAGAAGGGCCTGAGCCGCCTCGGGTGCGTCACGCAACCGCTGCGGCAGCGCCCCCAAAGTGGCGGGAAGCTCTGGCTCGACAACGCGATCTGGTGCAGCTACCTGCATGAACGCGGGCAAGAGCTTCTGCCGCCCCAGTTCCCGGGACAGGTACCACAACCGGGCACACGCCTGCCGAGGCCCTTGATCGTCCCCAAGCGCCGACCACAGCGCCTGCTGGTCGGAAAAGATCAGGGTGTCCAGTGCCTCCCGGGCGTGCGGGCGGACCTGCTCGACGTTCACCGCTGCCGCCGACAGGATTTTCCAGTGCTGGTGCAAACTCCGCACCGTCTCAGCGGTGGTGACGTAGTCGGGGTTGATCGCGTCGACAGCTTCCCCGAGCTCCTGGTCGCCACGGGCCACTTCGCGCGCCTCCAGCGGATCCAGGCGACTGGACACCTGCAGGGGCAGGCTCTCACCGACCCGGCCGCGCCACGCCCATCCTGCCTGCCGCCAGGCCGCCGGGTCCTGCCCGTCCTGGGTCTGCACGGCCATGGACTGTCGCACCCGGTCCAGCCAGTCGGCCAGGGCCTGACCCAGACGCTCCTCCTGCTCGGACGGACCGTTTGCTGTCTCCTGCCAGGCATGCGCCAGCAGGCCGCCGACCGGTATCTCCGTGCTCTCGACAGAGCCTGCGGTCCCGGTGAGGATCACGTACTGCTGTAGCGGCCGGTCATGCTGGGCCCAGTGCACCACCGCCTCGAGCGGGTCGGCGGTCAGCGTTTCCCAGGCGGTGTCGTCCCCGGCGACCCGGACCGCGTACCACCGGCGTGACTCGCCTCTCTCCCGGGGGCCGCGTCCCTCCAGCAGGGGGAACAGCTCGTCCCACACCTGCCCGGCCCGCTGCGCGTACGCGGCCGCATCCAGCTCGCCCCTCTGCGCCTGTTCAGCCAGCTCGTACAGCTCCAGCTGCAGATCGGTGCTCTGCTCGGCCCGCCGTGCCGCCTCCCACGCCCGGTCCGCTGCGGCCATGGCGGCCCGTTGCGCAGTGCCGGTGCCTTCGGCGGCGGCCAGCGCTCGCCCTTCGGGCGATGTGAGCTGCGCGAACAGGACGTCCGTGTCGGTGAGCTGACTGTCGGTGAGCCGGTAGGGGGCGGGGAAGCCGTCGTCGGTATGGACGATGACCGCGCGGCGCGGAGGCCGGGTGAATTCCGCGTGCGCGTACCGGGTATCGCCGACCGTGGCTGAGGCCAGGATGGTGGCCCGAGGCGCGAGTGCCGGACGCGCCCCGAGTTCATCGGCAGCCGGCCCGGGATAGATCTCATCGATGGCGATGTCGTCCATCGCCGCGAGCTCGGTGGCCTCCGCCAGTTCCCTGTCGGGCCGGTAGATCGCCCTGCGCTGACGGGTGAAGCCGAGTGCCCAGTCGAACTCGTCCCGCTCTGCGGCAGCACCTCGCTGGATCCGCGCCAGCATGTCCGACGTTTCCACACCGTGGAAGGCCAGGCGCGTCACCCAAGCCAGGACCGGTCCCCGAGGCGGCACCTCGCCCAGGTAGCGGCTCCAGCGTGCCCCCATCTCCTCCGGATGAAGACCTTCCGGCTCGTCGGCCAGAAGCCACTGAGCCAGTTCACGGTCCACTTCCCAGTGCTCACGGGGCTCCGTTATGGACGCGCGGACCTGCTCGACCAGACTGCGCGGGCTGCGCTGACGCCACCGCCCGCCTGCCTCGCACTCCTCGATCCGGACCGGATTCGCGGGGAACAGAGTGTCCGGACCAGGACGGTCCTGCTGCGTCCACGCCGACAGGGCCTGCCGGGGATCCGCAGTTACCCGGTACGGTCCGCCCTCGGGCCCGATCCGCAGCAGCGGTGGTGCCAACGCCGGGCTGGCGGCCTGCTCGTCGGGCAGTGCGGGCTGGTTCCAGGTCAGGGCCCTCAGCGCCTCCTCCACCCGGCCCAACGCCATCCAGACCTGCCCGTGCTGGCCCAGCTGGTACGTCTGATCGGGTGCGTCCCGCACGTCGAGCACCGCATCGAGCGCGCTCAACTGGCGCGCCACGTCCACCCGCGCCTGCTGCTCATCGGGGAACGCGGCCCGCAGCAGACGGCGGGCCTGCGCCACCACACCTTCACTCGTTCCCGCCGGCGCCCGGGCAACGATCTCCTCGTGGTGCTCGGCGAGGAAGGCGAACGCGGCGTAGCTCGCCGTCTCCCGCTCTTCTGCCGCCATTCGCTGGGCACGGCTGCGCTGCCAGAACTCGCGCTCGGCCTCCTCACCGTCCGGTTCCCAGTCACGGCGTAGGTCCGGATTCGGATCGCGCGGCCAGCGGGCCGCCCATGACCGCTCCTCCTCCGTCAACGGGGCCCCGTCGGCGGTAAAGGCGGCATACAGTCGGGCTGCTTCCTCCCGGCTGTCCGAGAAGTCTCGGTCCTCTCCATCGGGGCGGATCAGCTCCTCCTCGTCGCCGTAGCGATAAGCCACCCGCGCCCACTGCTCAAGTCCGGGATGCCCGACCCCGAGGAAGCCCTCGACAGCTCCGGCCAGCAGGTCGCGCTCCAGGGCCATTCTCAGGAAGAAGTCCGCCGTCGTTTTCAGGGCGGGCGCACTGTCCGTGTGGGCCCGCAACTGCCTCCAGGCCTGCTGGTACTCACGAGCGGACCACTCGGGGTAGGAAGCACGGCCAGGGTCACGCCACTGACTCTCGTGCTCGAGCAGTTCCAGCAGCTGGCCGACCCGCTGATGCACTAGGTTCCAGCCTCTGCCCGCAGGGTCGGGCAGGGCAACCGCCTCCTCGATCCCCTCGGGGAGCGGCGCCCGGAAGGCTGCAGCCCACCGGGCCGCGGCCCCCTCCCAATCCGGTCCCCAGGGAGCGCCGCCGGGGTCGGCCGGGACATGCAGGTGATGGCGCAGCCAGGCTGCTCGGGCGTTGAGCCACATCTCCGCCACCAAGCCGGGGGCGGGCTCGGTAGCGGCGAGCTCGGCCAGCGAGATGTCGCGGGCCCTCGTGTCGTCGACCGCGAAGACCCGGTAAGAAAGCCCCCGCTGGTCGGCCCGCATGATGTAGAGGGCGGTGTCCAGCGGATGACCGCTGACGTACTCCGTGCTCTCCCCACCCGGGGTGGTGGTGGTCACGAAGTAGCTGGGGTCATCCGTCATGGCGCCTCCTCCGTCTGCTGCTCGAAGGGCTCAGCGTGCCTTCGCCAGCGCGGAGAAAGGGGCGCCAGCCGCGAACTTTGTGCGCCGCTCCCGCCCCACGCAACACCATCTGTTTTCCGTCCCGCCCCACGGTGCGCCCAGCCGCCGCGGACCTCGCCCAGCCCCCTCCACAGCGGGGCCGGTCTTCGGCAGAGGAAGGGGCCCCGCAGCCGCACCGAAGGACGGCACGGCCATGGGAGGCCGGCGGCAGCGGGCCCGTACGACGGGCCCTGTGCAGGGGTTTTTTCCCGCCGGGCGGGAGCGCGCAAAGCACCCGGTCGGCGGGCATTGTCGCAGGCCGAACGTGCGTGATCAGGGTTGGAGCGAGCCGCTTCCGGACCATGGACCAAGGAGACCCGATCATGCCAGCGCGCCCTTCTCCCTCCCGACGTCTGCGCATCGGGACGGCGGCCGCCGCAACCAGCAAGGAGCCTTCGCTGGTGGTCTTCGACAACCCCGATGGCGCGGGCTTCAAGGTCACCGCCTCCGTCCACGGCCTGGACACCGAGCAGCCCCTCCCGCAGACCAGCCCTGACGGGCTGGCCATCGTCGCCGACCCGACGGCCAAGAGCGCGGCCCCCTGGCACCCGCCGACGTCACGGCAGCCTTCGAGGACCTGTACGCCACCGGCGGCCGAGACAAGAGCACCGGCCTGGACCGCACCACCGAATCCGCCAAGACCGCCCTGAAGATCCACGCCGAACGCGACAAGGAACTGGGGTCCAAGGGCGGAGCCAAGAAGTTCTTCCCCGCCAAGACCTCCCACACCATCTACGCGCTCAAGACCCGCGATGGCGTGCTCGCCCTGGTGCCGCTCGCCCACACGATGGAGGTGATGGTGACCCGGCCGGGCCTGCAGGTCGACCCCAGCCCGGTGGAATCCCTCTACGGCGCCAAGGCCGGCCCCGTCATCACCGACGAGTTCCACGGGCAGGCCGCCGCGTACCTGCTGGCCCAGGGCAGCGCCCGGGTCCTTGGCTTCGCCTACACGGTCACCGGCGCCCACTGATCGGAGACGATCTCGATGACTGCCCCCGCCCTCGCACACCATCACCACACCCTGGCCGAATCCCTTGCCGACGCTGCCCGCGACACCGGACACCGAGCCGAGCTCGACGCCCCCCTTCCCGGGATGAGCTGGGCCGCAGACGTCCTGGTGACCTCCCCGGGCGGGCGCCGCACCGTCCTGCAGATCCCCCCGCTCGCGGCCCGCAGCCAGGAGATCCGCGAGCGGACCGCGCACGCACACCAACGCGGCCTGAACATCGTGTGGTTCACTCCGGACGCGCACGATCCGCCGTGGCTGACGACGGTGCCCGCCGTACGCGTTGCGCCCCCCGCCCATCCTGGCGCCCCGTGGACCGCACCCGCCGCCGTGCAGGCGCTGACACGCGAGGCGTGCCCCTGCGGACCGGCCTGGGATCATGGCGTCCACCGCACCTGGGCGCCGCCCCAACCGGTCCCGGTGCCCGCCCTGCTGGAGGACCTGCTGACCCGGCGCCTGGTCCACGCCACCGTCCAGGCCGAGCTGCCGGGCCGCCGATTCACCGGCTGGGCCCGCGGCCAGGACGTGCGCGCCGAGGCGGAACACCTGCGGACACTGGCCGCCACCGACGGCGCCATCACTGAGGCCGCCCGCGCCTCGACCCCTTACCTCCCTAGCCCGGACGGACGGCCCGCCGCCCCTCTGGGACGGCTGCTCGAGGCCGCCCGTCACTGGGGCCACCAGAACACCGGAGAGGTCTGCCACATCGAGACGGCGAGCGCCGACTGGATGGCCGGCGGTCTCGTGGTCACCCCCAGCCGCCGCCCGCCCAGCCGCACACTGCCCGAGGTCACCGCCGTGGTGCGCCCCCTGCCCCACAAGATCGACTGGAACAGCGCGCTGAGCACCGTCCCGGTGCTGCTCGGCTCGCCCGAGGAGTACTTCACTCTCCGGCGCACCGCACCCGAGGGCGCCCAGATCCTCATCCTGTAACCCGGCCTCCTGCCCTGCGCCACCAGCGCCCCCAGGTGGCCCGCCAGCGTGCCATCTGGGAGAGCATCCGCAAGACGCCCGTCTCATGGGCCCATTGAGCACTTAGTAGCCCGCCGGGCGGGAGCACGAGAGGCCCCTGCCCGACGGACATTGCTGGAGCACCGCGTCGGTGACAACGCTGATGGCTGTTTCCCCGGCCCCTGCCCGCCTGCGCTCCCCGGCGGTCCAGCCACGGCCCGAAGACCAGACATCCCTTGGCGAGTGAAGGTCACGATGACACCCGACACCCCCCTGACCGCGCCCAGAGCCATCTCCGCGGTGCTGTTCCATGCCACCGCCGCACCGGAGTACGGCCTGCGGACACCCGGCTCCGCCGCACCCGCGACGGCGGCAGGACGATGACCTCGACGATCGCGGTCGATGCTGCGACTCCGCCGCGAGCCGCACGGCGCCTGCTCATCGGCTTCTTCGCCGCTCTGGGTGTGGTCATGGCGGTATGGGGGGCGCGGATGCCTGCCGTTCAGGCCGCGTCCCACCTCGGCCCCGGCCGACTGGCGGTGGTGCTGCTGGCCGCAGCGGCCGGCATGGTCGTCGGCCTGCAGATCGGCGGCCGCCTGGCTCAGCGGCACGGCCCCGCCCGGCTGCTCGTGGGGCCCGCCATCGTCTTCGGGCTGTCCCTCGCAGCCCTGGGACAGTGCCGCACACTGACGAGTCTCAGCGTCGTCGCAGTGGCCTTCGGACTGGCACACGGCCTTCTCGACGTCGGCGTCAACGCAGCAGCAGTGCAGTGCCAGCGCGGGTACGGCCGCAGCATTATGTCCGGGCTCCACGCCGCTTACAGCCTGGGCGCGCTGGCCGGTGCCGGCCTTGCCGCGGTCACCACGTGGGTGCCCCACCAGGTCGTATTTGCCGCCGTTGGAGCGGGAGTCGCCCTGGCGGCCGCAGCAGCGGGGCCGAAGGTGCGGCACATTCAGGCGCTCGATCAGGGCCCCTCCAGCGCAGAGCACGCCGGCAAGTCCCCCGAACCCAAGGGACTTGGCCGCTCGACAATGTGGCTGCTGGGATCGCTCGCCGCAGCCTGCCTGCTCGCAGAAGGGGCTGCCACAGACTGGGCCGCCGTCCACCTGCGCCACCTGGGCGCGTCCGAAAGCGTGGCGGCATCCGCCTACGCCCTCTACAGCGCCGCCATGGCCGCGGGCCGATTGCTCGGCGACCGGGTCACCGCACGCTTCGGCGCGGTCGCCGTCGTACGCGCAGGCGCTCTTCTCGCCTCCGCCGGTCTGGGCGCAGGGCTGATCGCGGACTCTGCTCCCGCGGCATTGGCCGGGTGGATGGCACTCGGCCTGGGCCTGTCCACGGCCGTCCCGTCCCTGATTTCGGCTGCTGGACGCGGTGGCCCGCGAGCTGTGGGCACCGTCGCTGCGACCGGTTACATCGGTCTGCTGGCCGGCCCCGCCGCGATCGGCGGGCTCGCCTCGTTCCTCACGCTTCCCGCAGCTCTCGTTCTTCCCGTCGCCCTGGCTGCCGTAGTCGCAGTCACCGCCCGCCGAGCACTGGAGTCCTGATGGCCAGCACACCCATCACCGCATCCCAGCCCCTTCCCGTCGACCAACTGGAGGCGGTGATCATCGACTACAACGGGGTCATCGGCCGGCAGCCCACGCCCGAGATGTGGTCGCGTCTGGCGGTCACGGCCGGATGGCCCGCCGCGCGCATCGAGATCTTCATGCGGGCCTTCTGGGGCAGACGTCCCGCCTACGACGCCGGCGAGATCAGCGACCACGCGTTCTGGCAGGACCTCGTGCGCGGCGGGCAGGAAGCAGGCCCCGGCAGCGAGCTCCTGGCCGCTCTGCGCAGGGCCGACACTCAGATGTGGACCCGCACCGACCCGGCGGTCCTTGAGGTCCTGCACCACGCGCACGCAGCCGGGGTCCCCATGGTGCTGCTGTCCAACGCGCCGCTCCCGCTGGCCTCGGCCCTCGACGAAGCCGCGTGGTGCGCCACCTTGATGTCCCGCACGGTGTACTCCGCCCGGATCGGGGTGAACAAGCCCGACACCAGAGCGTACGAAGCCGCCTTTATGGCGGCTGGATGGCCCACCCCCCGCCAGACACTGTTCGTCGACGACCGGGCCGACAACATCGAGGCAGCAGCGCGGCTGGGGATGAGCACGCTGCACTTCGAGGGGGACGCCGCCGAGCTGGCCAGTCGGCTGCCGCAGGCAACCGCGCAGTTCACTCCCTCTGCAGTGTGACTCCTCGGGCGGCTGCCGGTGCTGCATCTCCGCCTGGCTGCCGCCCCAGCCGCTCAAGCCCCATGCCAGGTCGGTCGCCCGGCGTCTACCCGTACCTGCCCAGCGCCGCACGGCTTGTGCCCGGCCGGGTACCAATGCGAAAGAACCATCCCCTCATGCCCCTCCTGCACAGGCCGGTCCAGGCTGCCTACTACGGACTCGGGGCGATCTTCCCGGTCCTTGTGCTCGCCCCGACGGCTGGCACGACCCCGGACCCGGCCTGCCGCGCCGCACCCGCGACGCGGGCGAGATGCTCGCCCTGCGCTGGTGCGGCCCGGCCGACGAGGAGGACATGGCCCCGCACCACCTGGCTGCCGCAGCTCTCGACTGTCCACCGGAAGTCACCGAGGAGCAGCTCGCCGCGTTCGTAGACCAACTCCCCGCCCACCTGCGGGTGATCGCCCTACGTCCCTCCGCCCTCATCGGCGACTGGTCCACCCGTCCCGGCGCGCCCCGACCACTCCTGGAGACTGCCCTGCTGACCCCGTCTCGAGAACTGTCCCTGACCGCGCTCAGCGCCGGGGCCCTGCTGCCCGTGGTGACCTACCACTACCGCCAGCACGAGGAACAGATGACCCGTTCCCATGACCATGATCGTTTGGGGGGCAGTCAGAAAATTCGCCTGGCACAGCGGCCGTCAGCTGCGCGCACGCCTGGAGGACCATCCGGCACTGCATATTGCTGCCGCACGGCCCGCCGCCTGAGCAGCCGGACCGGATAGATGCCGTCCAGGGCCGAGTCTGCGCCAGCACACCAGACCACCCCAGGCCACGGCACAGCAGGCTGAACCGTGACCGGCTGCCTCCGGCACAACCGGCGATGGCGGCCCGCCCTGCGGGACGCAGCCAGACAAGTCGACCGCCAGGCGGGAGCAGACAGCCTCCCGCGGAGAGATGCCTCGCCCCCGCCTGCACCCGGTGCCCAGACTGACTGCGCGCCCCGCCCTGACCCGAGGCGCGCAGGCGAGTGGACGGAGGAGACGGGCACCTGCTCCGTCCACCGCCTCATGCCCATCGCCCGAGAGAGCCCCGATGACCGTCACCTCACTGTCTTCCGCCGTCCGCGCCCGCTGGCACCGCACCATCGCCTCGCTGCCCGAGGACCGGCCCGCTGCGACCCCCTTCCACACCCGGCAGTGGGCCGCGGCCTGGCAGAGCCCGCAGGTCGAATCGGCCCTGGCGCACCGGCACTTGCTGCTCACCGACGGCCAGCACAGCCACCGGCTCTCCTACCAACTCTCCGACACCAGCCCGCTGTGGAAGGCCCTGGAGAGCGACACCCACCGCCGCAACCCCGTCTTCTCCGGTCCCGTGGTGTACGCGCCCAGCCTCTACAGCCAGTACGGCGGGCTGCCCGGCGCCTCCGCCCTGGTCCTGGCCGAGGCCGTCGACCGGGGCCGCCAACTCGCCGAGGAATGCGACGCCCAGGCCCTCCTGGTGCCCAACCTGGCGCCCATCGAGCTGGCGCAGTGGACCCGGATCAGGCCCCCCGACGCCCAGGCCCGCCTCTTCTACGCCCACCGAACCCCGGTCGGCGCCGGCCTCGCGGAGTTCACCGCCCGCATCCCCAGCAGCCAGGCACGTTCGGAATTCCAGCGACAGCACCGCGACGGCGCCGCTGCCGGGCTGCGCCTGCGCGCCGTGACCGGTGCCGCTCTGCCGCCGGTCCTGCCCGCCGTCCACGCCCTGCACCAGGACGAGGCCCGCAGGCAGGGCCGCCCCGCCTTCTACAACCTGCCGATGCTCACCGTCCTGCCCCGCATCCCCGGCGCCCTCGCCCTGCTGGCAGAGGAGACCGACGGCACCCTCGCCGGGGCCTTCCTGGGCTTCCGCCACGGGACCACCCTCTATCTGTGGGCCGAGACCGTCGCGCACAGCCGACACGGTGACCACACCCTGGGGTGGCTGCTGGCCGAGAGCATCCGCCACGCCGCCGCCACCGGCGCCCGCGTCCTGGACGCCGGACGCGGCCACTACCAGTTCAAGCGACGGATGGGCTTCACCCCCGTCCCGCTGACCACGGCCGTCTACCTCACCGCCCCCCACCCCCGGGTCATCAGCAGCCTGCGGGAACTGGACACCGCCCTGGACGCCTTCAGCCGCCCCTGACCCAGAGGAAGTGGACATGACCGCACGAGAGGCCACCCCTGAGGGCGCCCCCGCCCTGCTCCTGATCGGCACAGGGCAGAGGCACTACCAGCAGGACGCCCTCGAGTCCCTGGCCGCCCGCTATCGCATCCTCCTCCTGGATGACACCGCCCCGACCTGGCAGCAGCCCTTCCTGACTGACCACCAGGTAACCGACCTCGGCGACGCGGCCGCGCTGCACGCCGCCGCCACCAGCCTCGCGACCGCCCACGACATCGGGGGAGTGCTCACCTGGATCCCGGCCGCCACCGCCCCCGCCGCGGCCATCGCCCAGATGCTCGGTACTGCGGGACTGAACCCGGCGGCCGTACGCGCCAGCCGTCACCAGCAGGCGGCCCATGCCGTGCTCGACGCACACGGGGTGGCCGCGCCCCGCTGGGTCCCGGTCGGCGACGTCGGCCAGCTCCGCATCGCCGCCGAGCACCTGGGCTACCCCCTCGTCCTCAAGCCCGTCATCGCGGGCACCGCGGGTGCAGCCCGGGTGGACGGGAGCGAACAGCTCAATGCCGCCTATATGTTCACCGCGCAGGCCGCCGCCCGGCACGGCACCGCGAGCGCGGGCCTACTCGCCGAGGAGTACCAGGACGGGCCCGAGGTCGGCGTCGAAGTAGTCTCCATCCCCGGCCGCCACGTCGTGGCCGCGATCACCCACACCCAGCGCGGCGAGGCATTTGAGGCGACCGACCGTCTCGTCGCACCCGCCTTGCGCTCACCGGTCACGGACGCGGCCGAGCAGACCGCCGTCGAGGCCCTCGAGGTGCTCGACATCACCCACGGCGTCTCCCACGTCACGGTACGGCTGACCTCCACCGGGCCGCAGGTCACCGCCGTCACGCCGTGCCTGGCCGACGACCTGATCCCGCACCTGGTCCGCCTCGCCACCGGCATCGACCTGGTGGCAGCCGCCGCCGACCTGGCCATGGGCCTCCTGCCCGACCTGCGCCCCAGCCACCTGCGCGCAGCCGCGATCGGCTTCGTCCACCCGCATACGGCCGGAGAACTGCGGTCGTTGACCGTGGATCGCTCCCTGGCCGCCCGCACCTGGTGCGACCGGGCCGTGCTTGAGCAGCAGCCCGGCACCCGCCTCGCCCCACCCGCCGATGGCCACACCGCGCGCCTCGCCCACCTGGTGGTGACGGCCGACACGCCAGCTCTGTGCCGCAGGTACCTGGACCGGGCGCTCGGCGCCGTTCATGCCACCATCGACCCGGCTCGCCCCGGCGACCAGGCCGACGAGCAGGCGGCTGCCGCCTGATGACCGCCTACCAGCCGCTCGCTCCCGTCCCCGTCACCGCAGGAGCGCCGGCGGCGGGCGGCCCGGCGCCCCTCGGCCATCGCGGCGAGCATGGCGGGGCGGCCCACGCCCTCGATGCAACCTTCAGCGCTCGCAGCCCGCTGCTGGCCGCCTACCTTCCCGCCGGATACCCCGACCCTGCGACCAGCCTGGACCTGCTGCACCAACTCGCCGCCAGCGCCGACATCCTGGAAGTGGGCTGGCCGTACACCGAACCGATGATGGACGGCCCCGTCATTCAGCAGGCCGGAGCCCAGGCACTGGCCGCCGGATTTACCGTCCGCTATCTCATGGAGACCGTGCGCTCCCTCGCGTCCGTCACGCACGTGCTGGTGATGGGCTACTACCAGCCTCTGTACCGCTACGGCCTGCGGCGTACGGCAGAAGAACTCGCGGCAGCCGGGGCGGCCGGGGTGATCCTGCCCGACCTGAACATCGACGAGGCCGCCCCCTGGCTCGCCGAAGCGAGACGGGTCGGACTGCACACGGTCTTCGTCGTCGCCCCCACGGCCAGCGACGAGCGACTGCGTCGCATCGCGGCGGCTGGGGGCGGCATGCTCTACGCCCCGGCCACTGCCGGGGTCACTGGTACGACCGGCACCTTGAGCGTGTCGCTGCTCCCCTTCGTGCGCCGGCTGCGGGCACTGACCAGCCTGCCGGTTGGCGCCGGGATCGGTGTCTCCCGGCCCGAACAAGCCGCTCACATCCGACAGTTCGCGGACGCGGCGATCGTGGGCTCGGCCTTCATCCGGGCCGTTCGGGACACCCCGGGACGCGCGGGGATTGCCGCTGCCGCCCAGTTGGCGGGCGAACTCCGCCAGGCTCTGCGCGCTCCGGCCGTGACGGCTGCCTGACTGGAACCGGTAGGCACGGCCACGTCTCTGCGGGCTGTCGGTTACCTGGTGGCAGTGGCCGCTCGTTCGCGCTGGGGGGAAGGATCCGCGCTGTGGTGGGCGGAGGCTTGTGTCGGGACGGCGGGACTGGTTGCGGGGGACGGCGTTGCGGCGGCCGGTGTCGGCCGGGCAGCTTCCATCGCTTTCACGCGGTCAGCCGATTCGCGGGCCAGCCCCCACAGGGCTGCGGTCTGGGCATGGTTCAGACGCACCGCCCCCTTGCCGAAGAGCTGACCCGCGTCGGGCAGGGCCTCGGCCCGCCCCGCCACCTCGGTGCTGTAGGCCTGGTGCTCGGCGAGCAGTGGCGCCATGCGCCGGTGCGCCTGGGCTTCAATCGTCTCAGGCCTGCCGCTGTACAGCCCGGCGGAGGCCGCCGTCGTGTGGAGCAGTTGCAGCGCGGCCTGCGGGACACCCTGACCTGAATCGAGGTCCGACTGCACCCTGGCCGCGAGGTGCGCTACTGCTTGCAACTGCCACAGCTGCGCACTGTGAGGGGTCATGATCCGCTGCTCCAACGGCCAAGTGCTCAAGGCGTAGTACCCCTTCGCGGCCTGCAGGTCGCTGTTTAGCACGGGACACACGAAGTACGGCCGTTGCGAGACCTGGTGGGAGTTGCGCTCGCCCTCGCGCAGCGACCGCAGAGCGCTCACGGCCAGGGCGTCATCATGGAACGCCCCGTAGACCTGCGAGAGCAAGGTAGGGCCGGCCGGAGTGCCGAGAACGAGCAGGGCGACATGGGCCTTCTCCCGCGCCGTGCGCGGGGCCGGCTGGCTGGACTCGACGGTCCGTTCAGTGAAGGGCACCGGTCGCTCAACAGCCCTGTGCAACGCGAGGGACGTCTCGATCCTCCACTGGCTGAAGGCCCGCTCGGCCTCGCCCCGCAACGCCTGGATTTCTTTCTGCTCAGCGCCGTCGGCCACCGCACGGCGCGTGGCCGCCAGGAGCCGGACAAGCTCCTCTTCGCGGGCCTGGAGATCCTCTGACATGGAGGCACGCTGCCATGGCAGGGCGCTGCTGCGCGGGCGCGGCCCGCTGCCCGGGCCCGCCAGCCCGGGACAGCCCGCTGGGCAGGAAGGACGGCAGATAGCCGACCACGAGACGGGAGGCCACAGCGGCGTCGTGTCCAGACCTCTCATGCTCGGCAAAGACTTCGGGCATCCCACGGGGAGGGCGGGTGGACGGCAACACGGATCTGCTGGTGGTCGGCTTCGACCTGCGCACCAACCGCGAGGTCCACGTCTCAGAGCAGCCAGCGCAGTACTGGCGCGCCCGCGGCTACCCACACGGCGACGGCACCCTCATCTGCTGCTACTGCTTCCACGGTATCGACGCGCCCCCGGGCACTCGGGTGCCGCTCGTCGTCCGGGGCCGCCTCGGAGGAGAGATACGCACACACTTCGCCCACCCACCCGGGCAGGCACCCCCTGCGGGTCACCATCCCGAGAGCGTTTGGCACCTGAACTCCAAGCACACCATGGCACAGTGGGCCCGCACGCAGCCCGGCGTCGCGGCCGTCCACATCGAGCAGTGGACACCGCAGCGCGAACGGCGCGCCGACGTCCTGGTCACCCTCACGCACGGCACCCGCCTGGCCCTCGAAGTGCAGAAGGATCTGCTCACCGATCTCCGGTTCCAGGCACGACACCACGACTACGCTGCTCAGAACATCCGCGATGTCTGGTTCTGGCGGCCCGGCCTGCAGGTGCCGCACGCAGTTCTCGCCGAAGGGCTGCCCGTCTGGTTCCTGGACCCCGCCGCCCACCAGGTCACCACCCTCGTCGCCCGCCCCCATGTCCGCCCTTACCAGTGGTGGCAGGTGCCTGACCTCGCCGTATTCGCTCCGCACCACCCGCCCTGCGCCCTGGACACCACCGAGAGAACCAGCTTTCCTCTGAACGACCTCGGCCTTGACGCGCACGGGGCTTTGCTGCCTCTCGCGCTGCGAGAGAAGCTACGCGAGGACCACCGCAAGGTTCGGGAGTTCGCCCGGCAGCGCGCCAACGAAGCAGGCCGTGCTGCTCTTGAGCGCTTCGCCCGCCAAGGCCGATCCCGCCGCCGTCTGGCACCACGTCTCCCGGGCCAGCCGGTACCCCAGCGCAGTCCGAGGCCCACAGCGGGCACAGTCCCCACTCCCAAGGCGCCCAAGCTGCCCACGCCGCGGTGTGAAGGCTGCGACGGCCCCCTCGACCCTGTCCTCATCCCCTACGGCCGGCACCTCCTGTGCTGAAACCTCCGACCCGGGACTCGCGCGTCTTGCCGGGGCCGGCGCCGGTGGGCAGGGCGAGGTGGCTGAGCAGGCTTCGCGTGCGGCACCTCGGTCGGGTGCGGCCCGTGGACGGCACCAGCGGTGCTGCGTCCCGGGTGGCACAGGCCGTGACGGACAAAGACATGGAAGCGTGGCTGGTGCCGGGAAGGGGGCCGCCGTTCGGCCGTGGCCGGCCGCCCGGCTCCGTACCTCCGCACGCCGCCGCGCCCCTGCGGCAGCACCGGGGCTGACGTTCGTCGGCTGAGGCATCACAGGGCTGGGGTAGGCGGTCGACACGCGCGACGCGCCGGGACGCGTGATGGAAATGCTGACCGGATTGACCGATCAGCGCCCACGGCCCTCCAGCTCCGGTACAGCATGTAGAGAGAACCTGCTCGCAACCCCGTTTGACCTGCGGGTTTCGCGGATCGATGCCGCTCCCAAGATCGGATATGCCGCTTCCGCAACCGTGTTATGCCGCTCCTGAGGTCGTGTTATGCCGCTCCTGGAGTCTGGATATCCGGCTCCCAGGAGCGGACAAGATGAACCATGAGTACATGTTGTGGTAGTTCAGGGATCCGGACGCGGGTTAGGGTGTCCATGTACTCATAGTTCATGTCGCACGACGACCGGAGAAACGGATGGCGCGCTCTGCGCAGCAACCGGGGGAGAGCAGTGCCCACGGCTCGGAACCGCGCACGCGCTTCGGCTACATCGGCGGCTACAGCACGGTCGACAATGAACGCCTGGAAGCACTGGCAGCCGTCCCCAAGGAGGACGGAGGACTGACCGACCGCGAGTTCCGCATCTTCATGTGGTTCGTCGGGGCCACACCCCGCCCGGGGGAGGCGGTCATGAAGACCACTGCGTACATCGCCGATCGGACGGGCACGTCCCCCGACGCCCTGGGCCGCATCGTCCGCAAGCTGACCAGCCGACGCCTCCTCTTTCTCGCGGACGAGTTCGGACGTCAGCGGTTCTACAAGGTCAGCCCGTATTTCGCCAGCCAACTGACCTCCGCGCAGCAGCGTGAGGCAATCCGGGCCTACAACCCGCCGGACATTCCAGGGCTCCGGGAATGGCAGCGGCCCACGTCTGTAAGGGGGATTGATGACCAGCGGTGACCCGGTAGCCCTCGAAGTCCTGCGGCGCACCAAGGGCCTCAAGCCCAACCAGCGGCTCATCATGCAGCTCTACGCCGTCATGCCCAAGGAATTCAGCGGCGCCGTCAAGCAGACCGCCACCAACTTGGCCGGCGAGCTCGGCATGACGCCGACCCTCTTCAGCCGGGTGCGGGGCGAACTCGCCAAGGACGGCTGGCTCGAGGAAGTTGATCGCATCTCCAACAGCCCCATCTTCCGCCTGGGCCAGAAGGCCACGGGGGAGCGCATCGTCATCCCGCTCCGTTCGGCCTGACCCCGCTCACGCTCCCGCCAAGCCGTGGCCGGCAGCGACCGAAGCGACTGGGATGTGGGAGAACGCCCGCCGTCGAGGCCGCACCAGCGGGACACCAACGCCTCCAATGCGCCCGCCCGGCGGGAAAGGGCGCCCTCGGCAGCCCGCGCGGCGGGAGACCGCCGGGTTCACCGCGGTGAGGCCTGGCTGCGCCCGGATGGCAGTAGGCACGGTGGACGCCGAGGCCGCCGGCACATGATCGGCGCTGGGCCGTATCCCGGAGGAGACCGTCATTCCCGCCATACGCAAGACCCTCACCGCCACAGCTCTGGTCGGCGCTGTCCTGGCCGGCGCCGCAGCTTGCGGGACCGCCGAGGAGCTCTCAGCGGCACAGAAGATCGACCGGGCCTTCGGCAAGCTCGGTGAGCAGCGCTCGCTCTCCATCGAGCTCGACCTCGACACCGACGCCGCCACGCTCAAGGCCCTGGATGCCAAGGACGACCCCGGCAACCCGATGCCCACCGAGGCCGCCCAACTGCTCGCCGACGCCCGCGTCTCGCTGTCCGTCCAGTCGAAGAAGCCGCTGAAGGACTCCGGGGAGAAGGACCTCATCGGCATGGCCGTGAAGTTCTCCAGCGCCGATTCGGACCTGATTGAGTACCGCATCGCCGGCGACTACGCCTACCTGCGCGCCGATGTGAAGGCGATCGCCGCAAAGACCGGCACCCCCCTGCCGGCCGCCGAGGACCTGCCCGAGACCGCCACCGCCCTTAAGCCCCTCCTCAGCGGACAGTGGATCAAGATCTCCACGGCCCACCTCAAGGACAGCACGGGCGCCAGTGCCAGCGGCGCCCCCAGCCCCGACGCCAGCACCCAGCGCAAGCTCACCGAGGCGCTGCGTACCGTGCTGACCCGCGAGGTCGACCTGAAGGACGCCGGCGAGCGGGGCGGCGCCGACCACATCACCGCCACCGCCTCGCTGAAGACGGTGCTCACCGAGCTCGTCGACGAAATCCGCCCGTTCGCCAAGGGCCTCCCCCCGGGCGCCGTGCTGCCCTCGGCCAAGGACCTCAAGGACGTGCCCGACGAGAAGGCCACCGCCGACTTCGCCCTGAAGAACGGCGAGCTGACCGAGGTCACCGTCAACCTGGCCGAACTCGCCGAGAACGCCAAGGTCAAGAAGTTCGGCCTCGTCGTACGTCTGGGCAAGGGCGAGACGGCCCCGGCCCCGTTCCAGGCCACCGAGGTCACCATGGAGGAGCTGACGCAGCAGTTCCTCGGCGGCCCCGCGACCGGGGGCCTGGAGCAGACCCCCGCCGCATGACCCGAGCGCGGGCCGGCATCGCCCGGCCCGCGCCGCCCGGCGGCTCAGGCGCCGCCCTGTTCCTCCTGCAACCGCAGCACATCCAGGATGTGCACGAGCTGCCCGTCTTCCGTCCGCGCGATCAACATCACCTCGTGCGGTTCGGCATCCCCGAAGTCGGCAGAGGTGATCTCCTCCCGCAGCTGGCCCTCGAACTTCGCGCACGGCGGGCAGTTCTCCAGATGGATCAGGTACCGGGCCGGAGCGCGCACCTCGGCCCGGCCCGGCCGCTGCTCCGCCTCCAGCACATGGGCCTGCTCCCCGCTGAGATGCCACCCCATCCGCCCCGTGACTCGGTACAGCATCAGCGGACGGCCGATGTGCTGGGCCTCGAGCAGCGAGCCGATGGCATGGACCACGTCCCCACGGCCGAAGTGGCCGGTGTCGATGATCCGCTGGTGAAGGGCGCTGGTGCTCAGTTCGTCGTCTGACATGGCCGCGACCGTAGGGCGGCGGCCGCGGCCGGCACCGCCCGCTCCCGCCCCACGGGCATCCATCCCCGCCCGGTGTGCCCGACGGACAACTCCCACCGGCTGTCGCCCGCCCCACGGGCCGGCCAGCACCGCGCGACGGGACGCCAGACACGGACCAGCCCACCCCGCCCCCTTCCTGGAGACCCCGTGAACATCTTCCGCCTGCTCCGCCGCCGGGCGACGCCGCGGCAGTCGGCGGCTCCAGCGCCGTCTGCGCCTGCGCACTGGGAGAGGCCTGGCCACTTCCAGGTCGGAGACAGAGCCCACTGCCCCCCGACTACTTCCCAGAACAGGTCGCCTGGATCGATGGCGACCGCATCGGGGTGATCACCAACCCGGTGCTGAGGACGATGGCCAACGCCTCCCGGTCCGACCTCCGCCACCTGCACAACTGCCCGCCGTGCATGGCCGATGCCGCCGCCCAGGCCGCGGCCGAGGAAGACCGCGAACGCGCCTACTGGGCCCAGTGGTCCGAGGAAGAGTGCGAGATCCCAGGCCGCAGCGGAATTCGAAGCCACCACCGACTCCTGGACAGCCTCCGGCCGCGCCCAGGCTAAGGCGAGCTGAATGCCGGCCCCGCGCCGCCTCAGGGACACAGGGACACCCAGGGACACATTTCCCGGCAACATTCCGGACTTTGCGCCTCGAATAGAGGGCAACCACCGTAGCCCGCAGGCCTCTTGAGTTCCGAGATACACCGGCCGCAGCCGCCACGGGCTGACCTCACCCAGCGCCAGCGCGAGCCCTATGAACTGCACGACCAAGTCGGCAGACCGGTTCGCCGCGTCCGTGACTGTCACCGGCTCCCCGACCGGCCGCGAAGACGGCCCGCCAGTCCGGTAGCGCCGCCTCGGCCCGCTCGGCGTTCTCGTCCGTCTCAAGCCGACGCCGCCCCCGACCGCACCTCCGCCGGCCCGCCCGCCCGGGACCCCGGCCGAGCCGTTTCTCACCAGCAACACCTTCGAGCCCACCAGTACGCCCAGCCCGGCAGAGGCAGGCCGACCTAAGCAGGGCCGACCTCGCGCAAAGCCCCGAGCCACGCGGGCAACGGCATCGTGGAGCGAGTCCAGCGTGCAGCAGACGGAGGGGCACACAGGGACACAACCACCGGTAGCCACAGCGCGCTGCGTCCGTAGTGAGGCCTGCACCGCCCACAGGGACACCCAGGGACACAGCCACCGACAACGACAGCCGACGGGCATCGCACAGCACGACGGGCGCCGCCAGGCGATTCCGCCCGCCCGGCGGGAGACCGGATGGACGGCGGCCCGCCCGGCGGGAGCGAACCTGCTGCCTGTGCAGGCCCTGCGCGATCGTTGGGCCGCGCCTCGCAGACCCGGGGCCCGCACCGGCTACCAGGACCACCAGGAGGAGAACCCGTGACGCACGGCACCGTCTGGATCTTCACCCAGGGGTACAAGGATGGCGCCGCGCGTCTGCTCCGCGCGGCAGAGGCCCACGAGATCGTCCAGATGGGCCCCTCCGCCATGCTGGTCAACGGAATCGACACCGTCTGGAACCCACTCAGCCCTCCGGTACGGCCAGACGACCTCCCACCGCAGTTCCTGATCGCCCTGGCCCAGGCCGTGGAGACGGCCAACCGCGCATGCGGGGACGGATACGACCGAGTCGTCACCGCCGAGCACAGTGAGACCAGCGGATGGCGATGGCAGGTCTACCGCCTGAACGAGATACCGGACCCGCCCCAGCGCGAGCCGCTGCCGCCGGCTCTCACCGCAGCGACACGCTCGGTATGGGGAATCTCCGCACCGGCCGGGCCGGAAGCGAGCACCCCCGCCACCTAGGAACCCTAGGGAGAGGAAGCTCCCCCGGGAACTGCGCGAACGACAAGTCCGCGAGAGCGGCATGTGATGGACTACCGACTGAGTAGGGACTGCTCACGGTCGAGGGGGGCACATGGACCGATGCATCGTCCTGGTGGACGCCGGATATCTCCTGGGCGCAGCTGCGACTTTGCTGACGGGTGAGGCGACACGGTCCCGGCTGACTGTCGACCACGGACAGCTGATCCAACAGATACGCCAGCGCGCCGAGGCCGATACCGGGCAGCCGCTCCTGCGTATCTACTGGTTCGACGGCGCTCCTGAGCGGGTGCCCCAGCCCGAGCACCGGCGCCTTCGGGTGATGCCCCGGGTCACCGTGCGCCTGGGCCTGCTGACCCGGGCCGACGGAAGGCCCCAGCAGAAGGGCGTGGATGCGGCCATGCACGCCCAGCTGACCGAGCTCGCCCGCAACCACGCCTGCAGCGACATCGTGCTGATCACCGGCGACGGAGACCTGCTGCCCGGAGTGATGGCGGCCAAGGACCACGGCGTGGCCATCCACCTGTGGGCCGTACAGGCCGCCGACGGCGAGTACAACCAGTCCGAGGACCTGGTGGCGGAGGCAGACGAGCGGCACCTGCTGGACCGCGCCTGGCTGACGCAGGCCATCAAGGCCGTCGAACCGCCCACGGCGGAGCAGGGGGCAGAGGCTCCAGCCCAGCCCGCGCTCGAGCATGCCGAGCCGGGCGGTGAGCCCGAGCGTCCCCTCCTGACTCGTCCCCGGATCCCCACCCCGAGCGCCCTGGCCCAGCGCCCCGCACCGGCCGCAACCTTGCGCTGGTCATCGGACACCGGATGGGTCGACCCCGACGACGGGCTCCCGCTCCTGCGCGATCTCACCACCCCCGAACAGGAGTGGGTGGACCGCGAGCACGACATGACCCAGGTCACCGGTGAACCCAGAGAGGTGGGCCGAACCTTCGCCACCCGCTGGACCCAGCGCCTGCCGCACGACCAAGCCACAGAGATCATCGCCAGACTCGCCGAGGCCAACCCCCGCATCCCCCGTTCCCTCGACGGCGAGCTCCTGCGCTACGCCGCCCGCTTCGGCATGATCGGCAACGAGGAGATCAGCGAAGAACACCGGGTGCACCTACGCGCGGGATTCTGGGACGGCATCGCGCCGGCCGACCAGCTCGTTCCCGCCCGCTGAGACTACGGCCGCACAACCCTGCGCAGTTCGGTCGGACTCAAGCCCAGCCTGGTGAGCTTGTGAAGGCGTACGACTCCAGCGGCCTCAACCGACGAGTACGGGGCACTCATCGGGCCGGTACCGGGCAGCTGAGCTCGAGGACACGCTCGCACAGCCGACCCGTGACGTGCGTGCTGGTCACCGATACGTCTGTGAGCCACTCGGCAGCAACCAACTGCTCGGCCAACCCACCGAGTTCGGTGGAATCGACAGCACACAGCGCGGCCAGCGCCTCGACTGCAAGGCCCCGACCGAAGGGCCCCAGCCGCCCATCGGCGCTGCTGTGCGCGGCACAGGCAAGAGCGAGCAGCCTCACGGCGGCCGGCGTCTTCTTCTTGCGCAGCTTGCGCTCGCCCACAGCCTTCTGCGCCCACCCCGACAGCTTGGCCCGCATCGACTTCCCAAAATCGAACGGCCCGCGGTCGCCGTCATGAGGGAGGAGCGAGGGCACGATGATGTGAGTGGGGTTCTCGGAGGTGGAGACCAGCAGATCGGCCGCGGTCCCGGGCAGTCGCAGCCAGCCCGCGTTGACCATCCCCTGGAGGAGCTGTTCGACATCGCCCAGCGGCAACCCGTTCACATCCAGGGCGGTGACGTTGCCGCTGCCCCTGCTCGCGGTGCGCAATGTCAGCAGCAGCGTCAGCAGACGCCCCTCCGGCCCCGGAACCGGCGCGTGATCGCGGACATAGGCAAGCACGCCACGCGCATGCTCCCACTGGTTCGGCCCCGTCAGCACACGTGCGACGGCGCCCTCGGCGTCCCGGCCGGTGCGCTGCTCATGCTGAAGACGGACGTTGGCCGCCGCCTGCTCGGCACGCCGCGCCTCGGCACGCAAGCTCCCGTCACCCGTCACGTCCGCCCAGGCGGCGAAGGCGCGCGCTTTGCGGCCGTGCAGGCTGGCCAGGAGCTCCAGGTCCGGCTCGCTGGACTTCTGGTAGGCCCGAAAAGCGTCACCGAGCTCGATGAGCTCGTCGCGCAGCACTACCGGCTGAAGATCATGCGGCACCAGGCGTTGAGCGATCTTCCCCCACCGCTTGGCCCGACGCGACCTCGGCGCGGCCGCAGCCGATCGCGGCGCAGGCAGCCCCTCCCGGCTGCTCGCCGTGCTCCTCGGGGCGGATGGAGAAGCAGCGGAGAAGACCGGCGCTCCTGCATCACTCCCGGCAGCACGCCTGGGCGTTTCGCTCACGCCGGAGGCGGGTGATACGGCTACGGCGGAAGCGGTGGCCACCACGCGGGCTGCGGGGTGGGCCGCCGCGCAGCGGGAACAGCACTCCCATGCCCTCCACCAGCGCCCGGTCGGATCAGTGACCACGGCCAGCACCACGGCGCCTCCGCATCGCAAGGCCCCTCCGGCGGGTCCATGACCGGCCTTCTCGCCATGCGCCTGACACCCTTCCGCGCGGCACGCACACGACGCATCAGGCCGCGGTCCCCCGGCCGCCCGCAGGTGAGCCTTCAGATGGGCAACGGCGAAGGCCCGTCCCTGAGCGGTGGAGCCCAGGCGTTGAGGTGTGCAGGCAGCCCGGCTGCAGCTGACCTTCACCGTCGGCACGCTGCGCCCTGCAGCATCCAGGCGCACGGTCCACACCCGTCCTGTCACCCGCTCGCTCGCCACACGGGCCTGCGTCATCGACTGCCCCTTCCCGATTCACCGGAGCCCCGGAAGTATTGGTCAACATCATCCGGTATCTGCCGGGACCAGTGCAGGACACTGGCCAAGCGACGTCAGCCGTGACCACCTACTCGGCGGCCAGAGGGACAGCACCTCAAAGGTGCCGGAACTCTGGTCAGCATCATCCAGCCGCTATCACCAGGCCCAGATCACCGCGCGGATCCGAACGGACCGGTTGCGCGCCGTGTGTCGCCTGCCGTTGCCGCCGGCACGGCAACCGCAGGCGGAGGGGCGGCCGAAGGCCGCGCACTGACAGCAGGGCGAGCTTGGCGCACTTGCGCATGGCACCCCTCCACGTCATCCCCGGCGGCGGCCACCGGCTGCCCACCCAGCACCCCGAGGCCTTCCTCACCGCTCTGGAACGGGCCTGCGCCGACGCCCTCCTGGCCGGCGGCCGATGGCACCGCCGACTCGCCTGCCGCGGCCGCGCGGCGATGCCGCTCCCGACGAGTCGAGGCCGTACGGCAGACTCACGAGCCAGCTGAACACCACCACGAGCCAGGCCGCCTTACCGGCGGTCACGCGAAGAACGAACGGCAGGACGAGCACGTGAACCACCCCGCGGGCAGCGCCCGGCCCCCAGAGCGCCGTCAGATACCCGCGCTCCTGCGGCGCCTCGACCCGCCCCGGACCTGGGACGGGCGCGCCGACTACCGGCCGCCCGCCGCGATCCTCGCGACCTGTACCGCGTTCGTCCTCGTCTTCTTCGGCTTCTACCTGGGTCCTGTACTCCAAGTTCTTCCACCACCACCGGCACCTGGCGCTGGCCGCGGTGTTCACCGCAACTGCCCTGCTCTCCCGCGCCCTCTACGCGATCGCCCACCGGCTGCTCGCCCGCTTCGGCCTCTACCTGTGGCAGAGCATCGTCGCCGGCATCGTCCTGCTGACCATCATGAGCTCGGCCCCCGACTGGGC